>NZ_JACMYK010000004.1 GCF_020889785.1 Bradyrhizobium acaciae
TTGTCGTGGGCCAGAACGAACTTCAAACCGGATTAAGCCCGCGGGGCAAGGTCAGACATTGTTTCCTTGGTCGTTAGAGTCTCGGCTTCGAAATCGAGGCGATAGGGCCCCGAGCAGCTGGGAACGCTGGGCTGGTGCGAACAAGGTTACCGCGCATGACCGCCTCAACCTAATCGCCCAGCACGTTCTTAAAGTGCTTTTCGGCAGCCCTGCTTTCAAATCCAGCAACATGTGCTTCCTTCGCCTCGATCGCGATTTCGCGTAAACCGGCGACCAAGCTTCGATTTAGCGACTCCTTCGTTCGTCGAAATGTGATCTCCGGAAATTCGCCCAGCATCTGCGCTCGCGTCATAGCTCGCTTAACAAGAATCCGGGAATCAAACACTTCGTGGAGCAACTTGTGGTCGGTCGCCCATGAGACTGGAATAGCCTCGCAGCCATAGATGATGTCAGACATTGCGGCTCGGCCTACGATCCTCTCGAGCATATGGCCGCCGAGTGTGCAAGCGAGTCCATGTTTTAATTCCCACATGAGCAGTTTGGTTTCCGGTGACCCGATGCGCCAATCGCAGCACAACGCGACCTGAAAACCTATACCAACCGTGTGTCCTCCTATGGCGGCAACAATTGGCTTGGTGACGTTTAGTATCGTACAATAGAAGTCAATTAGTCTGTCGATAAAAGCCTCCACTGCGACGCGCTCGGAAAGTTGCGCTACCTCATTGAAGTCGCCCCCGGCACAAAAGGAACGATCATTTCCGCCTGTCAACACCAAGGCCTTTATCGCAGGGTTGTGCTCCGTCTCGTTGCAAACCGCGCGGATGGCGTTTTCGAGCTCGAGGCTCATTGGATTTTTGGCATTCGCATGGTTGAATTGCGCAATCAAAACCGCGCCCAGCACTTCAGTCTTCAGAATCACGATACCGTTCCCATTTGTCCGATCAGCCGGATTGCGTCACCGGCTGGGATAGAAACAGTACATCTAAAGGGAGAAATACTCACCTATGAACATCTATAGTGAGACGATGCGCCAAGACGCGTAGATGCGCCAAGTGCGCGCCGCAGTACATGCCTCAACTTGAAACTCAGCCGAAGCGCATCCAGCTAGCTCGCTAACCAGTTCGAACAGAAGCGCCCCTTGAGCTGGAGTCCGACGAAAGCTATCTGCCGAGACGCGGCATCAAACGAAGACTTCTCTGGACCTCATGCCTAGCCGATGCTTCTTAGGTATGCAAACTCAATGGCTGGCCGGACTCCCTTGGATGAGGACTGCCATATTTCCGGGCTGATGCTGATTCTTCAACATTCTCCCGTGCGCGCGGGCAATCTCGGGCCAGGTGAAAACCTCGGAGAGGCACGGATCTATTCTCTCTTCCATAACAAGCCGGTTTGCCTCCCAGACTTGGTAAGGATTTGCGAAGTGGCTTCCCTGGATTCTCTTCTGCCTCATCCAGATAAAGCGGGCATCCATGGTAAGGTTATAGCCTGAGGTTCCAGCGCAGAAGACTACCATCCCGCCTCGTTTCACGACAAAACAACTCGCGGGAAATGTCATCTCGCCGGGGTGCTCAAAGACGATATCGACGTCGTTTCCCTTTCCTGTAATATCCCAAATAGCTTTCCCGAAGCAGCGTACCTCCTTCAAGTAATCGTTGTATGTAGCGGTTTCATCGATGTCGGGAAGTTGACCCCAGCAGTTGAAGTCCGTGCGGTTTATGACTCCCTTAGCGCCCAGGGACATCACATACTCGCGCTTCGTCTCATCGGACACGACACCAATCGCGTTGGCGCCGGCGACAGTCACGAGTTGGACTGCCATCGATCCAAGACCGCCAGCCGCACCCCAGACCAGAACGTTTTGGCCTGGTCTGACGACGTGCGGGCGATGACCAAACAACATCCTATATGTCGTAGCCAGCGTAAGCATGTAGCAGGCGCTCTCCTCCCAGTTTAAATGCCTGGGTCGGGGCAGTAGCTGGCGGGACTGTACGCGTGCGAACTGCGCAAAGGAGCCGTCAGGAGTTTCATAACCCCATATTCTATGAGACGGCGACAACATCGGGTCGCCGCCATTGCACTCAACATCATCGCCGTCATCCTGATGGCAATGAAGAACGACCTCATCACCGACTTTCCAGCCTCTGACACGATGTCCGACAGCCCAGACAATCCCCGCGCCATCTGATCCCGCGATGTGATGAGAGTGCCGGTGTATGTCGAAGGGCGACACCGGTTGTCCGAGAGCTGCCCAAACCCCATTGTAGTTCACTCCAGCCGCCATGACCATTACCAGAGCGTCCTCTGGACCAATTGCGGGCGTATCAACCACCTCCAGCTTCATTGCGTTTTCTGGAGTGCCGTGCCGCTCCCGACGTATCACCCAGGCGTGCATCTGCTTCGGTACGTGACCCAGCGGCGGAATTTCGCCAATCGCGTACAGGTCGTTCGTCGCTGAAGATTGATCGCACTGAAGGTGCTGATCCGATCCGCTCATGTGCGCCTCACAAGTACAATTTGAAAGAAAGATACAAGGATATTACAAATAGAGACATCTGATGTAAGAGCGAGATCTGGTAGCTAGTAGGAGCGATCTTCTTAGTTCATCGATGCTCCAGCCGTTTCCTGCGGACAAATCGCGAGTCGCTCAGGGCGCGGGAGATAAGCATAGCACGCTGAAGAGGCTCGGGCTTTGCGATCGGGTCCTTGTGAGCCGCCGCAGGCCGGCGCAATCAAGCAAAGAAACGAGCCGTCCTCGACAGTTGTGATGCGGGATGGATTCGGCGTAGGCACTACGTCTTCTGCGCAGGGCGGAATGTGGCACAGGCCTTGAAGGAAACAAGAACCAAATGCCGGATGGATGCTGAGGATGTCACAGCGCGGCAAACCCGCGTTCGCTGCACGCCTAAACGAAACTCTCACTCGCGGATGAAAGCGTCTATCAAAGCCCCGTTCCCGGGTAAGAGGTCTGGCGACGAACTCCGCGAGAATTCATGGGCGGGTAATTTCTGGTGATTGGCCGTGACGTGCGTTCTATGGGCGGCACGGAGCTTAGGCGAGGTTCTTCGTGACAGAATTCGGGGCACCGCAAGACGATTGTAAGATAGCTTCGCGTCCAGCGCGTTCGCGTCAGACGCTTGCGTCGGCCCGACGCATCATTCTGAAGATCGGAACGGCTCTCATTGTGGAGCAAGGCAGCGGTAAAGTTAGAGAGGTCTGGCTTGATACATTGGCCGACGATATCGCGCGAATCCGTCGACGCGGTCAGGATGTGGCTATGGTTTCGTCTGGCGCTGTCGCGATTGGCCGATATGTCCTAAATATGCATGAGAAGGTCCTTTCAGCGGCAGATAAGCGTGCTGCCGCTGCAGTCGGCCAAGCTGAACTTGCTAAAGCTTACAGGGAAAGATTTGCGCGACATGGGCTGACGGTAGCTCAGATTCTACTCACTCCGGATGATACGACGTTGAGGCGCCGCCTGGTCAACCTTCGGTCGACATTGGTTAAGCTACTGAACTTAAAAACGATTCCTGTGATAAACGAGAACGACGCCATTGCGGCAAGTACGTCAAGATTCGGTGACAACGATCGGCTGGCTGCCCGCACGGCACAGCTAGTTGGAGGCGACACGATGGTACTTCTGTCCAATGTGGCGGGCCTTTACTCTGCAGATCCCCATGAAACGGCAAACGCCGCTTTGATCAGAGAGGTCTATGAGGTGACCCCGGAAATCGAACTCATGGCTGGGGGAGCCCAACCTGGTTACAGCTGCGGCGGAATGAAAAGCAAGCTCGTCGCCGCCCGAATGGTACTTGCCTCTGGATGCAAGATGATCATTGCCGACGGTCGCGGTGCTTATCCCCTTTCAGCTATTGATGCGGGTAAGCCATGCACCTGGTTTTATCCCTCCGCCGAAGCACACGACGCGCGAAAGAGGTGGATTGCGCGTGCATTACGGCCGACCGGGGCCCTTATTGTTGGGAGTTGTACAGTGACGCGGTTGCGATTGGGCGAAAATCTCTGGGCCGCGCAGGTCACATCGTTCGACGGCGAGTTTTCCCGCGGTGATGCCGTTGTCATACGAGATCTTGACGGCAACGAAGTTGCTCGCGGTGCGTCAATCTGTTCAAGTGCTGAGCTTCGATGCGTCAAACGGCAGCCCGAGTCTATTTCGGTGCGTTCTGGACTCGGCCGTGAGCTCAGGCCAATCGTTCACAGGGATGATCTCATGCTCGCAGATTGGTGAGTGGCCGAGCTGTAAGCTAAATTTCGATCGGCAATATCACTTGCAACGGGACCGTGCATGTCTGTGCGTAAAACCGTATGCCGAGCTCAGCCGCGATTAGTCCGCAGTTTCGTCTCCCAGAAGAGGCGCTGGACCTTGCTCCCAGGTTTTATCCAATCCTGAGTTCGCTCCGTCGGATGGCGTCTCCCCTCCGAGCCGCGAGGGTGGGCGGACATCGTTGTAATCGGCGCGCCAGCATCCGAGTGCGACCGGGCAGCCAGCGAGGTAAACAGCGCCTCGTTCAACAATTCATCCCGCAGCCGGCCGTTGCTCTCGATAAAGGCATTCTGCATGGGCTTGCCTGCGCGACGTAGTGCCATGCGATGCGGCTCTGATCGGTCCAGGTCAGGATGGCGTTGCTGGTCAGTTCGGTGCCGTTATCGCTGACCACCGTCTTGGGCTTGCCGCGCTCGATCACTAGCCGGTCCAGCGCCCGCGCCACGCGGGTGCCGGAGAGCGAGGTATCGGCCACCAGCGCCAGGCACTCGCGGGTGCAATCATCCACGACGGTGAGGATACGGAAGCGGCGGCCGTCGGTGAACTGATCCGACACGAAGTCTAGCGACCAGCGGTCGCTCGGCAGCATCGGCACCGTCATTGGCGCCCGGGTCTCGATCGCCGGCTTGCGGCGGCCACGGCGCCGCACCGCCAGCCTCTTTCCGGTAGAGCCGGAACAGCTTCTTGTGATTGACCAGATAGCCCTCCTGCTTGAGGAGCACATGCAAGCGCCGATAGCCGAAGCGACGGCGCTCCTGGGCGATTGCCCGCATGTGCTGGCGAAGGCCGGCTTCGTCCGCCCGAGTTCTTTGATGTCTCATGGTCATGCGGCAGCAGCCGATGGCTTCACACGTCCGCCATTCGCTCATCCCGAAGGCGCCTCGGAGATGGGTGACAGCTTTCCGCTTTGTCGCGGGCGTCACCATTTCTTTCCCACGAGGTCCTTCAAGGCCGCGTTGTCCAGCATGGCGTCGGCTAAAAGTCGCCTCAGCCGGGTGTTCTCGTCCTCCAGGGTCTTCAACCGCGTGGCCTCCGACACTTCCGTTCCACCGAACTTCGCTTTCCATTTGTAGATACTGGCGTCACTGACGCCATGCTTGCGGCACAGATCGGCAACCGACACGCCGGCTTCATGCTCCTTCAAAATCCCGATGATCTGCTCTTCCGCAAAGCGACTGTGCTTTATGCTCTGGTCCTTGTTGGGGGCCAGAACGAACTTCAAACTGGATTAAGCCCGTGGGGCGAGGTCAGCATCCGCCGTGATGACGAGCATCTCACTGCCACAGGCGAGCGGGATTGGTGGCCCGCTATGACTGCGGCAGATCACTTTGGACAGGATCGCAGAAAAGCTGACGAAGATAAAATCGTTGGGTGCAGGAAACGCCGTCACCGCCCCTTGACTAGATCGCTTTAGATGAACCTGCGCAAACAAAGACAGCGTCATCCTGCGAGTACCTCCAGAATTGGTAGGCGGCTGGCGGCGCATTTTCAAGTATTGCTGATCTGCGTCGACGGGGTCGCGCGGCCAAGCCCGCGGGACCTGCGAGGCCGCCGTCCCACTGGATAATTCGAGATACAGTACGGCTCTCGGGGGAGGGCGTGCGTTAGAACAATTCTTACACTCCGAAACCTAGGCCGATGCAGCGACCGATAAACATTCGCACAACTAAGAGTACCGCAATGCAGTCCGCGGTTCCAGCAACCTCATATTTATCACCGGATCCTCGCATGCCCACCTCGTTAGTAATAGCCTCCGGACCTCATCTAAATGCGTTGCGGGACGCTGTCGATCAGCCAAAGATGCAGGTGATCACGGCCGAATTCGAGTCTGCTGTCTCGGCGGCCGCCAGACGTCAGCCAGATCTTATCCTTATTGCACCGCCGCCGATTCCACAGGTATTGAATGTTTGTAAACGCCTTCTTGAGAATAGCTCGACGAAGGACATCCCGATCTTCCTGGTATCCGTGGACTTTGATACAATCGAAGGCCGTCCTTCACTTTTTCGGGCACCAGGCTCTCAAGTTGGGGGCGGTGAGTACCCCGAGGCGCTACGGCCTCGGGGTCGCGGAGCAACGATGGGGCAAGATGAGGGGCAAGATCGGCTTCGGACGCGACGGCAACAGCAGCTGTTGAGCATTCTGGACCTACTTCACTACGCCGAAGCGGAGATAGCGGAGATGGGCATCGAAACATCGGTAGCGCTTTTGGAAGCCGCGATCGCTGATGTCGCTCAGAGAATGCGGAGCCCTGAGCCAAGCCAGTTTGACGGCTGAATTTACGTGCAAGTTTCCAAATTGATTTTTGACACCGCGTGCATACACGTCGTCCAACACTAGTATATAAGACGGCTCTCTCGTGTGCGTCTCATTCACCACGTAGCGCTGAGGCGATCGCTTTAACATCCCGCTGCGTTTCGATATCCGATACGGCTTCGATTACGTCATTCGCGCGGACCTCTGACAGGCCGCTTACGGAGCGAAACTTTTCAATTACCTGTTGATCTCCATACGCTGTGTCACTCGTCCACGGATCGCCCAACGCGTACTCTGTTTGGGCCTCTAAGCGCGTGCCATCGCGCAAGACGATCGTCACGTGCGCAGGCATATTGCGCCACTGTTCGCGAATGGTGTTCGTTTGGATAAGGTTCGCGCGATACCAGTGCTCAATCCTAACTTTTTCTCTCAACGTTCTGACGTTCTTATCGTCATCCTGCGCCGGGTCTAACCAAGCGGGGCCAACAGGAATTCCAAGCAGAATCATTGCTACAGCGTGCGGGATGCTCCATTGCCGTGAACAGAATGTGCGCGGTGAGGGATTGCGAAATCGCGGGGTACACAGGAACACATTCGCCCCGATCACCACCTCTTTAATTTCATCTGTGCTGAGGTTCCTATTGTCGAGCGCCTTGAGGAGTGCGGTGAGTGGGTGGTGCGTCCAGCGGCACGTCGGCCACGGCTTGTAGGTAATATCTGCGAGCATCCAGCGCGAGCCAAGGCCGCCAATGAGGTTATCCGGATCGAAACGATCCGTACCGGACATTTTGATCAGGCCGCGATCTCCATCAAAAATCGCAGAAAAGCCGGTTGCACCAAATCCGGCTGACCGTGCTGCGAACACGCCGGCAAGTGTCGCCCAACCGGCGTCCGCGTATTTGCAGTCTGGCAAGTCGATTGTTGAGGATGCCCACATACCTGTCGTTGGTAGTGGAGTATTCGATCCAGCTATGCCAAGGCTCTGCCGGGCCAACGCCTCGTCCTGCGCCTCCAATTGGATCGCCGCGCCTGTAGCTGCGAATACGACTGAAGCTGAGCAACTGTAAACATCTGGAAAGCCGGATAGTTGTCCCTCTGTGAAGAGCATGGGTAACCCTAGTGCACTTGCCACGCGGCCGCCCAGTTCGTATCCCGTAATCACAGCCTGCAGGAACTGCGAACCGTTGGCGTTGCGCTCCTCTGCTAGTGCGAGAGCGGTGACGACAGCCGCCATGCCGAAGTGATGGCCGACCGGGAAGGTCTCGTCGAGGTCCATGCAATTCCCGAGGCGAGCGTTGGCATACAACGCGCCCGCGAGGCTCGCATGCTGTTTACGACCGACCACTGAGGCAACGTTGCCGACGCCCATAAAGTCAGCCAAGCGATGAGCGATGGGCGCCATGCGCGTGCGGGTTGCTGCGGTCATGCAACCGATCGAGTCGAGCAGAAGTCGACGCGCCTCGGCTTTTATAGCGGCGGGCACATTTCGTAGGTCGAGAGTTGAGGCAAATCGAGCGAGGGTACCCGTCACGTCGGTAAAGCTGTTCGTCATCGGAGGATCTCGATTGAAACTAAACACGTGGCTTTCAGCCGAACCGCGATAGTTGTTGAGCTCGTAAGTTCGCCAGCTCGCATCTAGAGTGGTGTTGCTCCGTTTGTCCACTATCAGCTGCTACCAGTTCTGAGAGGCTTGCGGTTGCTGAGCCGTTTGGCCACGTCGTGCAACTGTATCTCATGTCTCGGGTAGCCTGGAACTCTATAAACTTGTAGTCCTCGCTTAAGCGAATCGGCCCCCACGCATTACCACACGCAGCCGGGAAGACGGGCGGCAATTCCGAAGCCCGGCGGCGCGAGCGTGGACTTCGCATACAGACGGTGCTCGATCGGTTCATCCAGTAGGCCCCGTTTGCAAGTCCTGCAACCGCTATTCGACCGATCTCTCTGATGCGAGCTGCGGCTTCCGGCCCCGACGGAATGCGCATGATCTGGTCTGTCGTGCACAAACCTATGTGCAGGAAAGCCGAAGCTTTGTGGTGGGTATCGACCCGGAGAAGTTCTTGGATGTTGCGTACCGCACCTTCAGTGTTTTTGAGAGGGGCGAAGAGGTCCGGAGCAACTTCAGGTACTTGAATTCGTATGCCTCTTGCCCGTCCGCGATAGACGTGAACAGCAGCCTTAAGCTCGCCGCGCTTTGCACGTTGCAAGATGGTTTGCCGCGAGACGCCGAGTAGGATTCATGGCCTTGAACATCTTCGCGTAACCTTTGGGTGCGCTCTCCACAAAGCGCGACCGCGACTCGCGATTATGCTCGACCTGCGTCGTACTGGACTGTCGCACGTAGATGATTGCGCATCGGCGTAGGTGCTCAGCGGTGACCTTGCTCAGTTCGTTCATCGTTGTGATCTCCTGTGGTGGCGATTGCGGGCGATTAGTCGGGCGAGTCGCAGCACGAGATGTGCGCGCTGCTGGTTATCGAGGGCCTCCCATACGGGTACGGCACCGTGCCGAGGTGATGGGTCGAGAAAGCTTAGCTGCTGTATGGCTGTTCTCCGATTCCGGTGGCAGGACAGTATGCGCGGCATCCAATTGACGCAGCAAAGCGTCGACGATCGTCCGGGCGTGAAGCAGCGCGGCATGGGAAGCCAGGAATGCCGCTCGAGCGCATTGCGGGCTTGCACGTGGTAAACGTTGTGCGATAGGCAGATCTGTTCCACGCGGTCGGTACAAGGGCACGGTTACCATCGGGCAGTACAAGCGTCAGATGAAGTTCGCCGCGTCGATGACACCAGCCAAGCACATTAAGCGCAGACCCTTCAAAGGGATGGCGCGACCGACCAATGGTTACCCGATCGGGATAGTCGTCGAGATGATGAGCGCGGTGGTGGGTAGTCTGTCGAGTAGTCTTTGACTCGATATCGCGTGAGCATTTTTCGGAAACATACGGACTGCGCTTGGGTGTTGTAGTACATTGAACGTTGGCTTAAAGCTCCCGTTCAACTGGAACACGGCACCCTGAACCCCAAGAGAAGGCCACGCCGCAGGCTCGGTGGTGTCGCCGCTGATGGCGAATCTCTTTCTCCACAATGCGTTCGACATGTGGAAGTGAAGAAATCATCCGATCATTCCGTTCGAGCGTTATGCCGATGATATTCTCTGCCTTTGCGACAGTGAGCGGCAGGCACAAGAACTGAAGGAGGCGCTTGCGAAGCGCTTTGCCGAATGCGGACTGGACCTTCATCCGGACAAGACGAAGATAGTCTATTGTAAGGATGACGACTGGCGAAGTGATTATTTTGAACAGAAATTCGACCTTTTAGTCTACACGTTCCGCGCCCGTCGGTCGAAGAACCGTTGGGGGAAACTGCCTTCGCTTGCCATTCAAGCGTTCGGCCGCGTGACCTATCGGATCTGCCACGCGACCTGCGAAGAGTCTCGGGGATTCAGCTTCCGCCAGCGCGATCCTGTCAAGATCCGGCTTCGGGAGGACTACCGTGATTATCGGTCCCGCTCCATCGAGCGACCCGGTTCGGCCGATGGATGCGGTCCGTCAGATAGAACAGGCCAAGGAGCGTGTTCGACAGCAGGTTCGCCAGGGCGAACACGTACACGCACCAGAAAATCCGGAAGATGGTCGGCCGGCCCTTCGGAGCGACTTCGGACAGCCAATATTTGTCGGTGACGAGATAGATGTAGCCGGCCACGTAGAGCACCAGCGTCAGGAACGCCATGTAGCCGAACAAGAACGACAGAAAGCGGCGACGACTGAGGTTCTCGAAGTAGGTTTCCGTGTTGACGGTGTGCTCGAGTCGAACGGGCGGTTCGCCAGGCATGGGATCGTCCATCTCCTGCTTGCCGAAGGTAGCCACCGCGGCGAGCGCTGCGATGAAAAAGCCCGTCAGGACCCCCAAGAAGTTGCTCAGCTTGCCGATGATGTCGAGCGTGCCCAGAGCGTCCTTCACGAATTCGGACGAGATGACAGGCAGCGCGAAGATCGTCGCCAGAACAATCGGCAAGCCGAAGTCGAACTTCCATTTCTCGGGGTGAGCTATCCTCAGATACTGCAATGGGACCAAGATCCGCCACATGATTTCTATCCAACGAAGTCTTTGATCTTCAAGATGAGCTAGTCGCTCATGGTGTCGGAGATGTCCGGCAAAGCCTGGCGCAATGTTACCTCGGCGGACTTAACGAACAGAGCCTCTCCGGCGTCCGCCCTGGCGGTATCTGGCCGTATGGGCTAGCTTGTGGCTCCTTCCATCGAACGCGCATCGCTTCATAGTCGTTCTTGCGCGCGTACTCCTTCGCTTTCTCCACGAACTTCAGTGCTTCTCCTTGTGGCAGCCCCTTTCCGATCGATAGGCTGAGGTCGCGCCGCACGGACCTGATGAATTTGGATTCGTCGAATCCCAGGTTCTTTTCCTGGTAATTGATCAGCTCGACGTGCAGCAGGCGGCCTTGTTTTGATCGAGTCCTTCAAGCGGTCGGAGGCGTGTCCGCTCAGCTCCACCATGGGGCGCGTCTTCAAGGGTTCTTTGGAGCCTTCGCGGTTGAAGGTGATCCCTTGATCGTCGGAGATGATCTTGAACTCCGCTCGCAAAAATCCTTGAATTAAGGAACGTCCGAACCCGGAGACGTCCTCGTAAACCATACGATACAAATGCCCGCCCTTTTGTGTGGGCTTCAACGAGATCACGGCATGAACCGAAAGGCCGCCGGCCTCATCGTCGGCGCGCTTCGGGATCCTGACCTTTCCCGTCCTGAAATTCGTGAAGCCTGGATCGGCCTTGTCCCGATCGCCCAGGCAAAACAACAGCGCGATGGCCGGCGAGCCATTCGTGAGCTTGATCTCCCTCAGTGCGGAAAGTCTGATGACGCGTCGCTCGTTGTCGATCACCTGAAAGCAAAGATCGTTGGCCTGCCTCTTCTTCAGGTACGGAATGAACTCAGCCAAAGGTAGTGACGGCGCATCGGACGGATGAGGTGCCATCGCAAGATCGAAAAACAGGATAAATCGCTGATTACCGCGTAACATCGTGCCCCCAACATAAATCCGCGGAACATGGCACACTGATCCGCATAATCAACACCAATGGCTGAATCTACCCGGAGTTGATCACCTTTTGGACGGCGAAGGCAAAAACGTTCGCCGATTCGGTACGTGGCGGACGAAGTCCCCGCTCCACCATGGCCGTCAGGCTGGCGAGCAGCGGAGGGAAGGTGACGGGCCAAAGCGAGCCGGCAGTGCTGCCGCGCGTCGGCTTGCTCGAGCGTGCTGCTGCGTCCAGGGCGGGAGCCTTGACGCGCGTTGCCTCTTCCGACGCCGGGCGTTCGGATCGCTATTGCGAGACATCTTACCTCGCTACCGCCTGTGAACTTGTCGATCGCGCGCTCGAAGGTCCTGCAGGACCGAGCCGTTTCTGTGGACCGCTTTTTAGCTTTTTGTGGTCAGCTCATACGCGCATAAGCCCCGGCGGAAAACCGGCCGCACGGTCCGAGACGAACATCGCGGGGGAGGCGTCGCGCTTCGCGCGCATATCATGTGGAATGCTCCGGAGCGCGTCAGTCCGTAGCATCCGACGATGCGTCTCTGTCCAAGTGTTGGTCACGGAAACCGTAAAGGGCGGCAGGGGTCTCGCAAAGGATCCGTCGCCTCGCGTCCACGTCCGGGATGAGCTCCTCGAGCCACTCCAAGGTCTGCGCGTAGGATGGCGCATAGGCATGCGCAGCTGTCACGTGTGGCCATTCCGACCCCCAAAGCAGCTGTTTAGGTCCAAGCCCAT
The DNA here is from genome assembly GCF_020889785.1 of Bradyrhizobium acaciae. Lineage (GTDB taxonomy): Bacteria > Pseudomonadota > Alphaproteobacteria > Rhizobiales > Xanthobacteraceae > Bradyrhizobium > Bradyrhizobium acaciae. Next base: position 12,313 of record NZ_JACMYK010000004.1, read on the forward strand.
CAATTAGCCGTCGCGCCGCGGTCATTGCCCAAGCATCCGGGACGCGTCCGACTCCCGAAAGCTTCACCCATACATCGGCGCCGTCGGCGAGTGTCAGAAGCCGATCCATGCGCGGGTCCCAGATGGGATCGCGGTCGCTGTCCGCGAGCCCAAAATCCCGGAATACCACTCGATGGCCATCGGCCAATAGGCGTTCGACCAGCTTCTCCCGTCCTTCCACTCCGCGGGACACTTCCAGGTGAAAGCCCAGTTGAAGAGCGGCTTCGAGCGTTTCGGTCAGCGGATCGGGACAGTCGAGGGTCAACGCCAAACCGGCGGCGCCTGACCGGCCCCACTCCTCCAGCACCTCACTGGCCAATGGTTGCAGGAGAGATGGAATGAGCCGCACAGGCATTCGAGCCTGACTTGCCTCTGCGAAGAGCTCTGCCGGGTCGACGTGGAGTAGGGCGGCTTGGCACAGGACCAAGCCGGTGATCGCGCACTCGCGCGCGGAGCTTTCCAGCCGCTCCAAGGAGCCGTCGATCGACGGCGCCGCCTGCCGCGCTTGCTGGCGGAAGGCGTGGACTTCGCAATCGATCCTCATGGCGAGCTCTCGCTGCAAATCGCGACCGACAGAATGTCCGCCGGTCGGTCGTTCGAAATTATAACGCAGGTCACCGCCCACCACGAACGAGCGCCCTCTTCAGGAGCCCGCGGGCTAAGCCGCACGTCGAGCCCATGGCACTTCGCCGACACGCCGTGGCTAGGCGCCGATGATCTCTACCCCGCGCTTGTTAGCGCGAACCAGAAACAGCGACAATGCCGCGGAGAAAGCGAAGCGAAATTCTTTGTCCGTTTCGGACGAATATGGCGCGCGAGTCTTATGCCAGCCGCGCATTTTCGGAGGGATTCGAGAAGCGCGACGCCGCCCGGATTCTTGCCCGGTTGGCGAAAGTCCGACCGACCGACGTTGGAGCGACACGCTTGGCAAGCCACGGTTCGAGCTGATTGAGGCGATTTCGCGCCGCCACCTTCGCCCGTCACGAAAGCGTCTTCCACGCGAATGCGCTAACTTTTCCCGCGACTTGATCGGGTCGGTCTCCGACCTTTAGGCAAGCGCTTGGGAGGCGGTGCGCCTTCGGAAGGCTCCGCCAGCAACTCGGACACGTGGACTCCGAGCGTCAGGGCAATTCGTTCAAGAAGGTCGATTGTCGGGTTCTTCTTTTGGTTCTCGATACCGTTCATATAAGAACGATCGATGCCGGCGTCGTAGGCCAATTGCTCTTGCGGAATACCGCGCTCTCCGCGGATCCGGAGCACGTTCCAGGCCACAAGCGCACGAGCTTTCATGCGCTCAAGCAGCCATTTCACGGCGTATCAAAACACTGGCTATAAACCACGTATTACAGTAAGTTCGCGCAATGCGGATAAGTTGTCGCTGCGTGCGACGTCTTGACGTGAAAGCTGCCGGCGATGGTCAAACAAAGTCCTCGCCTCATCTTGCACCTCGGCGCAGGTCAGCGGTCAGGGGGCGCTCGCGAAGCGTTGGCGAGCGCACTTGGCGATCGCTGAAGTTCGCGCACGGAACCGACGCTCTTGCCACCTGGGTGGAGCGGCCGTCGAGGGCAAGGAGGCAGGTATTCGCACGCGACGTCCGCGAGCAAGTAGCGACGGACCAACGATGGACGGCAACCGGCATGTGGGAGGTGCCATATGGGCCCGAACCACGTCGGACCGGGCGAAAGAGGCGGATGAGGCGGCGCGTGTCCGGGTTTCCGGCTGCAGGCTATCGCGAATATTCTTGTAGACGCGACAATCGGTTCCCTGCGAACTGGCCATGAGGAAAGCTATGATCGCGTGGATGAAGGCTTTCGCATTTCGTAGGATTTCATAACCAGTGTCGTCCGAACCAAAGATCGCAGATTTGGCGCCCAGCGCGCCCGAACTCACTCATTATGACGAGCAACACGCCGTCACCTATATACGTCTTCTCGACGCCGAGGCCGACAATGCCGATTGGCGCGAAGTCGCGCGCATCGTGCTTTCTATCGATCCAGCCTTGGAGCACGATCGCGCGCGCCGAGCTTTCGACAGCCATCTGGCTCGCGCCAAATGGCTGACACGCCACGGTTACCGTCATCTTCTGCGTCGCGGTGCGCCGAAGAGCGAACAATGATCGCATGGTAATGGGCGGGCCTCTCGGGCAAAGGCAGGCCAGGGCGTTCCATGGTCAGTCGGCGTATCGCCGAGATACGCCAGCCCTGGATGGACCATCGGACTAATCGGGGGGGCAAGATGCTATTTCGTCGATCGGCCATCGGGACGTCGGCCAGCTTGCTCGAACGCGATTTGGAGCCAGCCAAGCCAGCATCGATCGGGTCGGCGCCCGAACAGCGCACCCGAGCCGGGGCTGCCGCTCCCGCGACACCGCGCAACTCGCGAGCGTTAGCGCAGGAGAATGCGTCAGGTCGCGGCAGGATCGGCCCGTGCTCGGGCACGAGCCGAAACTTCCGAGACTGTCGCTACCGTGCCGGCTTGACGCCCAAGGCCGAAGTTGGCGAAGAATCCGCCGTTGCTAGGCTTGCTACTTCCTCCTGCGGGCAGGGCGGGCCGGCTTTCGACCCTTGCGCAAGGTCCTCGGCGCTGTGGCGCCTCTGGCGGGCTGAACGAAAAATTCGGACAAATGAACATCCAATGTTTCGGCGAGACGGTCGAGGAGGTCGATCGTCGGGTTCGCCGATTGTCGCTCGAGACCGCTCATGTAGGAGCGGTCGATCCCCGCGTCGTAAGCCAATTGCTCTTGCGGAATACCACGATCGACGCGGATCCGGCGGACATTCCAGGCCACGAGCGCACGAGCTTTCATGCGCCAAAGCAGCCATTCGGACGCCCATCAAACCACGGGCTATGACCGAACTATTGGGTGCGGAATGCGATCGACGACGGAGTTGCGTGACGAACCGTCACGGTTCGGACCCATCTGAGAGATCGGGCCAAGCCCGCCCGTTGGCGATCTGCGAGCAGCGGCGGGCCATGTCGTGGCGGCTTCTCGACGCGCGGGTCCACGGCGACCGATTTGACAACCGCTTCTCGGATCGTACCGTGTTACCGACCGATCTCGAGGTCTTGCACGCGGCGCATTCGACAGCCGATAGGCGGGCGTGAAATGAGCCGACTGCCGGCCCAACGTTCGCTTCTGCCGCAGTCCGAATAATGGTGGTGCCTTGACGGACAGCGCCAGAACGACGGAGCGTCCTCCAAACGGCATCATGAGCTGGCATCTGCGATCGCGGCCTTTTTGCAGAGCCGGGCGACCCATCGGCAAAACGCCCGAGCGATTTCGGGATTGTCGCTGCGGTCGACCGCGTAGGCGCGGTATTGCATGCCGCTTGGGGTGCGCGATCCCGGGATCACGTGCAACGCGCCCCCGCGCACGAGATCGCTGACGATGATTTCAGGTACGACCAGAAGGCATTTTCCCGTCATGACGGCAGGCAGAGCAAGGTAGTTATGGTCGTACCGCGCTCCCGATTTCACGTCGTTCGCGGTCAGGTTCATCGCTCGAAGCCATGTCGGCAGTATGTCGGGCCGGGAAGTAATGTTTAGAATCGGCAGCGAACGAACGATCGAGAGGGTTTTTTCCGCGACGTGGTGCGGCGAGCCGACGCACACGAGCGTCTCGTTGTAGATCTCCCAATCGTCGGCGGGCTCGATCACCGATAGATCGCGCGTGATCAGAATATCGAAATTGTCCGACGACGTCGGCAGCGACAGCGAACTGACCACGTCCACGATGACGCCATCCATCTCGGCGGAAAACGCCTGCAGGTTCGGAATCAGAAAAGAGTACGCGAAAGTCGAAAGCGACGTGCGGACCACGATCCGGTTCGCCTCCGATCGAGTTCGGCGCCGCATTCTCTTCGTGGTGAAACAGACCGTATCAAGCGGCTCGGCCACGGTGTTCACGAAAAGTCGTCCGAACTCCGTCAGCTTGCTGCCTCGACCTCGTCGTTCCACGAGATCCGTACCAAGATAATCCTGTAACACGGCCAGATAGCGGCTGACGGAACTCTGCGTCGTTCCCAACGCGCTGGCCGCGCGCGTTACGCTTCCTTCTCTCGCGATGGTCACGAACACTCGAATCGCGTTCAGGGGTACTTCATCCTGATCGATGGCCACCTTCTGCTCCGATAGCTGAATGTAAGATTGCCACGGATGGCCATTTACAAGACCCCATCACATTATTCGATGAGTGCGGCCGAAGTTCTGCTTATCAACGCCATTCCGCGCACAAAAGCGGCTTCTTCGTACGATTCGTGCGGTTCGTCTCGCTCGTACGATCGCGGACGTGCCTCAGCGGACGGCATCTCTCGAGCGTTCCCAAGGAGCGCTTCCGCCATGACGCTGTTCGCCTTCGAGCACGCAACTCGTTCAGAGCGCCCAAGCTGCTCGCCAGACATTGCGACATGCAGCCCGAACGAAGCCCGCGCGCTGTCGGCAATTATTTCAAGATGCTTGCAGTTGCCGCGTGGATCAATCCGATGTTCACCGAAGGAAGCGTGTTTCGGCCGCCTTGATCTCTTCCATGCGCTGTAATCTGAAAATCTCCTCAACCGGTAAAATGTCCTTATGGACGTTTTGGGCGCCGCCGTCGGCCATCACCCGGCGGAAGGCCTCCTGCATGCCGATTGCCGCGGCGCGGATCCCGCAGTTGCCGTAAATCATCATCCGGACGTTGCCCAGCGCCTTGGCTCGACTGGCGTCAAGGTCGGGATAGGCATTCGGCACGATGACCAGCGGCGCCGATCCGGTCCAAGCGCGCGAAAAGCTTTCGATCTCGGAAGGATCGTTCTTCTTCGAATGGACCAGAATCATGTCTGCGCCCGCTTCGACATAGGCTCGCGCTCGATCGAGAGCTTCCTGTTCGCCGCGACCTGCGATCAAGGCTTCGGTGCGGGCAATGACGAGAAAATCGGGCGTCGCTCTTGTCGCAATGGCGGCCTCGATCTTGCCTTGGAATTCCTCGACGCGCAGCAGTTCCTGACGACCACCGGCAACAAGGCTCGTCACCTTGGGAAAGGTCTTGTCCTCGATGACGACCGCGCTCGCGCCGGCCCGCTCGTATTCGCCGATGGCGTGGATCACGTTGATCGCGTTGCCATATCCGGTATCGATGTCGGCGACGATCGGCAGCCTCGTGCGTCCGGCGATCGCCCGCAGCATGTCGAGATGTTGCGTCATCGAGAGCAGACTCATGTCCGCGAGCCCGTAAAGTGCCGCCAGCTCGAACCCGGAGGCCCATAGACCGTCGAAGCCCGCCTCTTCAGCGAGGATCGCCGAGAGCGGGCTGTGGGCAGCCATGATCTGGAGAAGTCCGTTCTCGGCCATGCGAACACGAAGGCTTTTGGCTGGTGGCATGATGAATCCTTCAGGAGAGTGCGCATGCGAGCGGTGCCGCGATCGCGACGAGCACGCCGTCGCGACGCGGTACAGGGCGGCCATGAAGCTCGTCCATGGCGCCGATTCGCCGGCGTGGATAGCTGTTAGCGAGGCCGCGGCGTTCGGCTAACGCGCGGGCGGACGGAACGAATTTCAATAAGAAGCAATGACGCTGGACGATAGCCGCTTCGCTGTGCTCGACACGCAGGCGGCGAAACCGCCTCGTCGCGGCTATGCATTGACGAGCTGCGCGGCACGATCTCGGCTGCGCGATGCCGCCACTGTCTCCTGGATTACTCTGCGCGGCGAGGTGATTGTCGTCACAGCGGCCCCGGGCCTTGATGAACCGATGGCGAATGGTCCAGGTTTCCGCTTCCAGGATGCGGGTCGCTGTTCGAAAGCGACGGCGCGCTGACCATGTGCAGTCGGCGCCGTGTCCTGTTGACGGAACAGCTCCGATTTGCATGGTTTTTGAGGCGCGGAGGGGATCGAGCGATGTTGAGACGAAAGACAAAAGAGGGTCCAGACGTGAAAGCGAACGTTCGGTGATTTCTAGCCGCTCTTGAATCGGTCAACCAACCATGCAATCGGATTTTTTGATCTATCGATCGCAAGTCGCGCGGCCTGCCTCCAGCTCCGGCGTCTGCGCCCCGCTGTCCCGCCGCTGGTGCCACAGACGGCCGTCACCGTTCGCCGGCGAGCTCGCCTATGCGATGGAGGTCCGTCCGTCTGGATGCGCTCAAGGCTCCGGTTTGGCCAAACTTGTCGGCGTGTTTCGCTGGTGACCGATAGCATGAAGGTTGTCGGGGTACACGCTACGGGATTCTACGCACATCCGACCGATCATGCTCGGGTGTGACCATCCCATCCGTCCTGCGCGTTCCCGTTACGGATTCTTGTCGATGACCGTGACTTCGGATGTCCTACCGTTCGTCCAGCGCGGGGTCATTCGCTCCAACGCGCGCAAAAATCCGCTTCTGATCGTGCGAGCTCAATCGCAATCGGCGCGTCGAAGCGGCGGTCGGCCAAAACGACGGAGGGACAAGCAGCCGATATTCATGACGGGGTTGCTCGATGCGACAAGGGCGTGAAACACGAAGCATGGCGGGAAAGGCGCCCGAGTGCATTGGTACTCCCGGCTCGCCGTCGCGCACCGCGACCGCCAATTCCGATTGGCAGGCGCCGGAAGATGTAAAGCGCAACGGAAGTCCGCTGCTTGAAAAGCCTAGGCGTTCGCTTGTCCTTAGCGCGTCGCTGTTCGCGTCTTCGGGGCTGCTCAGAGCTCGCATCGTATGTTTGCAATTTCACATCGAGTTATTCGATGATTGTCATTCAATCGTAGCGAAACGCGTCTTGAACCGGTCGCGAACTCGCGAACACGTCAGGTTTCATGATGGTCTGGAAGCGAAGCTATGGCATCCCTGCAGGTTGACGGCGTTCGGAAGAACTATGGCCCGACATCCGTCCTGCGGGGGGTGTCGCTGTCGATCGCGGACGGCGAGTTCCTGACGCTGTTGGGGCCATCGGGCTGTGGAAAGTCGACGCTGCTGCGCATCGTGGCCGGGCTCGAGGTGCAGGACGCAGGTTCAATTTCGATCGGCGGGCGTGCCGTGGATGGGCTGCGGCCAAAGTCGCGGGACGTTGCGATGGTGTTTCAGTCCTACGCGCTCTATCCCCATATGACGGTCGCCTCCAACATGGCGTTGCCGCTCCGGATGCGCCGTCTGTCGGCGATTCAGAGGGTATCTCTCCTCGGTCATCTGGTGCCTGGGCGCGCGCGGATCACCGCGGAAATCGAAGCGGAGGTGACGAGAGTGGCGCGCTCGCTCGGCATCGCCCATCTGCTGGGCCGCAAACCGGGACAGCTCTCCGGCGGCCAGCGGCAACGCGTGGCCGTGGGCCGGGCGATGGTGCGCCATCCCGCCGTTTTCCTGATGGACGAGCCGCTGTCCAACCTCGACGCCGCTCTGCGAGTGCAGATGCGCGCCGAGATCAAGGAACTACATCGGCGGCTCGGCGCCACCTTCGTCTATGTCACCCATGATCAGGCGGAGGCCATGACCCTGTCGGACCGGGTCGCAGTAATGCTTGACGGCGAGCTGCTGCAAGTCTCGCCTCCGCAAGACATTTATGCGGACCCCGATGACAGACGTGTTGCCGAATTCATTGGTTCGCCGAGGATCAACTTGCTCGATGGCGTGGTGCGTGAACGCGGCTTGATCGATGTTGCCGGGTCGACGCTCAGGATCAAGGCCGATGCGGCTGCCAGCGCACCTCTCACCCTCGGTATCCGCCCCGAGGCCCTTGAGCTCGCCGAACATGGCGGACCGGACACGCTAACTGGCTCCGTGCGGCTCGTCGAGCATATGGGATCTGATCTCTTCGTGCATCTTTGCCTGCCTGGCGTCGATCAGCCTGTGCTCGCGAGATTGCGGGCCGAACGCGCGCCCCAGATCGCATCTGGCCAGACCCTGCATCTCGGCGTGCGGGCGGATCGGCTGCTGCTCTTTGCTCGCGACGGACGGCGATTGCGCCAGGATGTGGGACAGGGCCGGGGATCGATCGCGGCGGTCCGGGAGATCGCCTGATGAACAGGACCATCGTGCTTCCCGGCGCTGCCGACGAACCTTGCCCGATCGCTGGCGATCGGGCGTCGTTCCGCACGGAGCGCGGAGGAGGTCTTGCGCAAGCGCTGGCGGCCTGGACGCTGGCAGGGCCAGCCACTTTCTTTCTGGTGGTGCTGTTCTTTCTGCCAGTGACGGCGGTCTTCGTCATCGCTCTCACGGACTGGCAGTTCGGGTCCCGATCTCTTTCGTTCGTCGGCCTCGCCAACTTCCGACAGGTGCTTGCCGACCCGGGATTCAAGACTTCGCTCCTCAATACGATCCTCTACGTCCTGATCGTCGTGCCGGGCACGGTCGTGGTCGGTCTTCTGGTCGCGCTTCTTGTCGAAAGCGGCAAATCCTGCCGGTCCTTTTACCGGGCCGTCCACTTTCTGCCGTTCATGGCGACGATCACCGCCACGGCGATCGCCTGGGACGCGCTGCTGCATCCAACGATCGGCCTCGTCAACCAGACGCTTGCCGCCTTCGGCCTGCCGGTCGCCAACTGGCTGCGTGACGAAAATACCGCGCTCCCGGTGCTCGCCGTCATCGGTATCTGGCAGAACCTCGGCTACGCCATGGTGCTGTTCCTCGCCGGTCTCAAAAGCATCCCGCAGGACCTTTACGACGCGGCCGATATCGACGGCGCGGATCTTGGGTTCGACCGGCTGCGTACCGTCACGCTTCCGATGCTTGGTCCGGTATCCATGTTCGTCGTCATCGTCGTGGCGCTGAGGGCGTTCGAGACGTTCGACACCGTCAAAGTGCTTACGCAGGGAGGGCCCGGTCACGCGTCGGAAGTCCTGCTCTACACGCTGTATCGGGAGAGTTTCGAGTATCTGCACGCCGGATATGGTGCAGCGGTCGCCGTCGTCTTTCTCGCCATCGTCGTGACGCTCACGCTGATTCAGGTCCGCGCCATGGACCGAACGGTGCATTATCAATGAGCATCATAGCGTCTGCCGACAGCTGTCGCCGTTTGCCGCATTTCACCGACATGCCGTGCTGCCCGTCGGCGGAGCGCCTGGTCCCGTCGATCTCCGCTGATCGTATCACTTTCGCCAAGGTCGCCGCGCGAAAACGTTTCGGGGCTCTAGGACGGTTCGTCGGGACGGGCGGCGAAGCCGAGCACACGACGGATCAAGGGAGACGATCGATGTTTCCTTCGCGCAGGACGTTCCTGTCGATGGCATCTGCTGCGGCCGCAACGCCGGTGCTCAAAGCCCACGCGCGACCCCAGACAACGATCAGGCTCTGCTATGCTCCGGCCTCGCTCAAAGGCCTCTATGAGACGCTCGCGCGGCGTTTCATGGAGGCGCGGGCTGACATCGGGATCATTCTTGATGGTCCCGCGGTCGACTACGACAGTCTTGTCCAGCAGACGTTGCGGCAGAACATAACGAAGCAGCTGCCTGACATCACGCATCAGGGGCTGAACCAGATCCGCCCTCTGGCCGATCGCGGGATCGCGGTGCCGCTCGACGGCTTTATCGCGGGCGATCCGGCCTGGAAAACGATCGGCGTCCCGGATGCCATGACGTCGTTCGCGCGCTACGGCGGGAAAACCTATGCGCTCCCGTTCGCGATTTCCGTTCCCGTGCTCTTCTACAACATCGATCTCGTCAGGAGGGCCGGTGGCGATCCCGACAACCTGCCCCAGGACTGGGATGGCGTGATCGCGCTTGGCAGGAAGATCGCTGGCTTGGGCGAGGGCACCAGCGGCCTCTATGTCGAATACACCAACAACGGCTGGTCGTTCCAGACGTTGGTGGGCGCCTTTGGCGGCCGCATGATGAACGAGGACGAAACAGGGGTCGCGTTCGACGGCCCCGCCGGTCTTCAGGCGCTGCAATTGTTGCACCGTCTCGGAATAGAAGGTCAGCCTTCTCTTGAAAGGGATCAGGCGCGGCAGGCATTCCGGGCCGGAACGCTCGGTATACTCTTTGGCGCAAGCAGCGCCCTGAATGGCTATCAGCAGTCCGCCGCTGGCAATTTCGAGCTCAAGGTCGGACCGATCCCGGTCTCCGCGGAGACGGACAAACTGCCCGCCGCCGGCAACGGCATCGTCGTCCTGACTGACGACCCAGACAAGCAGAAGGCGTGCTGGGACTATATCAAGTTTGCCACAGGACCGGCCGGTCAGACCATCATGGTCGAGGCGACCGGCTACGTGCCGGTGAACCAGGCGGCGATCAGCGATCCTGGCGGGCTCGGCAGGTTCTTCGACCAGCACCCCGAACATCGCATCGCAAATGAGCGCATCACGATGATGACCGGTTGGTTCTCGTTTCCGGGCGAGAACAACTCCAGGATCATCAAGACGATCGAAGATCACTCCTACCTCGTGGTCTCGCAGAAGCAGGATCCGGCCACAGCCCTTTCGAGCCTCAGGAAGGACGTCGATGCCCTGCTGCCACACTGAGCAAAGCTCGTCTGCGAGCGCCCGCAAGCCGTTGGCCGCCGCTGCTGCCAATCTTCCCTGCTTCGCGGAAATGACGAACCGAGAACGCGATGAATCCGCTCGAATACGCTCGCATCCGGAAAGCCGGGGATGTTCGCTTTATCTCTCTCGATCGACGCGCCCGCGATCCATGACGGGTCCGAGCAGGATGGCGGCTCCGTTCGCCTCGGGGCGAGCTGCCAGGGCGTCGTTTCCTGGAAACGAGCGTGGCGTGCATGGGACCGACAAGCGGTCTCGCAGACTGCCGGGCGACGGTTCGCATCGAGCGGGAGGACCGCGCTCGTGCGGACGCGCAGGGATCTCGTCCGCGGAGCGCCTACGGTCCTGATGTGCCGGCTCAAAACGAAGCGCGGGCGAGAGGAGGAAGCTCCTCGTGGCGAAGCTCGAGGCGTCGACGATCGCAGCGAGCATGATCCAACGGCCGGAATCCAGCTCCAAAAGGCCCGTGGCGTGATTAGCGCGCAAGGAGACCCGCCAAGATGAAATTACCAGGAGACGTCAGGCATGCAGCTGATTGATCTAAGCCGCGAACTACACCATCGCGCCCCGGCGCCCCATATGCATCCGCCGATCATCATGGGAGTCTGGAACGATCACGACGAGATCAAGCAGGCCGGCGCGACGCGATTCACCTCGAAATCCTGGGCGCTGTCGCTTAGCGACCATTCGGGAACCCATGTGGACGCGCCTTGCCATTTCAACCCGGACCCTCGTGCGCCCTCGATCGACCAGATTCCCCTGGAGGATTTCTATACCGAGGCGATCTGCCTCGATCTATCGCATGCACCGTTGAGGCATGAGATCACGGTTGCCAAGATGGAAGAGGCTCTCGTGCGATCAGGCCAGCAGATCAGGCCGCGCGACACCGTGCTCATCGAGATGGGCGTGAACCGACGCCTGTGGGGGACGCCCGGCTATCTGCACGACTTTCCTGGCCTTCATGTCGATGCCGTGCATTGGCTCGCCGACCGCAAAATCCTGATGTTCGGCGTCGAGGCGATCAGCCCGGCACCGGAAGGCGAGGCCAATTACAAAGCGCACCTCGCCTGCGCGGCCCGCGGCATCACGCATATCGAGTGCATGTGGAATCTCGACAAGCTCGTCGGCAAAGGCCGATTTCGCTTCATCGGATTTCCGCTCAGGATCCGCGGCGGTACTGCGAGCCCGATCCGCGCGGTTGCCGTCCTGAATGAACAGGGCTAGCGGGTCGATGCTCCGTTTGATGCGATCGCGGGCCGCGGCGGGCCATCTACAGTCGCGAGCTCGCGTCCGTCATGCGGGGACAGCGTCGCTTTCGGGCAGAACCCGGCGCTGCGCCTTCGGTCTTTCGCGAGTGTCCTGCATTGCGCACCGCTCATCCCGGTTCGTCATGACCGATAGCGAAGATGCTGCTGACCTTTGCTCGCATGACCGGAGGGAAGAATGCCGCGGGCGGATCGCCCGAGCATTCATTGCCTGATGGACGGTGACAAAAGGAGGGCGTTGAGCGCATTCACATGCTGAAAAAGGAAACCATATCCGATTTGGCGAACGAGTTGCACGGTTTGCCATTGGAGGAGCCGCGTGCGGCGGCGCTTGCTGATCATGTCGTCCGGTTGAATTCGCTTGTCCGGGCGAGCGCATCGCAGCTGGCAAGAGGTGATGAGCCGGCGCAGTTCGCCCGGATGCTGGCACTGCAGAAGCGCCCGAGGGCTTCGTCGTGACGGGGGATATCACGTCGTCGGGCCTGTGCGAGCTGGCGGACGCGATCAAACAACGCCGCATATCGTCCTACCAGGCGGTCACGGCCTGTCTCGACCGGATCGATGCGTGGCAACCGCGCATAAACGCTTTTGTCGCGATCAGTCGGGAAGAAGCGCTGGCTTCGGCCCGTCATGCCGACCGCAGCCTTGCTGAAGGTCGCATCCTCGGTGCCCTGCATGGCGTGCCGCTTGCGCACAAGGACATGTTCTCGAGAGCCGGCCGGGCCTCGAGCTGCGGCACGCGGACTTTTTCAGGCGAGATCGCGAGCGAGACCGCGACCGTGCTGCAGCGGCTGGACACGGCCGGCGCTATCGAGATCGGGACCCTCAACATGACCGAGCTCGCGGGCTTCGATACGCCGGGCGAGGAGCCGTTGGGGGCATGCCACAACCCGTGGAATACGCAAAAATTCAACCCAGGCTCATCGTACGGACCGGCTTCCGCGCTGGCCGCCCGCCTGACCTTCGGCTCTCTTGGATCCTGCACGGGAGGATCAATCCGGATTCCCGCTGCCGCATGCGGTGTGGTGGGGCTGAAGCCGACCTCTGGCCGGGTCAGCCGGCATGGCGCACTCACTCGCTCCTGGTCTCTCGATACGATCGGGCCGATGGCGCGCACGGCCCGCGACGTGGCCAGAATGCTCGGCTGCATCAGTGGCTTTGATGCGCGTGATCCGACCTCCAGCGACGAAGCCGTTCCGGATTATGAGGCTGGCCTTTCCATAAGGCTCGTCGGGATCCGCGTTGCCGTCCAGCGGCGGTTCTGGTCCACGGTGGATGACCATGTGGCCGATGCATTGGCCAGCCTCCAGGAAGCTTTGGCGCGCGAAGGCGCCGCGATCGAGCCGAAAGATCTTCCTGACGGGCACCTGCTTTGGGACCTCGCCTCGGTGCTCAGCGATTGCGAAACCGCGACCGTGTTCGGCCACCATCTGCGCCAGCACGGCGCCGAAATCACGCAGCCCAATCGCGATCAGCTGCAGCGCGGCAACTTCATCCCGGCGACGCGTTATCTCGAGGCGCTGGCGTTGCGGGGGCGCTACCTGCGTGAATTCTGTGAACAGGTATTCGCGGATGCGGATGTCCTTGTAACGCCGGCCTTGCCAGTTTCGCCGCCGACGATCGACGAGATGCGCGACCGGCGCTTCGCCGAAGACTTCAACCGCAGCCGCGTCGTCAACATCTACACAAGACCCTTCAACTATCTGGGGCTGCCCGCACTGACGGTGCCTTGCGGTTTCACCCCGGACGGAATGCCGGTCGCCTGCCAGCTCGTCGGCCGGCCATTCGACGAAGTCACGCTCCTGGCCGTCGCCCACGCCTATCAAGGCGTCACCGACTGGCACCTCCGACTGCCACCAATTCATTAAACACGCTTCAAACAGAGAAAACGATCATGAGACGACCGGAAACCGGACTGCTGTACGCAGGCGAAGAGCGTGCCGAGTTAGCTGGAATAGCTGGCCTGAAGTACTTCAGAGATGGAAGCCACGACCGTCCGCTTGTAGTATTTTTGCCCGGTGGGGTGCATCTGGCTCGCATTAGTTACGGCGATCCATGTTCCGATCGGACCGACTTCCTGGATCACTGGCTCGAGCAAGACGGTCTAGGGCTCCTTGCCCTGTCGTATCCGACCGATCACCCTTGCGTTGGCGCGATCGCCCCTGACCTGACCATCGCGGGTTGGGCGAACTGGATTGCTTCCGTGACTTCCGAGGTCCTTCGCGAAACGCCAGACCGTCCTGTCGTGGTCGCGATGTGGAGCATGGCCGGTCGCTCGGTCGCCGCCGTCAACACAGCACTAAAGGCCCGCGGTATCGATGCCGCCTGCTTTCTGTCGCTGGCCGCTTCGCCGCCGATCGCCGGGCTCAATTTCGTACAACGGGGTGGCGATCCGCTGACGCCGGACGGCCTCTGGACAGGAGGCGTGTATATAGATGGGTTTCTGCCAAGCCTCTCGTATCAAAATCAGATCAATGGTCACAGGATTCTCGACGAGCAATCGTATCTCGAAAATTATCTCTGCAACACGCCCGTCATGCTCCGCGGAACTCCCCAACGTTTCTCGGGTGGGAGTCCGTTTTGGAATTTCGAGCACGCTCATGACGATATGAAGGCCTCTTCCTTCTCCGAATTTCCGTTGACCGCGACGATCAGTCCCACGGATCGGTCCGACGACGGGCACGCGCTGGGTGACCGGATCAACTGGAATTTCTTCAATATACAGAAGATACGCGCGCAAGCCCACGCGCTCGATTTCGATGCCGCACGGTGGAGGGAACTACGTGCCTTGACCCAGACGCTTCCCTCGCGTTTATCCAGAGACGTCGTTGGCGGGCATTTCTTCTTCGTAGGCGCACGCGGGGCTGAGCAAACAGCTCGTCATATCACGGATTTGTCTTCCGAGGTGCGCAAGCTTCGCGCCGAAATCAGTGCGCTGCTGGAATGAAAGTCCTGTACGACCAGGGGTCCATAGAGCACCTGAGGCAAGCTTTCCTGAATCGCCGCGATAGCGGACGCGTTCAAGACTGCGATCCGCAATGCGCGCGAGATCATCATGTGCGTGATCCGGCACTGGGTTCCTTTTCGTCTGGATTGGAAGTGCTCATAAGCCGAGCGCCGTCCGCGGACAGACGAACGCTGGATTTGTCGCCTGAAACTCATTTCGACCTTTGAGGAGCAAACGCCGGCCCCTGAGGCATCGCATTTGCGCAACAATGGATCGAATTATTCGATGTGTGTCATCCACTCGTAGCAATGCGGGTGTGTTTGCTCTCCCTTAACGGCGACGCGTTCGATCACAAACGTTGCAGCCGTGCTTCGCAAGGGTTCGATGGGTAGTGGCTATGGACGCGCGTCTATTGAGAGCATCAGAACTGGCCGGGGACGCAGCTGTGGTTTCCGCCGTGGTCACGACGCTCGCCATGCCCCAGGCCCGCGCCATGGACGGCGCGGTGCGCTGCCAATGAACAGCATCACTTCGACGGGCCGCCTGTCGCCAGCTGGCGCGGTGTTTCGGCATGCCGTACTGCTTGTCACCGCCACTTTGATGCTCGCTCCCTTCGTGTGGATGGTGCTGCTGTCGATCAAGCCGCCAGGCGAAATCTTCCGCGCTTCCTTCTGGCCCACGCAGTTCCACGGCGTCGAGAATTACACCAAGGCGCTCACCGAGGCGCCGCTGCCGCGCTATTTGGGCAACGGCCTCATCGTCTGTACGCTTATCCTGTCGCTCCAGATCATCGTTTGCGCACCTTGCGCATATGCGCTCGCCAAGCTTCGCTTTCCTGGCCGGGACCTGCTGTTCGGCATGGTCCTGATCGGTCTGCTGCTCCCGCAACAGGTACTTTCCCTGCCGCTCTTCATCCTCGGCTACCAGCTTGGGATCCTCAACACCTACGCGGCGCTCGTCTTCCCCTACGTCGTCTCGCCCTTCGGCATCTTTCTGTTCCGGCAGTTTTTCAAGACCGTTCCTGACGACGTGGTCCACGCCGCGCGTCTCGACGGCCTTTCCGAGCTCGCGATCGTCTTGCGGATCATGCTGCCGATGGCTCTGCCGGCGATCGTCGCCTTCTCGATCTTTTCAGTCGTCGGTCACTGGAACGATCTTTTTTGGCCGCTGATTGCGGTGCGCGACCAGTCGCTGATGCCGCCGCCGCTTGGCATCATGGCCTTCAAAAACGGGGAGGCCGGCAACGACTACGGTCCTCTCATGGCGGCATCTACGCTCGTCGTGCTGCCTCTTGTCATCGCCTTTCTTGCTGCCCAGCGCTGGTTCGTCGAGGGCCTGACTGGCGGGGCCGTCAAACAATAGATCAATGGAGCCGATCGATGTTTCTTTCACGCAGGGCTTTCCTGTCGACTGCGACTGCTGCCGCCGCGACGCCGATCCTGAACGCCCGTGCGGGTTCGCGGCTCACGATCCGCCTTTCCTATGCGTCAGCCCCCGCGCGGGGGCTGTACCAGTCGCTCGCGCAGGGTTTCATGGATGCGCGCCCCGATATCAACGTCGTTCTTGATAGTCCGGCCGTCGACTACGACGGTCTCGTCCAGCAGACATTGCGGCAGAACATAACGAAGCAGCTGCCTGACATCACGCATCAGGGGCTGAACCAGATCCGCCCTTTGGCTGATCGCGGGATCGCGGTGCCGCTCGATGGGTTTATCGCGGGCGATCCGGCCTGGAAAACGATCGGCGTCCCGGATGCCATGACCTCGTTTGCGCGCTACGGCGGAAAAACCTGTGCGCTCCCGTTCGCGATTTCCGTTCCCGTGCTCTTCTACAATATCGATCTCGTCAGGAGGGCCGGTGGTGACCCCGACAACCTGCCCCAGGACTGGGACGGCGTGATCGCGCTTGGCAGGAAGATCGCTGGCTTGGGCGAGGGCACCAGCGGCCTGTATGTCGAATACACCAACAACGGCTGGTCGTTTCAGACGTTGGTGGGCGCCTTCGGCGGCCGCATGATGAGCGAGGACGAAACAAGGATCACGTTCGACGGCCCCGCCGGTCTTCAGGCACTGCAATTGTTGCAGCGTCTTGCAAGGGAAGGTCAGCCGGCGCTCAACACGGAGCAGGCCCGGCAAGCATTCCGGGCAGGAACGCTCGGCATCCTGTTCACTGCAAGCAGCTTGTTGACAGGTTTTCAGCAATCGGCGGCCGGCAATTTCAAGCTGAAGGTCGGATCATTGCCGGTCGCTTCACAGACCGCAAGGCTTCCGGCAGGCGGCAATGGGATGGCCATCCTGACCGATGATCCGGACAAGCAGAAAGCGTGCTGGGACTATATCAAGTTCGCGGCAGGACCGGCCGGTCAGACCATCATGGTCGAGGCCACCGGCTACGTGCCGGTGAACCAGGCGGCGATCAACGATCCTGGCGGGCTCGGCAGGTTCTTCGACCAGCACCCCGAACATCGCATCGCCAGTCAGCGCATTTCGATGATGACCGGGTGGTTCTCGTTCCCGGGCGAGAACAACTCCAGGATCATCAAGACCATCGAGGATCACTGCTACCTCGTGGTCTCGCAGAAGCAGGATCCAGCCGCAGCCCTTTCAAGCCTCAGGAAGGACGTGGATGCACTGCTGCCACACTGAGCAAGACCCCGCTCATCCCTGCTGCAAACCGAAGGCACTTGTCGCCGACTTCGACCGGGAGCGAAATGAAGCCCATCCAGCCTGATCTTGACTCCTCTGCGACGGAAGACGGCCCTCGCTTTATTTCGATTGATCTCGCGCCGTATGCCAATGCGGGACCGCATCAGCCCGCCGACGGTGACTGGCGCTGGAGCGAGCGGGGACCGGCAGTGCGGCAATGGCCCTCCGGCGGCGGGACTGCTCTGGAGGGCTTCCTCGCAGGCCGCCAGTTTTTTCATGGCATTCCATTCAACCTTGTTGATCCCGCAGGCAACAATGGGCGTTGCTGGCTTGCATTGACCGACCGGGCTGGCTTGTTCGTGCGGCGAGAGACGGTCCGATTGCAGAAGCCGCAGCGCGCTGCCGGCATTCTGGTTGCTCACTTTACCGATCTCGAACAGCGGAACGCACAGCGCGGCGAACTGCTGGCGACCTACACAATTGTGTTTACTGATGGCGGACGCGTGCACGTTCCCGTCCGGCGGCGATTCGAAATTGCAGGGCGGCAAGGGACAATCGGCACCCAAGGGTATGCTGCACTACCTCACACGCGCTATCAGCCATTGCACCCGAGCCTCGAGGGCCAGGACCTGCCGGTCGACAGCCGGGCGCGCTTTACCGGCATCACGACCGCCCCGGCAGGCAGCCGCCAGACCTACTGGCTGATGGCGCTCGAAAATCCCTCGCCGATGAAAGAGATCGTCGCGATCGAGTTGACGGCTCACCAAGCCGATCTAGTGCTCATCGCCGGAATGACCCTCTCGGTCAATTCAGCCAATCCGCTGCGCTGCGGGCCTAGGGAAGGCGTCATCATCGACCTCGCCGCCCTGGCCGACAGCAAGATCAGCGAGGCTTGTCCGGATGACTACGGGCCGGATCCAGGATTTGTCCCGGTCAGCGGCGTTGCGCCCGAAGAGCTCGCTCTCGCCATCGACCTCGGGGCGATTACCCAGTGTTCGGTCTTGCCGCGGGAATCGACCGAGGAGTGGCTGGCTGCTTCGGTCAAGGGGTGGGGAACGCCGCTGCCTCAAGGGCCGGCTACCGCGATCTATGCGCAGATCACGGCTGCGCAACAGGCCCACTTGCTCCTGCGCAAGGGGAATTCACTTCTCAGGTTTCGCTGGCAGGATATTCTCGAGAACAGGTCGCCGATCAAGCTGGCCGCTCACGATTGGGTCCGGATCTCGGTGCGGGTGGTCGATGGCGCCGACGGCAAGGAGCTGCCTTCACGTGTTCATTTCCGCGGCGAGCACGGCGAGTATTTGCCACCGCTCGCTCATGCGGCATTTGTCGACGATGCCTGGGGCCAGAACGTCGGGGGCGACCTCCGGCTCGGCAGCATGAATTATGCCTACGTTCCTGGCCGTTTCGAAATCATGCTGCCGGTCGGAAAAATCGCCGCGGAAATCGTTCACGGCTTCGAATACAAAGTCGTCCGCACAGCTCTCGAGATTCAAAAAGGGCAAACCGAACTGCTCTTCGAACTCGACCGGTGGAGCGATATCCGCCGGCGCGGCTGGTATTGCGGCGATGTCCATGTCCATTTTCTTGATCCCGTGACAGCCGGGCTGGAAAGCGCGGCGGAAGACGTCAACGTCACCAACCTGCTGGCCGCTCAATGGGGGCGCGCCTTTACAGGCGTCGGCCATGGCATTGCCCGCGAACACGACAATGGCTCAAACGATCGAATAGTGCGCGTCGACAGCGAAAACCGTCATCACATGATGGGCGACGTCTTTTTGCTGAACCTCAAGGAACCGGTCCTGCCGCTGTCGAGTGGCGGGGCGGAACGGGACGAGATCGGCGGGTGGGAGGACGTCAGCCTGGTTGACTGGTGCGCGGCCTGCAAGATGCAAGGCGGCCTTGTGTTCAACCAGCTCACTCCCACGCCGCATGCAGAGGCGACTGCAGCCATTGCGCTGGGCCTGATCGACGCCGTGGAAGTCAGATGGTTCAACTTTGATTTCACGGCCCATCTCCACATCGACGGTCGTTGGGGAAAGACGCCGTTTGACTGTCCTGGCGTCGGGCAATGGTACACCTACCTCAATGCGGGCTATCGCCTGCCTGCTGTCGGGGGCACCGACAAGATGTCCAACGGCACCGCGCTTGGTGCGCTGCGCACCTACGCCTTCCTCGGCGATGGCGCGCAATTCGATTACGCCAGATGGTGTACCGCCATCGCGCACGGACATACGTTTGTCTCCACCGGCCCGATGCTGGAACTGTGCGTCGACGGGAAGATGCCGGGGGAAGAGATTCAGCTGGCCGAGGAAGGCGGGCAACTGCGCATCAGGGCGGAAGCCCGCTCGTCCCAGCCCTTTGAAGTCATCGACATTGTACAGAATGGTCAGGTCATCGCCAGCGCAAAGGCAGGTGCTGGCGGGCTGGCGGCTAGCCTGGATGCAACAGTCACCATCGACCACAGCTCATGGCTCGCGGCGCGTTGTTTCGGCCGCGGCAGGTTGCACACACAACACCCCATCGACATCGGCGCCCATACGTCAGCTGTCTACGTCGTCGTCGGCAACCGCCGTCAAAGCTCGACAAGGGATGCAAGCGAGTTGCTCACGCTGTTGGAAGGAGGCGCAGCCTACCTGGAGAAGCTTGCCGTTTGGCGCAGCGATCACCAGCGCCGACGTCATCTGGCGCGCGTTGACGAAGGGCGGCAGGCGATCCTGCGCGATCACCCGCTGGCACGCCCGAACTGGATGAGCGCGGCCGGTGAAAAGGCCGATGACTGATGGCTCGAGCGCGATCGCACCAATATAGCCCAGGGATCGGGGTTTCGTCGGCCCGTGCCCCTGCTGCGCTCATGGGAACGGATTCATGATCCGGTCCGGCCCTGAACGAAACGCCCGGGGGCGGTCGCCGCCCTTCGACCGGGAGGAGCTCGTCGCGAATGCCGCGGGCGAGTTTCTGGTGCACGCTCGTCTCGAGGCCGGTGCACCCGTCGTGCTGTTCCTGCCAGGAGGAGCTCACCTTGCCCGCGTGGCCTATGGTCATCCCGAAGCGCGGCGCAAAGATTTTCTGGACTACCATCTTGAGGCCTTTGGATTGGCGCTACTCGCCATCTCCTATCCGAGCAGTCATCCGGTGTTTTCCAAGCCCGATCCCTTCATGACGCTGTCGAGGTGGGCGGCGGGCGTGGCGGACGTCACGGCGAACATGGTCGGCAGGCGGCCCGTGCTGGTGGCCGGCTGGAGCATGGCCGGCAAGGGCGTGTTGCGCCTCAATCGTGCTCTGAAGGAGCGCGGTGTCCTCATGACCGGCTTTGTGTCGCTTTGCGCGCGTCCGCCCTGGCCGGGCCTCTCGCCACGCCTCGCCGAAGGCGAGCCGGTCACGGCAGATGGCCTGTGGGATTCCAGCCTCTACCACCGCAGCACGATTGCCGGCCTGGAAGAGGTGAACCGGATGGCCGGCCGCACGGTCATCAGTTTGGAAACACACGGCATCCACTATCACGGAGAGGGCCCGCTCATGCTTCGCGGCGAGATCGATCGCCTCGATGTGGATGGCCGGTTCACCAGCCTTGAAGCCGCCCTGGCAGACTCGCAGGCCTTCACCTTCGAACAGGCGCCGCTGTGCGCGACGATTTCACCCACGGCATCCTCCGACGCTGAGCACGCTTTGGCCGACGCCGCGATATGGAGCGCCATCGGTCTGATGGGGCTGCTGCGCAACCATCTCGCAGGAACTGATCTCACGCGGCTGCCGCCGGAGAGTTGGCGGCGGCTGCGTGCCCTGGCCGGCGAGTGGCCGAGGGTCATGAACCGTACCGTCGAGGGAGGGCACTTTTTCTTTGTCGGCGAAACGGGCGCACGCGCAACAGCCAGAGCACTGGCGGATCTCAACCGGCAACTGACAGCCGTGACGGACGAACTGCGGGCCTTCATGGATCTTGAGACGTTGCCAGCAGCGGAGGACCGGGATGGCTGACCTCGGCTGAAACGCCCGGAAGACGAGCCTGTTCAGTGCTCCTTCGAGATGCGTGGTCCGGTGGTCAGGGCTGACCGCCAGCCAGGTAACTCCGGCACTGTTTGCGCCTCATTCGTCAATACCGCGGGTCATCGACGCGGTCGCAATTCAAGTGTGAGAAACATGAACTATGATTGATCTTCGGCGAATTACGTCTCCCAAAGTGCCAGGAGCGGATGATTACCTGAGAAGAACGCTGCTGTCGCTGGCAAGCCGATGGGACGGTGCGGACGAAATGCGTCAGCATCGACGTCTCGGCAGCACAGACGATCTGATTGCGGCGCAAAAATTCCTCGCACGGGGCAACAGGGGACGCATACCGATCGACAGGCTATTTCTGGCGAACGGCACGTGGAACGTGTTGCTGATCCTTCTCGAGACCCTGGTCGGTCGGGGCAACTCGATTGCGGTCGAGGCCTCTACCTACTCCCAGGTACGCGACGCGGCCCAGATCCTCGGAATTGGCCTTGTCCCGATCCTGCTGGACGCCGACGGGCTGATTCCCGAAGCGTTTGACAAGGCCTGCCATGTTCACCGGCCGAGGCTGCTCTATTGTGTGCCGAACGCCCAGAATCCGACCGCTTGTACGATTCCGGCGGGCAGGCGCGCACAGCTAGCAGAGATCGCGCGCCGCCATGACGTCGTGATCCTCGAGGACGATCCGCAGGGCCTCGTTCGCGAGGATTTCCCACCGGGCTTTTCCGATATTGCGCCCGATATTTCATGGACCGTGATGGGATTGTCGAAGTGCTTCTTCGTCGGTACGCGGATCGCGTATGTCGTCGCACCCGACAAGGCCGCCATCGAGCAGGTCATGTCGCGATTCGGCGCGATGGCGATGTGGTACGCCTCCGTTCCTTCTGCCGCGATCGCGACCCGCGCCATTCTGGAGGGCGCAGCCGACGATCTGCTTCAAGCGATACGCCTCGAAGCGACATGGCGACGAGATCTCCTGGCGAAGTTGATACCCGGCATCTCTCCGTCCTGCGTTGGCGCATTGCATGTCTGGTTGAAGAGCGATGTCCTTTCAGGGGATGAACTGGTCGAGCGCGCCCGAATGGAGGGCACACTGGTGCGAAGTGGCTCTGAATTTTCGGTCGAAAAGCCGAACCAGTTGGACGGAATCCGAGTCTCTCTTGCCGATGTTTCGCGTCAATCGTTAGAGGAAGGTCTTGCTCGCCTTGCACGAATCATGGGCACTGTGCCGGTGTAACGTCGCTCTCCGGTATGCTCCTGGCCGCTCGCAAGTCTCCAGCTCGTTTAGACCACGACGTGATCAGCAGCCGCATTGAGCGGCGCTGCGCTACGAGAAATTACCACTTTTGGCGCGAGGTCGTCACGTTGGTTTTCCCTCCTAATGGCGGTTCGTCAGCTGCACGCCACAAGCGGCGTCAGCCGGCATTCGATTCAAGTCTACCGCGTGCTGGCGGCCGATGATGGAAGCGGCCACCAAGCAGGATATTCGGAATCAAAGGAGAACCGAGTCAGCGATAAGCGTTCGCTACCTGTGTAGGAGCGGAAGAAACAGGCTTCTCAATGCCTTGTTGTCGAATACGTCGCCTTCCTGTGGCTTGCTGCCACCAAACGACGGTGAACTGGAGACATCGGTTTCTTCCCCGAGCTTGACAATGCGCTCCTCGACCTTCTTCAAGGCGGTCGATACCACTTGGGAGGCCATGTTGACGCGCTTCGAGAGCTTGCGGATCGTATCAATATGTTCGTTGAGGGTCGATTCCGAATCCATCTCCTCGACGACAGATCCAACGTTCTCGATCTCATCTCTTATCGCATCATCATGCGCGCGGAAGAGGCGGTCGGTAAGAAGGTGGCGCCATTCGTCGACTGCATCGGATATCTTCTCCAGTTCGTCAGGCGTCATGGGCGATTCGAGCATCGAGATGGCTGCCGTCTCGAGATAGTCGGCCATTTCGATGGCACCCGGAAGGTCACCGAAATAGTCTCCGTCTCTCAGCTTCGCGATCAGTTCGATTGCCTCAGCGCCGTCGCGCCATGAGTCCAAGCCATCGACTGGCGAACGCGCCAGGACGAGCGCGATGTCCGAAAAGCGGGTATTTTCGGTTGCCAACCACAAATCTATCAGTAACCGGATGCGATCGGTATTCGACAGCCCCCGAGCATGGCGTGTGGGGCCGTAATGTCCACGAACGACCGTCCATGTCGGCTCCGTAGCGAATCGCTCCGCCGCGTCAATCAAAGCAACGCCGAGCTTCCTTTGGAAAGTCTCCGACCGACTTAGACGCGCGCCGAATCTCCAGACGGCCTGCGCCCAGTCGGTCTGACGCGCGCCGCGGGCAATCTCGAGCAGGAGGGTCTCGTCCTCGAGATATCCTGTCAGATAGTCCCGCAAGGAAGGATTCACGAAACCGACCTGCGTGCCTCTTATCGTGACGAAGTCCCCCTCTAGCACCCGCAGGGATTCTTCAAAATCCTTCGGTCCGTGGCTCTCGCCGTACTTGGCGCAGAGTATCGGATGCATTCCGTCGTAGGACTCCCGCAGCTCATCGATGCTGACGCCGTATTGCGAGCCGAAGAAGAGTGCGATGAGCAGATGCTGCCGGGTCTTCGAGATGTGACTGCGGAAGGCGATGTCCCACAATTGACCTGGATGATCGAGGGCGTGCAGGAACGAGGCCGGATAGTCCTCGGCTGCGATCTCTTCGATGCGGCTGGTGTCGGTCATCCATTCTACGATGCGAGGATTATAGTTCTTGTGGTCGACGATCTTCGCGATGTCGCTTGCGACGAGTGCCGCAATGTGGCCTGCGGGCGTTTCCGCGGCCAGAAGATGGTTGTAGATGATGCGCGCTTTGATGCGCCGCGTGTACGCCCCCACGTCGAGGACGTACCGGCTTACGTCCAGGCGCCGGTCCGCGAGATATTCTGAGACCTGGCGTGCCTCTGCGAGTATGTATGCCCTCGTCGTGAGGATGAACCGGGCGTTCGGCGACTTGCGGACCCGCTTGATGAATCTGGCGAGTTCGGAGTCCTTATGGGCCAGCGCATGACGATCCAACGCCACCTTGCCCAGGAAGTCGTCGAAGAGAAATATCTGCTTTCCCTTGTCTTCGATTGCGGCCAATCCGTCTTCGAGGCTCCTGATGGCGATGAGTTCCCAGCCCTCGGCCAGGTACGCATAGCATAGCATTTCCGCCAGGGTGGTTTTGCCGACGCCAGGGGGCCCGGATATGATGACCACATGGTTCGCTTCCAGCGTGTCGCGCGCTCCGTCGAAACTCGGATTCGAAGCATAGATCCGGACCTTGGATTCGATCTCCTCCTTTGTGATCCTGTTGTAGGCATGGGCCGCCGACCGCACGACCCGGTCGAGCACGGCGGCGTCGGACAGCCAGAGCTTGATGTGAGATTTGACGATGTCGGGATATTTGCGGAGCAGGGCGTTCAGATCGCCCGGCCCCAGAATGTCGTCTTCGCCCGACAGCGACGGGCCTATCGCCTCCGTGAGTTCGGATTTGTTCTTCGGCGTGAGGGGGCATGATGTCGCCAGAATGTAGCGGCCGGGAGCCAAGCCTTCGATGGCGCTGCGCTCACGCTTCATCTGCGACTTGAGCGAGGCGTAGGAGGATCTTCCGTAGTGCTTCGCCTGTAGGATCGTGGCAGCGCCGCCTCGCGCATGGCGTCCATCCACGCCTCCGTCGGGACCGGCCGCGAAGGCCTCGAATCTAACGCCGAATTCCCGTCCAACGAGATCCCGAACCAGATCCTCGAAGTCCGCCGGCGAAAGGTTTCCGAAATCGTAGGCCACGACTCAAAGCTCGTTGTAAATCGGGATCGAAGCGGCGTGCGCGTCGACGACTTCGACGACTTTCTTCTCCAAGGGGAGATCTGCCTTGCGCTCGGCCCACATCTTCTTGAAGCGTTGGACGGTTTCCGCGGCCGTATCGATGGCGAGCTTCTCCGAGATCTTTGCCTTCGCCGCCAGATGTTTCAGCTCGTCTACGGAGAATTCCGCCATCTTCTTCGTGCGCGAATAATTCAACGCCATCTTGTCCTCGGCGATGTACGGTATGGTCGACAGCAGATCGTAGGCGGGCGACAGAACCGGCATCCGGCGGTCGGGATAGATCAGCGACCAGTTCTTCAAGTGCATGTCGGCGTTGCCGATCAGCGTGCTGAACACGAGGCGTCGGACAAACTCGGCGACGCCGGCCTCGCCGGTCTCGATGCCCAGGACACGCGCGATGCTCCGATAGTTAGCCTTGTCGTACTTTTCGTCCGGGAACACGCCGAATACCTGCGCAAAGTCCTCCATGTGGACCGGCCCGTCGGCAGTGCGGTCGAACCGCTTGATGGCGAGCGCCCGTCCTTTCAGCTCACCGATACCGTCCGGAAGTCCCTTGATCGCCCCGACATCGATAAGTTGGAGCTCGGGCACTTCCATGCCCATGTCCTTCGCCAAGCTCATCATCGAGTATTCGTTCTCGGGCACGCCCGGGTACTGATGGGACGGCAGTTTGACGATCCACGAACCGCCGACGCCCTCGACTGGAATGGTTAGTCCGCCTTTCTTCGAATCATTCTTGAGCGCGGAGAACTTCAGCTGCACACCCGCGAGTGAGAAGCGCAGCATGTTCTGCCGTTCGTCCGGCGTGAGATCCTCCTCGACCTGGGGGGGCAATGCCTCCCCCTCCGTTGGATGGACCGACAGGGCACCCGGAAGGTCACGGCCCAGCATCCATAGGAGAAAGAACTCGCGCTTTTCCTTCACCCCCGCACGTTCAGCGAGGTAGCGACGCAGCGAGCCTTCCGGCAAAAGATTGGAGAAAAAGGGTGGAAGGACTTGCTGATAAGGTTTGAATGAGGTGAGCAGGTTTCCAAATGAATCCTTGAAGGACAGACTTAAAGTTGGGCGGGCGGGGTCGTCGATGTAATTCTGATTGAACGCGAGCAACGACCGGTCGCCCTGCACGAGCGTGAGTGTTGCGACCGGGATGTTGTATAGGCGTACGTCCAGGACCGATACGTTAGGCATCATCATCCTCGTCGTCGAGAGCGTAGGCAGGGCGGGGGGGCTCCACCTTGTGTGCGATCCGGTTGCGTAGATCCTGCAATACTCCTGCGGAGTTTTCCAAAACAGGCTTGGGTATCGGTTCGGAGTGATAGCTTCGCAAAGTGTCGACGACGTCGCTGATGAGGGCGAGGTCCTTCTTTGAAAGATGGACCTGCTTCAAGAAACGAAAGTATTCAGCGATGCGGTCTAGTGGCGCGGAGCTACCGTGGCGCTTCTTCTGCCTGGCAACGAGGCGTTCGGCCTTCGCGAAGAGGTCCGACAGTCGCTCCTCAAGGGAGAAATCGTTCGCGTTCGAGCGCAGTATGCCCTCAACCGCGGGGAGCAGCTTCTTGGGTACGAGCACGATTTCGAGGTCGAGTGCCCGAACCATCTGGATGAAGCTCGAGAGGCCCGGTTCGAGGCGACCGGTCTCAATCTGGGAGATGTGCGCCTGGGTCAAACCCGATCGGACAGCCAGGGCGCGCTGGCTCATGTGTTCTTGCGTGCGTTTCGCCTGAACTGTCCGGACAAGCTCCTCGCTCGAATACGACATGATCTACTATCCTAATCAAGGAAGTCGGATTGAGAATAATAATGTATCATGACCGATTCAAGTCCGATAATGATTTCTTATCAATTTAACATTTTTGATAATGAAAATATATCGTCGTGGTGGGGAAAAACGGTATTGTCTCAGTTTGAAATTTCTTCCAGTTCCCGCTTCTGATAGGGACCGCGCAGGCCCGGTGCCGTCCGCTTGTCAATCAGGGGCACGGCGTCTTCGCGAATTTTCAACAGCGGCGCGAGAAGTCAGGATGGGGCTCGAGGGAGGAGTTTATGCGGGCCTAAAAGGCGAAAGAGGCCCCCTTTTCGGGAGCCTCTTTCAAAGATGTTTAGACTCAGGTAGCGGCCCAAAGGCAAATGTCGCAACGCGCCATCACTCCCGGAGTGGTCAGGTTTATCGCTAACTAGCAGCCGCCTGTCAAGTTCCTTAAAAAATGCTCGGTCGTACCCTAAATGCCAGATATCTCTTACGAATTTTTAACAAAATTCTTTACCGACTATCTGCCATTTTCCCCAACCCCGAGCCAGGTTGAGGTTTTCCAGTCCGATTTGACCCTTGTAAGTCCTTTCCTACTTGAGGCCTCCCTGATCGAAGTCAAGGAGGGAACCAAGGGTCAAATCCTCAAATACCGCCCCAACGATTGGCGGCCCGCCATTTTCTCAGTCTACAATCGAAAGGTGGCTGAGCATGCTCAGCTTTTCCCGGTTTTCCATTCTTTCGAGAATGCTCTTCGCTCAACTGTGGCGGTAACTTTAGAGCAGCACTACAAGCACGCGCGCTGGTGGCGAGCCATTTACGAGGAGTTGAAAAAGGGCGGCAAGGCCAAAAACATTTCTCAGATCGGGGGCGTTCCGCTGGCCCGCCATGCCGCCTTTAGAATCGGTACGATCATCCAAGACATGGAAGGAAAGCAATTTCCTAATGGGCCGGTCGACGCGATGATGAATGGCTATGAGTTCATGCACGATTGCAATCTTGGCCAGATCCGCCAGCTCATCGAGGAGCACTGGACTATATTCTCGCCCAAGTTTCACCCGCTTAGCGTCGCTGATTTTACCGCCAAATTTGACAAGGTCCGTGAAGCACGGAATGCGGTCTATCACCATCGCTCGCTTTCCGGCATGTCCGATGTAGTTGCAGCCGCCGAAGAGTTACTGGACAAACTCGATTTCTGCCTGAAATTCGTCCACGGCAAAGTCGCTGAATGCGAGCCAACAAAGCTTTCCTTTTCCGTGGACGCAGAAAAGCGGCATCGCACTTGGATTGCCTAGCGTTTCAGCTCGCGAGGGAGAGACACGTCAAATGCCGTTCGACCATCAGTCAGAGGCTAATGAGGCGCCGAGAAAGATTGAGCTGGTTTTTAGCTCTGGCCGGGGCGTCCTGAAGGACGGCCTTCCTATCCCGCCGAGCGCCTACATCGCGCTCGGACGTTTGGCAGCGATATGGATGGGCGAATTAAAATAACGTCCGAAGAAACTTCATATCAGGCCCTCGAAAATCAAGTTGCCGACATAAAAGCTCTACTGGACGCATGTTTGGCCGAGGCTAAGGCTAGCTTTGCCGCCTCAAATTCAAACTGAGACACTACCGGAAAAACGTCAACGAAATGAGCCGCCCAAGTGGCGCCCTTGCCACAGCGATCCGGGTTTGAAGCCCGGTAGCTTCCCAGTTTTAATTCACAGGCATTTCCGCCAAGGACGAAATTCGTCAAGCCAGCACCGGCCGATGCTGGCGACATCTGGACGTGGACCGCGATTGATGCCGACTGGAAACTGGTCGGCTGCTCTTGCCCCGCTCGATCATTTCCGTCACCGGCAACTTACCGAACAAATGTGCACGGGTTTCGCGGACAGGATCATGCGGTGCGGACAGCCTTGCATAGGCCAAGTCGTAACTTTGCTGGAGTTCGTGCCCTGGTGACCCGATCGGGCAGATCGCCACCTGCGAGAGCAGGCAGTGGGCGTTGTCGGCAACCTCGGTCATGGGTCCGGTGGATCCTCCATTGTGCAAGACAAGATTCCGACCGGTGCGGTCGCGGTGGTTTCGGCTGGGCGAGGCGGACTGGATCGCCGCGCCGTGATTACGAAGCGTGGTGTAAAGCTAACGGCATCGTCCCGGCTTTCGACGAGGCAAACTACGGCTTCCTGAAGGCTCGCACGAGCAGGCGAGCTACGCAATTCAAGATACGCCGATGGTAGTGAGTAGTGAAACACTATGGGCGCTTACCACACGATTGGTCGGCAATTGCCTCGCATACTGAATCGCTCCGGGAGGCATCCTCGGCGGTTTATCGGGTTAGGTAGAACGCTTGGTTGCAATCCGCGGAATAGCTGCAATTACGCGAGCCATCGCCTGGATCGAAGCGTCTCCATAATCCTCGCCGGCAAACGCCCCAAGCGGATTGCAGCTTCATCTTGCCTGTGCTCCGAACGTATCGGGCGCAATTGACTCGATAGACCGCGATAGCTCGGGTAACGAGGGAAAGCCACGCGCATCAGCAGCGATCACCATGTTGCGGGAGGCGCTGCGTTTTCAGACCCGCTCCGACCGACACGTCGGAAACCGCGATAAGCGACGTTGCATTGCAGCTCATTGTCACCTGAGCTCCTCGATTCCGTTCCGGCATCGCCGCTGTCCTTCGTATTCCCGCACTCACCACATGGAGTCGGCAGCGCATCCTTGAACGGGGCGCTGCCGCGCGATCCTCTTGATTGGCCGCGCCCCGTCTTAGCGGCAGTTGCCTAGAAGAAGATGTTCGTAGACACGGAGAAATTCAGGGCATGTCCGATCTGCGGGGTGTAGGTAATGCTGGTTGGATTGTTTATGTATGTCAGTCCTACGCTTGTATAAATTCCCGGCGCAAGATGTGCGGTGTAGGTGGCCGCGATCGCCTTGCTGTCCCAATGAACGAGCTTGCCTTTCGCCAGCGCCGCGTCCACGGCCAGGTTGCTCCACACCGTATCGGTCGCGACGATGGAAATCTGGTCGGTCGGCCGCCAATCGAAAGGTCCGTTTACATAAAAGCGGAGCTCGTAGTACTGGCTGACCGTATTCAGATCGGGCGGGGCTCCCATGACCGAGAATCCGCCGTAGATCCCACGTGATGGCGAGTCCTGGACATTGGTCTGCCAAAACTGCCTGTCCGCGGCGATGTAATAGAAGGTGTTCGGATTGGTTCTCTGCTGATTTGGAAGCGCCAGACTTTTGTAGCTGCTGGTGTTGTAACCAGCACCCGCCCTCAGCCAGGTCTGCGGCGACCCCGGAGCGGCCTTGTTCAGATAGCCGGTCTCATCGAGGTAGAGAACGCCGGCATGCGTCGTGCTCCAGTTCAGGCCCGTGGGGTTTTCGGTGATCTGGGTGAACAGGCCGTCGGGACTGTCGGCACGCTGGAAAGACACCTTCGTGTACAGGTGATCATCGAAATTGTACTTCAGGTTGAGAGCCGGGGTCGGCGCCGGAGCAGCGCTCAGACCCCCCTGGAAGAGTATGCTCGACGATGGACCGAAAACATTCGAGCCGGCATTCCCGCCGACCACGGTGCCGGCGAATTCGTGTGAATTCCTGAGGTAGCCGACCTTGAGTTCGAGCTTTCTGTCCCAGAAAGTCTGATAGTAGGAAATCGTATTGATGCCCAGTCGATCCGGCCCGCCGGGTTGCCACGTCCAGGATTGCTCCTCGGCACCAACGACGATCTGGCCATCCGGAATGCCGTATCGGCTGAGATCATAGGTCACCCACATGTAGTTGACGGTGTTGAATGTCGGGTTTTGCCCATTGTAGAGCTGGTTGGCGATGGTGCTCTTGGCTGCATTAGGCAGCAGATTGTTTGTGTAGGTGACCTGTGACCACAAGAGATACCCAATACCGACTTCAGCCAGCGCAGATCTCACGCCTCCCGCATCCTGGACGACCGTATCGGCCGGACCGGGTATGCTGACGACCAATCCCTTTTCGCGAAGCTTTTCGAATTTTGCGAACGGGTTAGGCTTTTTTTGAATCATGTAAGCGGCAGCTTCGTTTGCCTCCCGCTTTTTGACGGGGGTCTGCGATCGCGCCGCGATGTCTGCGTGCCGTGCCTTTACCTTCTTCTGGCGTTGGTCTGCTGCTGGAACTGACGCCCGTTTCTGCTGAAGACTTCCTGTCCCGGCCTCATCCCGAGGAGTGCTTCTTGTGTCCTGAACACCGGCTGCGTGTGCCGGCAACACGGTGCCGGCAATCCATGCCGCTGTCGACAGCGCTACGACAAGCCCGCCCTGTCTTGTGATTGCCCGAAGCAGGACATCGTCTGCGGCCACGTACAGCGGCTCGCTGCGATACCCGTGCCCAACACATGTGCCCCCGGCACGGCTTTTGATCTCAACTCGCATAATACCCCCGAACAGGATGGATCCCTGGCGCGGGATCCATCGCATCCGGAGCGATACAAATGGATGACTATAATCGACTAATTAGATGCGAACTCTGGAAGATGCGATGGCTCGGAGCGCTCATGATAACTGACCGCGGGCACCCGTCCTGATGCGAGCTTTTCGACGTCCGGACCTGAGTGCGATCTTGAGTTCGGCAAACAGGCTTTCGCTGAAAGCCTGCATGTCGTCTGGTATTCACCGGTTGATATTTAGGGAGTATGCGAGGGTGCGTTTGGTCCCTCGTGGAGCCGACACACCGGTTCTAGCGCCACTCCGTCATTAATCGTGGCGAAGCTCGCCGCTTGTCTGTCGAGCCCCGCCGCGAGCAAAGACGAAAGAAGTGGAAGCCGCCGCTTGAGAGCAGTCCGCGAGGCGCAGGCAAGCCGGTGCACACGGGCCGCCTTGCGAGCTCTTGGACCATAGAAGAAGGTGGCAGGATCTGATTCTGGCCGAGCCGCGGCTCTTGCCTCCATATTCGGGTCGCAATTCCTCGACGCACGCCCAAACTCGAGCAGCAAAGGTCTCCGATCGCTCGATGGGCCGCTTCGCGGAACGGATTTGCTCAACATTGTTCGTGACGCACTGGGCGTGCACCGTCGGCGATGATGGCTTTGACCAACAGCACTCGACAGCGGAGCGTCGGAATAGCCGTCAGACCTCGCCCACTGCTGTTCGTAATCGACCTTCCTCATGTCTGAAGTCCGCCAAGATATCTCGGCGCGGCAGCGGGGAGCCATGTAACTGGTGGCAATTCTGCTGGCCCGCAGATGGCCTGCATACTGCATCCCCGCTCCAAGGGGCCGACCCCGTTTGAAGAACGATGCCTCCACAGCTTCGCGAGCAGCTCATGAGAGCGGACGTGAATTGCCACCGGAATGGACGTGAAATGATCCGCAGCGATCGAACCTTGCTCAACCAGGGACAGGCGCCGGCATGCGGTGCATGGCCGCGCCAACAAACGGGACCTGCCTGATCGTCGATTTCGAGTTTCCACGATGGGTGCAGCAACAGGATGGAGATACGATGCGCATCTGCGGCATCAAATTGACACATGATGGAGCGATCGCCCTCATAGAGGACGGGCGCCTTGTCTTCTGTATCGAACAGGAGAAGCGGAACAACAATCCTCGCTATCAGCATATTGTCGATCTGGATGACATCGTCGTCGCTCTGGCCGGGCAGGGTCTTGGTCCGAAGGATGTCGATGAATTCGTGATCGACGGTTGGCCAGGAGACATTGAGACGCGCTTCGACGTCGTCAGTCGTGGCAAGCCTGTAACTCTCAAAGGGGCGCCCTATCTCGAGCCGCACGCCAGCGGTTTGCTCGCTGGGTACGATGGCTCAGGCCTGATGCTCGGGGGCAAAGCCCTGCCTTACAGGAGCTATCCACACGTAACGGGGCATCTGGCCTCAGCATATTGCACGAGCCCCTTTGCGAAGGCGGAACAAGCCGCGCTCTGCCTCCTGTGGGACGGCGGGATACCTCCTCGGCTTTATCATGTGGAGCGCGGACAGGCCCGCTTTATTGAATCCCTGTTTCCGGTGATCGGTCATGCCTATGTGGTGGCGGGCCACAAGTTTGGTCCGTACAAGAGGCCGAACCGCTCCGGAGGAGGGGACCGGAGCATCGCCGGCAAGGTCATGGCCTACATCGCACTCGGGTCCGTCGATGAAGCTGTCGTCGCGGTATTCCAGGAGCTCTACGAGGAGCGTCTTGCGATGGACGGGAAGCTCGGCCGCAACTACCCCGGCGACGTCAAGAGCATCGACCACGCGCTTGCAGGTTTGCATGATTTTTTCGAAGCATCCATGGCAAGGCTGAAGGATCGCTCGCCTGAAGACGTGCTCGCATCCTTTCATGTTTTCCTCGAGCGTATGCTGGTGCGGGAGATGGACGCTGCCCTGCAGCGACATTCGTATCTGGCAGGAACACGGAATCTGTGTATCGCCGGCGGCTGCGGCCTCAACATCAAATGGAACACGGCGCTCCGCGGGGCAGCGCTGTTCGATACTGTCTGGGTGCCGCCGTTTCCCAACGACAGCGGCTCTGCAATCGGCAGTGCCTGTTCCGCATGGGCAGCGGACAAGGGGTTCGTCCCGATTGAGTGGTCCGTCTATAGCGGCCCGGATCTGCAGCACGGCGATACGCCGCCTGGATGGGAGGCTTCGCCGTGCAGCATGCATGAACTTGCGATGGTCCTGGCAGATAATCACCCGGTGGTCTTCCTCAGCGGCCGTGCGGAGCTTGGACCAAGGGCGCTGGGGGGAAGAAGTATCCTTGCTGCCGCGACCTCCGCGGGCATGAAGGATCATCTCAATGGCATCAAGCATCGGGAACACTTCCGGCCTGTGGCACCGATCTGCCTCGAAGATCGGGCGCCGGAATTCTTCAGCCCCGGAATGCCGGACCGCTACATGCTTTTCGAGCACCAAACGCGGGATGAACAGCGGAACAGAATCCCTGCCGTCGTGCATCTCGACGGGTCAGCTCGATTGCAGACGGTGCCGCGAGACTCCAGGCACGACGTCGCCTGGCTTCTCATCGAGTATGAACGGCTTACCGGCCTTCCACTGCTCTGCAATACGAGTGCCAATCATCGGGGATGTGGCTTCTTTCCCGACGTCGCAGCTGCCTGTGAGTGGGGACGGGTCGAACACGTCTGGAGTGAAGGGCTGCTCTGGACCAAAACGCCGGCAGCGAGCAGCTAGATTTCATCGCGAATCCGCTTTTGTTTCCGGCTAGGCGACCGGGCCGGCAGGATCGCGTCAATGCCGACTGCCAGCGTCGCCATGATGATTTGCAACTGGTCAGGACGGGCGTTGGAACGGCGTGATATCGATGCTGGCGCTGATGCCGATTGAAGCTCCAGACAATCTCGCTTACCCGCGCGGAAGCGCATCTCGAGCCTTACGCCACGCTGGTTGAAGCGACCGCCGCAGTTCAAAGACCTGTCCCTTTGCCTCGGTACCCGATCAACGTCGTGATGTGACCCCGGTCCATGAACGAACCTGCCGGCGAGTACGACAGCAGCAACTGACGAATGCGCGTCAAAAAACGTTCGCGACGCGGCCCCAGCGTACCTGGCGCACCCATCGCCGTGGAGGAGAGCCAGCCAAGAAGGTCATCGATAGTCCAGTGATATCGGTAATAGTGCCGAAGTTCGGTGATTTCATTGAAATCGGAAGCGGCAAGGACTTCCCGGTGAGATTGCTTCAGCAATGGCCGCACGCCGCCGGGGCCCGCGGGCAGGCTTCCGCCCCAGAAGTCCGTAATGTCCTTCACCATTGCTTCGTACCATTCTGAAGGTTCGGAATGCTCTCGCACGCGATCGATGATCGCGACGCATCCATCGGGTTTGAGGATTTGCGACAGCTTGGTCAGTACCGCAGCACGGTCCATCCAGTGGAACGCGAGCGCGACGGTTGTCAGGTCGAACGTCGAGGCCGGCAGTTGCAGATTTTCGGACGTCGATACGACGAAGTCCAGATTGCTGACTCCGAGCGTCGTCGCCATTCGCTTGCCTTCCTCGACCATCTCGCTGCTGGGATCGACGGAAAATACGTGCGCTACGGATTGGGCCAGAGGAAGGCCAATCTGTCCAGTGCCGGCACCAAGATCGAGCACGCGGCTGCTGGTCGTGAGCCGGCAAAGCCGGACCAGTGATCTGAAAACATCCTCCGGATAAGGTACGGCGTGCCGCGCGTAGTACGGCGCGGCACCGCTGAATATTTCACTTGCTACAAGCATGACTGCCTCCGCACCTTTGCCCCTGGCCGTTCACAAGTTGCCCCACGGTCAGCCAGGGGCGGTGTGCCGATCGGGGAGAAGTTCTGCACCGAATTCTTCATGTCGATATCACGCGTTTCCGGAAAGCGCGGCCGTGGGGAGAGGCTCGCTGCTGATGATCCCAGCCACGCTTTGCGAGCCGCATCAATCGCTCAATGCCGGCAGTTGACTGCCGGCTGAATCTTCCGGCCGACCGCTCTGAATGCCACTTTTGCTTCGCGCTGCGCCCGTTCGGTTCGCCTGCGGTCTTCGGGCCCGCAAACGCTGGTTTCGCTGTTCGGGCGGACGGCCGCGGTCTCAGATCGCCCGCTCAGAAGCCCGTACCGCCAGAGCGCAATGGCCAGGAGAGTGCTGTTGGCCTCGCCAGAGCGAACGGTCACGCCTGCCAGTTTTGGGGGGTGGCGATTTCCCTGTTTGCCTTCAATTTGCACGATCAGTCCGGGGCGCTGTCCGAACTCGAAAGTGAATCCGGATGACCTCGGCTGGCGGATAGCGTCAGCCGGCGATTCGAATGAAAGCGGACAGACGCCGTGCTGATGGTGTCAAAGTGGAGACGAGCATGCCGCGCAACAGCGAAATGAAGCTGGGGCTGTTTCTGAATCAGGCGGGATATCACGAGGGCGCATGGCGTGACCCGGACGTGCCTGCAAATGGCGGGGTCGATATCGACCACTACGCACATCTGGCCCGGATCGCGGAAGATGCCGCGTTTCACTTCATATTCCTCGCCGATACGCCGAGCGTAATGGAGCCGGATCAGGCGGCGATAGCCCGTGCCGGCCGGAACGACAGTTTCGAGCCGATCACATTGCTGTCGTCACTCTCGTCAAGAACCCGCAATATCGGTCTCGTCGCGACTGCGACAACCACGTACCAACAGCCTTATCATCTTGCGCGCATGCTCGCCTCGCTCGACCACCTGTCGGCGGGACGCGCCGCCTGGAACATCGTTACCTCGGGCCACGAGTTCGAGGCGGGCAATTTCGGCCAGGAGAACCTTCCGGATCATGAAACCCGCTACGCGCGCGCAAGAGAGTTCGTCGAGGTGGTCAAGGGGCTTTGGGATACGTGGGAGGACGACGCTTTCGTTCGCGACAAGAAAACCGGCACTTACGTCGATACGACCAGGCTGCACCAGTTGAATCACCGCGGCCCATTTCTCTCGGTCAGGGGACCATTGAACGTCGCGAGGCCGCCGCAAGGTTATCCCGTGCTGGTCCAGGCCGGCGCGTCAGACGCCGGAATATCGTTTGCGGCAGAGTTCGCCGAGGTCGTATTTACCGCGCAGCCATTGCTGGAAGGAGGAAAGGAATTCTACGCGACGCTCCGAAACAAGGCTCGGGCGCTCGGCCGGGACGATGATGAGGTGTTGATCATGCCGGGACTTGTCCCGATCGTCGGAAAGACAACGCAGGATGCCGCAGAAATCCTCAGACGATTGCAGGAATATACGCACATCGATGCCCGGATGGGGCTGGCCCACCGCGTCCTGGGTTCGGTCATGGACCTGCGTACGATAGATCTCGATGCCAGAGTGCCAGATGTTTTGCCGCGGACAAATCTGGTCCAAAGTCGACAGGAGTTGCTCCTCGAGGTCGCAGCAAGGCGGAATATGACCTGGCGACAGCTGATCAGCTTCATATCCGACGGCAAAGGCCACCTGATGGTGTTGGGGACGCCGGACGAAATCGCAGACGTCATGATAGAGTTCCTGGATCATGATGCGGCCGATGGCTTCAACGTGATGCCCGCAACCGTTCCTGGCGGACTCAAGGACTTCGTCGAGCTTGTCGTTCCCGAATTGCGCAGACGAGGAAGATTCAGGTCCGGCTATTCCGGCCCGACGCTCAGGGAGAATATCGGCTTGAAGCGGCCGCCCAATGGCTACCTGCGTGCAAGTGGAGGCGCACGTCCTGAGCGCGACTGAGGTCTTCAAGCGCGGATCCGTCAGCGTTCCGGTTGTTTTCACCTGGAGCGCGCAGCCCAGGAACAGAATTCCGCCTGCGATCAGGGTCTGTATCCGAGCAAGGTCGTGATATAGCCCTGTTCCAGGAACGAGCCTGACGGCGAATAAGACAGCAACGATCCGCGCATACGCTTTGTAAATTCGTCGCGACGACGTCCGAGGGTGCCGGGAGCGCCTGCAGACGTCGAATAAAGATACCCCAGAAGATCATCGATGTGCCATTCGTGTTCGTAGTAGTGACGTAGTTCCGTGATCTCTGTGAACGCGGAGGCATCGAGCACCTGGCGGTGTGACACGGCCATCTGCCGTAACGTGCCTGGACCTGCCGGAAAACTCCCTCCCCAGAACTCCTGCATCTCTTTCCACATCGCGATGGTCCATCCATCAGGTCTGGAACCGGACCGCTCCCGGTCTATGACGGCGACACACCCGTCCCGCTCGAGCATCCGGCACAGCTTTGCCAGCACGATCTCTCGCTCCATCCAATGAAACGAACTTGCGATCGTCGCGATGCGGAACGTCGACGCCGGCTCGGGCAGATCTTCGGACCGTGACACGACAAACTCGATATTCATGAGTCCATCTTCCCCCGCTCTCCGACGTCCCTCCGCGATCATTTCATCGTTCGGATCGACGGACACGACACCCGCGATCGAACGGGCCAGTGGAATGCTGATCTGTCCGGTCCCCGAGCCGAGGTCGATCGCGCGACTCTTGTCATCGAGGCGGCAGACGCGAAGCAATGAGCGGAACATATCCGCCGGATAACCGAGCCTGTGTCGTGCGTAGTAGGGCGCCGCGCCGCGAAACAGTTCACTGGCTTTCGTCATACCGCGTTTCTTTCCCTCGTCTTCGACCGATGAAGTGGCATCACCGGAGCTCTTCAGGCGGATATGATCCTGGCCA
Source organism: Bradyrhizobium acaciae (assembly GCF_020889785.1). Lineage (GTDB taxonomy): Bacteria > Pseudomonadota > Alphaproteobacteria > Rhizobiales > Xanthobacteraceae > Bradyrhizobium > Bradyrhizobium acaciae. The sequence continues at coordinate 50,310 of NZ_JACMYK010000004.1, forward strand.
GAATCGCTAGGCCGCGTCGCAGGTCGTCCTCATTACGCGTTTCGCAGTATGATATCCGAAGTCCCTGCATCGCTTCGGTCACTACCGGCTCTGCCGCGAACTGGATACCTGGTCGGACGAGCACGCCTGCGGCGAGAGCCTCCGACGCGAGGTCATTAGCGTTCGATCGCGTCGGGACCCAGACGTGGAGTCCCAGCGGTCCGCTGGCGAGATCAGGCCTTTGCAGGATGTCTGCCGCGATCGCCCGCCGTGATGCCGCGATCTGCCGGATCCTCGTGGTCGCGTCGTGCGCGGTTCCGTTCGCGATAAAGGCCTGGGCAAGTTCGGCCTGTAGTGCGGCGACGAACCACATCGACATCTTGCCGTACTTCTCCATCAAAGCGTCGGCATCCTGTGCTCGCGGAGCCATCAGAAACGCCACTCGCATTCCCATCACGACCGTCTTGGCCAGCCCCATCACATACCAGGTCAGCTCCGGAGCAAGAGTTGCGATTGGCGGCGGCGGATTTTCGACCATCAGCGCTTGTGCTTCATCCTCGATGATCAGGACGTTATACCGTCGCGCGATCGTGGCGATCGCGATACGCCTTTCGGCTGACATCACGGTCGCTGTCGGATTCTGAACGGTTGGAATCGTGTAGAGAACCTTGTTGGTGTTGATCGTGCGGCAGGCGGCCTCGAACGCGTCCGGCTTCAATCCTCCCGGATCCATCGGTATCCCTCTGATATTGAAGCCGAGGATCCGGGAGAGAGCCTGCATGTTGGGGTACGTCATCTCTTCGGTGAGCAACGTGCCGCTTTTGCTCACGAGTTGATTTAGCAGCAGGAAGAGCACGTTCAGCGTGCCGTTGGTAACGATCATCCGATCGATGTCCGGTACGAACGCCAGCCGCCGGGAAATCCATTCGGCACCGGCTCGCCGATCGTCTTCGGTTCCCCGGGGCCGGTTCGTTCTAAGAAGCCCACCGGCGTCCTTGCGGTGAATGCGTTGGTCTATGCTGCTTGCCAGTGACGCTTCCAGCTTCGCAACGATCGGCGGGACCGCCCGTGACAAATCGATAACGTCCTTAGCCATGGATACCTCCTGGCGCGCGAGGGGAGTCGTTAGGCGGAAATCATGGCCCGGATAGTCAAAGCCGCCGACGCTGCGACGCTGAACAAAAGAATTGCGATGTACATCAGTCGGCGCGGGGCCGGAACAGGAATGGGCGAGACGTGCAACAGGGAGAGTGCGGCAAACGTCCCAAGCAGCAGCCATGAGAAGACCGGCTGCACCACGAATGGCTCGGCCAGTACAAGCAGCGCAAGCAGTGGGACGTCGTAAGACAGCGGCAGACCCGAAAAGTATCGATCTGCCGACAGGCCAAACACCCCGAAATAGCTCAGACGAAGCGCGCCTGCGACAAGCAGCATCGTGCCAAGCGCGGCAGATAGGGGGCTCACGCCGTGCAACTGCAGCAACGTGATCGAGGGAAATACTGCGCCGTAAATGAGATCGGAGAAGCCGTCCAGATTTTTGCCGATCTTCCCGGCCGTTTCCGAGCGATTCCGAAGCCGGCGTGCGACAATCCCGTCGAGGTGATCTGCGAGCATCGCCCAGAGGGCTATCGCGACCGCAAGTTCTATGCGACGGTCGATCGCAAGAGACAGGGCGATGCCCGACAATATGACTCCGGACGCCGTTATCGCGTTGGCAGGGTCAAGAAAATAGCGGAGCATCGTTTTCGCTCGCTGGGTCAATTCAAGTCCGATGGTCGGCGTGCGGAGGCGGCGAATGCTGTTCCGCGAACAGCGCGTTCGCTATTCGAAGATCGTCAGCCGTGTCGATCTCCCACCAGCGCTCATGGTCACATCGCGCCGCGGCGAGTTGCAGGCCCCGTCGTTCGATCAGATATGCCAGAAGTTCTTCTGTATAGGACCTGGTGGCTCCTGATCTGATAATGTCGTCCAGGCCTGGAACGATCGTTGTCCGCAGGGCGAACGCGGAGAAGCGAAACAGGTTCAACGTCTTGAAAAGCGCTGGAGCGCGCGAAAGGTCGGCGCCAGACTGTTTCAGGCGAAAGCCGGAAATGAAGCCAGTTTCGGAGAGCAGAACCGCGGAGCCCTGCATCCTCGCATCGAAGGGCGCGACCGCCGCGACGGCGGACGCTTCGCTTTGATCGAAACGATCGAGGACGGCTTGTTCGAAAAAGACGTCCCCCTCCAAGAGATAATGATCTCCGCCGAGCAGCACATCGCGCGCCAGCCAGAGCGAATACGCGCTGCCGGTCTGGTCGAAAACAGAGGACTCGATGTAGTCGATCCGGACGGAGCCGAACCGGGCCCCGCAAGCGTATTGGATGGCATCTTTGCGGTAGCCGACGACGATCGTGGCGCTTTCCACGCCAACCGCCTCCAGACGTCGCAAGGCGTTTAGGATGATCGGTGTTCCATTGACTTCGACAAGTGGCTTCGGTCGCAGATCCGTGAGTGGCCGCAGGCGGGAGCCGGCCCCCGCGGCAAGTATGACCGCATTTTTCGGAGCAACGTCAGTCATCCGGAATCTCCCTTCAGTATGTCGGATGCTCGCGGGCTTTTAGGCTTGGCCGGCCGATGCCGCCGTGAAGCGCGGAACTTCTTCCCTCGTAGGGTCCGGCAATCCGTTCTGATGGGGTACGCCAGGCCCTGCAACATCGTGCGACGCTGCTCTCGTGGCGCCGCTCGAAACGACCTTGAGCCCGCATGGATGGGCTCATTGTTCATGGTGCTGAGGATGAAGGTAGTTTGCTTCCGCGCGGGCGAGCTCGTCATACCCGAGCAGTTCGAACACGTCGTCGAGGGTCGCGATATTGGGCTCGATGCTGGCGGTATTCTCCTCCGCGACGATGCGGTTGCAGATCTGGCGCATCGCGGCCATCGCGGCTCGCATGGAGTGGTTGGCCCAGATCACGGTGGAAATGCCCGCTCTGCGGTACACCGAGACCGGTGTTCGATAGTACTTCGTTGGTACGATCACGACCGGCAATTTGTTCTGCCACGCTCGCGTGAACGCGAGAATCTCGTCGGCGGCGCTTCTGCGGGAGTGAATGAGAATCGCGTCGGATCCAGCGTCCGCATAGGCGTGGGCGCGCGAAATTGCTTCCTCGACTGCATGCCCCGCGATGAACGATTCGATGCGGGCAACGAGGACCAGATCGTCTGCGACCGCATCCTTTACAGCGCGCAGCCGCCCGGAAAACTCGTCAATGTCGGCGAGCGGGTGTCGATCGCCGATGAGCGAGTTGGTTTTGGGAAAACAGCTGTCTTCCAGCGTGACGCCGGCAGCGCCGCATTGACGGAGCTTCCGGGCCAGCATGCGGGCATTGTTGAAGTTGCCGAAGCCGCCGTCGCCGTCGACCAGAACCGGCAGCTGGCTCGTGTCAACGATCCGCTCCACGACCCCGACAAGCTGACTCCAGGACGCTTCATTTGCGTCGCGATAGCCAAGGCAGGATGCGATCGACAGGCCGGATGCCCAAAGTCCCTTGAAGCCTGCGCGTCCGGCGATCGCCGCGGAGAGCCCATCATGCGCTTCCATAAGAAACGAGATTTCGCTGCTGCAGCAGATCTGGACGCGCATCATGTCCGCGAACGACTCTCTTGCGGGCGAAATAGGACGATTTGCGGAGGCGGTACGTGCTCGGACCTGCATGCGAACCCTTGTGCATCTGAACGGCCGGGTGCGGCTGACCAGCCGATGCTCGCTATCGGTGACATGTGGACGTCATCTAGATCAATGACGAGTGTTGGTAGTTGACCTGATGTGGAAAATGGAGGTGCCGGCTGATGCCAGCGCGTTCGATCCGGCCCAGTGAAATCTGCAGCCTTGTAAGGCATTCACAGAGCGCGTCTGCCTGCGAACTTGTTTCACTTGATGCCGCAGGAATTCGGCTTCCGTCTTCATACGTCGCGCCTTCTGGCACGAGCGTGGACATGGTGCGCCTGAAGCGAAACGACGAAGCGCACCCCGAACCGCCGGCGACGTTCCGATGTCGAATGTGCGACGTGAGATTTTTCACATCGCCGTTAAGCGCGTTTACGATCAGGCCAGCGCTGTTGGCATGATCCTTGATTGAAACAATCAGCAGCAGCATCGGCTAAAGGAGCGGCAGTGGTTAATCGCACAATCGTCGACCATTTCCGGATTGTCTGTGTCGGTCACGACGTCGTCCGTTTCGATGAGGCGAGCGATCGTGCCATCAATGCGACCTCGTCGGCATGATCGATTACTGGATCGCAGCCCGCGATAGTATCGCTGCGCGTTCACGCAGCGGCGCAGCGCCTGTACCTGCAGGCCATAATATTCGTGGGACAGCCATCTTTAAACGGCTCGAAGCCGAGATCCGGCGCATGGACCTGGAGGGGCCGGCCGCCGTCGACTGGAGCAAGGCCAATATACTGGCCCTCGATATTCTGTCGAAGCGGTCAAAGGATATCCTGGTTGCCTCCTGGCTCTCCTATGGCTTGTTTCGGGCGGAGGGATATGAGGGTCTTGCCGTCGGTCTCGGCATGTTGCGAATGATGGTGGAGGCGCACTGGGACGCGTTATTTCCGCCGAGCAAGCAGGAAAAAGCGCGCGCCGGAGCGGTGGAATGGCTGCTTCACCTTGCGCCCGCATTGGCCGAGATCGAGCCGACCGACGCCGATGCTTCAGCAGTGGTTGCAGCCTGCGATGCTCTGGAGGGGCTCGCTCGCGAACTCAGGGAAAAGCTGGCCTACGGACGGGTCGCGCTGAACGTTTTGTCGCGTTCGCTGCAACCGTACAATGAGCGAGCGACCGTGGTGATCGCGACCGCGGCTGAAAACGCGACCCGAGCCATCGAACCGGATTAGCATCGGGGTAGCCGCCGTAGGCGGTCGAACGTTCGGTACAAGGGCAGATCGAAACTGCGCTTCGGAAGCAATGCCGGCGGCCTGATGCACAGCTGCTCATGCTACCGGACCGGCCTTCCGAGAATTGCGCGAGTACAGTCGACCGATTGTTCATGGCGCTCCCATCATCGGCAACCAGCATTCGCACGTGCAGAGTTTTGATGGGCATGGCCGGTAAACACGTCGTGGCGAGCACGATCGCTCGAACGCTCCAAAACGGAGAGCGACGGTATCGGGGGCGGACTAGTGTTCATGTGATCGCAAAAGTTGATTGTTCCATCACCTAAATGCGGGAAATCTCGAGTGGCCGAACGCGTGCAACTACAAATCGTCACAACCAGGCCGTTTCCTTGGCTTCACATTCAAGAGCTTGCGGGGAAAAGTGATGTCAGGTGCCGACTGGAGATCAGAAAGCGCATATCAGGATCTGAGGAAAGCAGAAGCCGCCGACATAGCCTGGGAGTGGCTGCGGCGTGATCGCGAGTACCAAGAGGACTACAATGCCTTGAGCAGGAAGGGACGATCTGGTGCCGCAGATCAATTCCGACTGAAGTGGGGACTGACGTTTCGCAGCTGATCCGAGAAAGCCCTTTGGCGAACAGGCCGTTTTCTGGGCCCCTGAGGTCTTGCCGACAGTGCTGACCATCCGCACGGCGAGCGGTTCGGCCGACTCGGTTCGATACAGACTGGATTTCGCCGAACTGGCCGGCAGCGAGCTCCGGCAAGCGGCGGATGGCTGGCATGCCATCGTGTCGATCGGAGGAGCAAAACATCGGCTGTGGCTAAGTGAGCTTTCGCCAGGTAGACCGCCGATCGCCATCGACTTGCCGCTCGACCGCAACTTCGATGTTCGTTTGCGGGCTGCTCATCGATTTTGGCTGGCGCTGGAACAACGCCGTGTCGGACGTCCCCCTCTCGCCCAGTCGGGTGACACGCGGGACCGGCACATACTTGGCCTGCGTGCAGTGGATGGATGGCTCGAAGGCAACAGCTACCGCATGGTCGCTGAAGGCCTGTTCGGCAAGTCTCGCATGCCGGATCGAGGCTGGAAAACACATGATCTGCGCAGCCGAACCATTCGACTGGTCCAGATGGGACTGCGCCTCATTCGCGGCGGCTATCGTGACTTGCTTCGTCAAAAGGGCAAAGGCAGTGACGATACCAGCTGAGCTCTGGCTGGTTGGGTCAGGTGTGTGCCATGCCCCAAATCAGCAGCACGAAGGAGCGAATATGTTCGTACGCAGAGCACCTGAGCACACCGTGGCTTTGAGGGCGACCATGTGAGGACGAGTTGGCGGGCTGATCCTGCGTACGCTTCTTAATGCAGTGAAGTTGAACGTCTTCATCTCACTTCGAGGCCGGTGCCTCATGCGCAACCATCGCGCCGAAGTCTTAGATGAGAGCATCGGTGCGGCTCTCTGGCTCGCGATTGGTCAGCTTGCGGAAAGCTAGCCCTGCCATCCTGGGCTCGTGGGAATATCTCTCGGGGCTGATCTGCGACAGAATCAAACGTAAACATCGTCAAACGGAGTTTTGAGATGGTTCGAATTCATGATGCGCTCGATACGGCAAGGTCGGCTTACAGCAATACATCAGGCGCTACCCAGCAAGATGAAACCATAAACCAGCACGCCTTTGACCAACAGCTGGACGAGATGCAGCCGGAGCTGGGTGAACAAGCCGGTGCAAGTCCCTCCCATTCTATTGCTTCGGACGAGGTGGCAGATGTGGTCAGCCAGCAACCTGATCTGAAGCTTATCGTCATTTCGAACCGCCTTGCACCCTTCGATCCCAATAAACCCCAGACCGGTGGCCTCGCCGCGGCCCTCGAGCCGGTGGTAGAACGTTCCGGTGCGGTTTGGGTGGGCTCCTCGGAGAAATGCGGCGACGGGACTGACGAGCCCCTGCCACTGGAGCCGACCGGCACAGGCTATGTCTCCCGGCTCGATCTGCCGGCCGCTGACCATCCCGGCTACTATAGGGGTTTTTCGAATTCGACGCTGTGGCCGGCATTGCACTCCCTGCCGGACCGGATGTCGGTCTCGCAAGACGATTATGACAGCTATCAGAGAACCAACGGTTTTATTGCGCGTGCCGTCTTCGACGTACGAGATCGGGACGTATTCTGGGTGCATGACTATCATTTGTTTCCGCTTGGAGCCCAACTGAATGAGCTCGGAATCGACCGGCCGACCGGCTTCTTCCTTCACACGCCGTGGCCCGCGCCCGCTATGGTCGAGCGCGTGCCCAATCATCGCGAACTGATGAAGTCGACGCTGAACTATGACCTACTCGGATTCCAGACGAACCGAGATCTGAACAACTACTCGGCCTACCTCCGAGCCCATTTCGGGCTGGAAACCAACGATGGCGTCGTCACCACGGAGCGCGGTGAGACGCGACTGAAAAAGTTCCCAATCGGGATCGATCCTAAGCAGTTCGCAGACTATCTCGCTGCGGATCTCTCTCCAGCAGAGCAGGAAAAAGTCTCGTCGCTGTTGCAAAACTTCGAGGGATCGAAGTTTGCGATCGGCGTGGACCGGCTTGATTACACGAAGGGTATCGACAAACGGGTCGAAGGGTTCAATCAGCTTCTAAGGACGGAACCCCACAGCATCTCGCTGCTGCAGATCGCACCGTCCTCGCGCGCCGATGTCGAACAGTATCAGAAATATAAGGAAGACGTGGAGAGCGCGATCAATCGCGTCAATGCCGAGCATGGCACAGACAAGTGGAGCCCGATCCACTACAAGAACGATTCGTTCAGCCAGGCGGCACTTGCGCGGCTTTACCGCGCCGCCCATGTCGGTGTCGTGACCCCGTTGCGCGACGGCATGAATCTCGCGGCGAAAGAATATGTTGCGGCACAAGACCCGAAGGATCCCGGCGTGCTGGTCCTATCCAAGTTCGCGGGCGCAGCCGAAGACTTCAACGAGAACGAAGCGCTTCTGGTGGATCCGAACCACCCTGAAGAGATCGCAGCCGCTATTTCGAGGGCGATTCACATGCCACTTGAGGAGCGTGTCACCCGCTGGCGCTCGATGATGGACAAGATTGAATCCTATACGATCCACGATTGGGCGGCGGACTACGTTAGCGAATTGGACAAAAGCCGCGTCACTGTTCCGGCTGATCAGTTCCACCATCTCGGTCTTGGCTGGACCAACGAAGCTCACATGCCGCTGTACCAGAATTATGCCACGGCTTTGACTGCTTCCAACGAGGTCGACCCCGGAGATGCCGCCTTGAAGGAGGCCGCCTATGCAGACGTTAAGTCAAGCTTTGAGGCGCTGGCGGCGTCATTGATGCATACGCAGGACAGACTCTGGGTGCTGCCGGCACCGGACAGCTTGGCCTAGTTCTGGTCGCCTAACAGTCCGATGCCGAGGAGGACCGACGGGGTGAACAGCACACGGCGGATTGCGCTTCTGTAGCAGGCGAGAGGCACAAACAGGACTGGCGGCTGGCGCGGTGCTTCGGCCCGCGCTGGCCCGCATGATGAACACAACGCCTCAGTGGATCCTTACAGTCACGAATCGGAGATCACCATGCGCACTGCCCTCAGCTTGATCGCGATTTGGTTGCTGATCAACGTGCTGCTCTATGTCATGCTGACCCGCGTCGACAAGTCTGCCCGATGATCCAGCTCGGAAGATATACTCGCATTTTGGAGCTAAGCGTTCCGATGGCCGGAGGCGGGCGGTGCCCTGTTTTGGTACTTGGCCAGAAAAGATTCGACGGTGCTGTCTGACACTCGGTCTTGCCGACATCACGCTTGTCTGCTTGGCAACCAATGTCGACAAGCAAACATCCTCGTGCGGCCTAAGCGGCTGAAACTTGCGGCGCTTTGGTCGGCATGCAGCTTGCAGGATCGCTCCGCGAGATAGCGCGAGCCGAGCCATGTCATGCGTTGCGTAACGTTCCGTGGCTTCTGCTTGACGCGTCAGGCCCGCGTGGCCGCTCGACCTCAGCCGGAGCAAGTCCATGAACACCTCAGTCCTCTCCGCAGCGCTGCTTTCGATTGCCTGCGTCACCTCCGCCGCGCTTTCGCAGGAGCGTTCACTTTCAGAGGAGCGAAAGACTGCCGCGGTCACTGAGGATCCATTCCTCTGGCTCGAGGAGATCGAAGGACAGGGCGCTTTGGCATGGGCCCGTGCCGAGAATGAGAAGACACTCGGCGTGCTCCAATCAGATCCTCGCTATCACCGTTTCTACGAACAGGCGCTCTCAATCTTGCAGGCCAAGGATCGAATTCCATACGTATCCCTGGGACGTCGCGGGTTGGAGAATTTTTGGAAAGACGAGGACCATGTCCGCGGCATCTGGCGGCGCACCACGCTTGAAAGCTATCGTCGCCAAGACCCACGGTGGGAAACCATCCTTGATGTGGACGCCTTGGCGGTTGCCGAGAACAAGAATTGGATCTTTCAGGGCGCCAGCTGCCTGCCGCCTGACGAGCGCCTCTGCCTGATCAGCCTTTCCGACGGCGGCAAGGATGCCGCGTCCATACGCGAGTTCGATGGCAAGGCAAAGAGCTTCGTTGCGGATGGCTTTTATCTTCCAGAGGGCAAGCAAAGCGTCAGTTGGGTCGATCGGGACACGCTCCTTGTTGCACGGGACTGGGGCGAAGGCTCCTTGACGCAGGCCGGCTACCCCTTTGTGGTCAAGGAACTCAAACGCGGTCAACCGCTCAGCGAGGCGCGCGAGGTCTTTCGCGGCGAACCCAACGATGTTCGGGCGTTACCCTTGGTGCTTAGAGACAATGAAGGACATGTCCATGCGATGGGGGCCATTCGCGCGATCGGGTTTTTTGAGCATGAGTATGTGCTTTTCCGCCCCGATGGCCTCGTCAAACTCAATCTGCCGAAGAAAGCGGAGATCGTAGGCCTCGTGAGCCATCGCCTGCTTGTGAAACTTGACGAGGAGTGGACGCCGTCGGGGGACGTCAACTTCAGTGCCGGCTCGCTGATCTCGTATGACTTGACCGAATGGAAGGCGGACCCGCTGCGCGCGAAAGCCTCGCTTGTCTTCAAGCCAGGGCCTCGTCAGGCCCTGAGTGGGCTTAGCTTCACAAAGAACCTGTTGATCCTGACGATCCTGGATAACGTTCAAAGCAAAGCCTTCGTTTACAAGTACAATCAGGGAGCCTGGTCGGCGACACCCATCCCGCTGCCAGAACATACCAATGTCGGCGTGACAGCCGCTTCCGACGAAGCGGATCAGGCCATGTTCGCTGTCTCAAGTTATCTCAGGCCAACGTCAGTCTGGTATTTTGATGCTAAAACTCAAAAACTCGAGGAATTGAAGACGACACCTACTGCCTTCGATGCCTCCAGGCATATCGTAGAGCAGTTCGAAGCGACTTCGCGTGATGGCACGTCAATTCCATATTCTCTGGTCCGACCGAAAGACGCGAGATTTGACGGCGCCATTCCGACTCTTCTTTATGGCTATGGTGGGTTCCAGGCTTCTCTTCTGCCCTCTTATCTAGGCCCTGTGGGGCGGCTCTGGCTCGAACAGGGCAATGCCTATGTGGTTGCAAATCTGCGCGGGGGCGGCGAGTTTGGCCCGCAATGGCATCAAGCAGCCCAGCTGGCGGCGAAGCAGACGACGTGGGATGATTTCATCGCCGTTGCCGAGGACCTGATTCGCCGCAAGATCACAAGTCCGCGCCGGCTCGGCGTCATTGGCGGCAGCCAGGGCGGGCTCCTCGTTGGCACCGCAATCACCCAGCGGCCCGAGCTCTTCAACGCGGCGATCATTCAGGTGCCGCTGTTTGACATGCTTCGATACACCAAACTGGGTGCCGGTGCCTCCTGGATCGGCGAGTACGGCGATCCTGATTTTCCCGAGCAGCGCGCGTGGATCGAAGGCTACTCGCCCTATCAGAAACTGGTGCCGGGCAAGCCATACCCCGCGCCATTCATTCTTACTTCCACCAAGGACGATCGTGTGCATCCCGCGCATGGTCGCAAGGCTGCAGCAAAGCTCGCCGCCCTGGGCCAGCCTTACTTCTATTACGAGAACATCGATGGGGGGCACAGCGCGGCGGCCAACCTCATCGAAGCGGCGCGTCGACTAGCCCTTGAATACACCTATGCATCGAGGCGGCTTTTGTTCTGAATAAAGCCGGCGACGGGTCAATCGAACCATTCTCCAGTCCATTCATGATGCCTGGTCATTACATCCGTCAGCTGACGAATCGAGGCGAGATGCGAAGTGATGCCCAGAACCAGCCAATCGGCGGACCTGATGTTGCAAAGTTTAACGGGAACTGGACGAGTTCGGCAAAGCTAGAGCTGCTCGGACATGAGACCGCAAGTCCAGCTTGTCATGCAAGTTGGCTTGCAAGGCGCTTCCTCATGAAGGATCGAGCTTTTGCTGAGCCAGATAGGCCATGAGTTGGCGTTCTAATCTCAAGCTTGGTTTTAGTTTTGACGTGAGAGAGCGCAGCGATGAACCCTGCACCGTAGATGGTATCTAACTGTGCCTCAGGCGCACCGGATCTGAAGGGATATGTGCCAAGATCGACGGCTGCTCGACCGGCTGGGCAGGGAGCCAGGTCGTTGAGTTCGCCGTGACAGGGCCAATACCTGGGAGGTCTCGTCGTGGCCAGTTCCGGCAGTGAACGACGGCGGTCGTCGATGCCTGGGAAAATCGGCACACAGTGCAGGGCTCCACAACAGCTATGCCAGTGAGAGGCAGGAAGAAAGATGCGCAAGCTACCGATCCTGAGAAGCCTCCATCTGTTTGAGGCAGTCAGCGAGTTTCCAAGCTTCTCACGGGCAGCCGAGCGGCTAAACATGACCACCGGCGCGGTAAGCTACCAAATGCGCCTGCTTGAGGATTGGTTCGGTAGGAAACTATTCGTGCGCCATAGTTCGGGCGTGCGTCTGACATCCGACGGCGAACAGCTCAAGCGCAGCTGCGCGAGCGCGTTCACCATGCTCGAGAAGGGATGCTACGAGCTACGAAAGCGCCATGCGGGACCCTCCGTCGTGGTCGGGGGCTCGACCATTTTTTTGTCGCACGGCCTGTTGCCCCGTATCGGTCCGTTCCGCAAACTCTATCCGGACATTGACCTAGTCTTTGAAACCGAAGCCGATCTTGACGCACTCGCTGTTGGTGCGTTGGACATATTGTTTGTCGCCGGCCCACTGAAGCGGCCGTTTCCCGTCCGCGAGGTGCACGCTTCAAATGAGATGATTGGTCCGGTCTGTGCGCCAGCTGCGCTCGAGGCTATCAAAAGCCCGGAAGCTTTTCTGTCGATCTCTCTGTTGCACGAGGCCGACAGGCTGGACGCCTGGAGCGAATGGGCCAGCGCAGCTGCAATATGCTTGCAAGGATCGCGCAAGGTCGTCTTCGATACATTTTCCTTGACTATGGAGGCAGCAAAAAGTGGGCTGGGAGCTGCAATATCCTCCCAGATTTTGGTCAGAAGCAACCTTGAGAAAGGAGAGCTTATAGCTCCATTGGGCTTCGTCCCGGTCAATCGGTCAATCTACATGTTTGTCAACGGACAAGCCCGCAATAGCGCGACCGTCAAACAGTTTGAGCGCTGGGCGTTGTCAGAAATATTGATGCCGGACGATCAGCCATCGCCTTTCGAGGCCCCAACCCGGCAGATCAAGCGAGCCGCTCGATTGAAGATTCCCGATCGGTTCCTGCTGGCATCAAGCCGTTGATGATCATGGCCTACAAGGTGCCGACTGTTCGAGGGTAAGGCGCCGGAAATCCGTGGCGCGCGGCCATAACATCAAGGATTGCAAACACATCGTCAACATAGGCGAGCCCGTTCGCGTACTTGGCATTCTCAGGTAAAGGACCTCTTTTTTCCAAAATCAGAACCGGCGCGGACTGATGACCCTGACCAAGCCGTTCGATGAGCGCGGCTCGTGGTCTCGCCCAGGAAATCCGACGAACGTCGAGCCTCGCAGCGCGGCTTGGAAACGCGGACAGCAACCCATCCAACAGCAAGCATTGCCAGCAATAGAATTGTCGTCCCGGTATAGCCGGATCCTCAAAAGGGTGTTCTAGAATGAACAGCTGATCCCATGGCATGACGTGGATCCCTGATCTAGCGATCGGCGGGACGTGAAGCTTGCGTATCCCTTGATCTGACCACCGCGAAGGTCGCAACGGCGAAGGCAACAAATGCGCTTGCCGCGCATAGGAGAAGGATTGTTCCCAGAGCAAGCCAATCACCTAGAAGCGATAAGGCAATGCCGTTTCCCGCAACGCCGCTATAGGTGCAACATTGAAATAGGCCGGAGAGGCGACCGGCGCGGTCCGGAGCCACTGAAGACACCATGTGCGCGTGAGCGGCAGCCGCAAATATCTGGCCGAAACCAAGCATTGCGCTGCTGGACGCGATCACCACGGGCAGGCCCGCATCGAGTGACATCATCGCAAGGCATGCCGCAAGCAGGACTGCGGCGCCAGCGATGGTTGGCAAAGCGCCCATCAGCTCGTAAATCGGCTTGACGGCGAGCGAGCCTAGCACAGCAAAAACGCCGTTCGTCATGACGATCCTCAGTAGAACGCTTTTGTCGAGAACCCCGTCAGCTGTGGCATGTATCGCAGGATAAACGTTGATGATCCCGGCTCCTAGGTTAAGCAGAAAGACCGCCAGGAACGCGGGATAGAGGGGTGCCAAGTCCAGCACGGTTCCGGAAGGCCGCGCCTCAAGCACGGCTGGCGTCCTTCTGAACTGCTGCTTGATGCCAAGGAGCACGACCAAGGACAACATGATCGCCGACATATTGAAGGCCAAAACGCCAGGCAAGTGCAATTGGTCGGACAGCATGGCGCCTGCAAACATCCCCAAGAGATAGGTGAGCCAGTCGATATTGGCGATATTGCGCAGCACCGAGATCATGCCGTCTTCGGATGTAATACGACGAAAGAAAGCAATCTCTGCAGACAAGTAGACGGGCTGGACCAGACTCAGGACGGCCATTGCGGCATAGCTCAGAAACGAATCGGCTCCGTCGCCGCCGAAGATGGCGAGCAGCGCGCAAATGCGAACAGCATTGACGATCACCATGGCTGAGATCGGATCGCCTCTGTCCACCAACGGAGACAGGAAGAGGCTGCCAAGCATGATCGGCGCGAAAGTGACCGCGATGCCAAGACCCGCGGCGCTCATGCCGGATTGCAAAAGGCCGATCAGGATGCCGATACGGAACGCCCAGCCGCCGATCTGGATGATCAAATGCGAGAGATAAATGAACTGCCGTGTGCTCGACCCGCTCATTGTTACTTAGCTCATCAGGATCATCGGCTCGCTTGACGCGGACGGACAGGTGGATGGCACTGGCTTCGGGGTGCCACATCGGTGCGACGAGCCCGTAAGCCAACGATGAACGCTCCGGCAATAGGACGGCTTTTCAAAAGACATCTTGTTTACCTATCTACCTCCCTCCCTGTACCTCGCTGTGGCGTTCGCGCACTCACGATAAGGACGGCCGAGGCGCTTTCCTTGCCGGTCAGTCTGTGTTGTAGCGGCTGCCGTGACAGCATCCGCCAAACCCGGCCGAAGCTCTGAAATGCAGCCATCATTTCCTGAGCGATCCTGTCTCACGCGGCTCGAATGGCAAGAGCGCCATGAGCCGCAAGCTCACATAGGTTTCGTGGAAGATGCAGAAGCTCGGTCCCGGCGCGAGGCAAGGTCAGCCTGCAGGCTTTTCTCGATGTGCTCGCGGGTAAGGAGGTAGTCCGGATCTCCCCCGATCTCGACGGCGACCGTCGCATGGTTCAACGAAATATCCGGCCGGCCCTCGTTGAAGTATTCGATGGCGAGATTGTTGTGAGTGAGTGCATGACGAGGGTTGAGTTCAAGGGCTCGAACATAGTACGCGATGCTCTCGTTCGCCTTGCCAAGCTCGGAGTAGGCAAGCCCGATATTGCTCTGTAGGTCGGGGTTTTTGGAATTGATCTCGGCCGCCGCCAGATAAGACTCCAGAGCAGCCTTCGGCCTGTCCTGCCGCATCAAAATGTTGCCCTTCTCGAAGTGAGCTCGCCATTCGTTTGGCTTGATGACAAGTGTCCTATCGAGATCGGCGAGTGCGCCGGCGGCATCCCCCATTCTGTTGCGAAGTGCGGCCCTGTTCAGGTGAGCCTCATAATACGGTGGGCAAAGGTCAATAGCGCGCGCATAGGCCTCCAGAGCCTCAGCTTCCCTTCCAGCTACTTTCGAAAGCAGGTTGCCAAGGTCATTGTGATACTCTCCATAGTAGGGATCATACGCAATGGCCTCACGCAACTGCTTCTCGGCTTGAGGAAGTTCGTCGATGAGTTCATAGACCTGACTGGTATTGTAGATCAAAATCGATTGGTGAAGCTTGAAGCGCTCGTCGCCATACGCCCTGAGCATCTTGCCAAGACCTTCGGCGCAAAGGGCGAGGGCTTCGTCGTACTTCTGCTGTTTAGCCTTGATGTAAGCATAGGCGTTCTCTGCAAACACCTTGATGTAGTCGTACTTGTCGTGCCCCCTGAAATCCCGCTCGATGGTCTCCAGGTTCCTTAACGCGTACTCTTCGGCCAGCGTGAGGTTGACCGGCTGCTGGTAGCGTCCATACGTCATTGATTGGGCGTAGAGAACCGTCGGCGTGTATCGGCTCTTTGGGAATGTTTTGTAGAATTCATCCAGATAAGGCACTGACACCCGCCCGCAGCCGAGTGAGTACAGCACGAAAGCCGCGTTGATGAAGGCGGCATTCACGGTAGCATCTCCAGAGCCGTAGGTGCGAAGCCCAGGGTCGGCGAAAATTTCCCCGAAATAGCCAAACCAGAGATCGTACAGGCCAATGCTCTGGAGGATCTGACTCGGTTCTGCAAGCAGCTCCAGGCGCTTGTACTTGTCCCGTATCGATAGCGCATGAAGCATGACGAGAGGCGCCTTGCAAGCCAGATAGCGCTCCAGGCACGCGTGGTGCAACTGCTCGTGCAGATGATCTGCGGTCGCCGCCTCGAAGATCGCATAGTTTCGCTGCGCGATCAGATCGGGCGCGGTGCAATCGGATTCAATGTAAGATTTGAGAAGGCTATGCCGTTCCCCCGTGTTGAGGCTGGCCAGATAGAGATCCACCGTCGCGGTCGGGTCAAGATAGCCGACGACTGGTAATCCTGCTGCGGCGCATTTGTTCAAAGCCTCCGCAATCAACGGGTTGCCGCCGCTAGCCTCGTAGATCTGCCGTCGTTTCTCGGCGGGTAGGTCTTGGTCAAGGATCGAACCTAGCTCCTGCGAACTATATCTGCCGAAATGAACCTCGTTGGCGTCCGGGAAATAGAGACGTTGTTCATAATCGATCAGAACGAACCGAAACAGCCGCGCATCGTCGTCCAGCCTGACGAGGAGCTTGATCAGGTTCTTAGCCGAGCCGGACAGCGCCGCCGCCCGATCGATGACGATGATGTGACGCTCGTTGAGCTGCCGGGCGCAGTTGATCAGGAATTCGGCTAGTCCGACCAGGAGCTTGTTTTGATATTCATGATGATAGAACCGGGTACGCTCTTCCTTGCTCGAGGTATTCGTGAGATCCTTGGGCACGGTAAAGGCGTCGCTGTCTAGGAGGGGGAATAGCCGCTTCAAGGATTGTTGTGCCGCTCCAACCAGTTTGGGCCTGTTTTCTTTGGCCCACCTTAGTTCGGCGTCAATGAGCGCTTGCAGGCCGGCAAGATAGCCGCCGGTCCGCCAGTCGCCGTCAGTGATAGAGAAGTTGGAGTTGGAGCTCGCGAGTGCCGATTTGATCGTTGGCACCGGTGCCATACCCGCTTCCGCCTTCAAAATCGTGATCGGACTGAGCTCGATGGATGCCGATATGGCTGAAAGCACGCGCTGCTGGATCAGATCAACCATTTAACTCTCCCGAACTGTCACAAAAGAGGGTGGTCGAAACGACCACCCTCCGATGCCGCTATGCTCTCATCAGGTAGATGCATCCAAGGCATCCGTCGCACCAACTAGAGTGTACCCGTGTACGGAGTGGTGGTGCGGATCGTGGTCTTGATCTCAGCGATCTTCTTTTTCATCACGTGTTCCTTTCCTTCTCTGACACGCCGGACCCAAGCGAAAGCGCGTCCGGCGTGCAGGACAAGAATAGTAAATTGCTGCACCAATCCGGAGCGAAATTGCTTAGCAGTCGCTGTCAAAAAGATTGAACGCGCGGCTCGGATTGGCTGCCCGTTCCGTTTGTGATGCGTTCAGTTAGCGATCTCGCTCGCGGCTGCCTTGGGCCGGCTGGTGGCGGGGGCGGACGAACCTCGTCGCAAGAGCCTCGCGAGGAGAGGCACCTTGTGCACTCCGCTGCTGCACGCGAACTTCCTAGTGTCTGGCTGATGATGGCCGTCGCGTTTTTTCGCTTAGGACGTGAACTGGTGCATGTATCCGTTTTGAAGCTGCCAGTGACGACAGCGTATTGCTTCGACCTGGACTTTCATCGGGTACCTTGCGCCCCAAGCTCCGTTCGCAGAGGAGCAAATTGGCTGGTGCCACCCCATTCAAAGAAGGCTTCGGGTGAGACAATGGCGCGGTTCAAGTATGACAGGTGAGGGGACGTAGCTTGGGCCAGAGCGCCCCCGGCTAAACTGCCATCATTGCTGCGAGACCTTGGTAATCCTAAAATCCTCAAGGGCTTTGCTCGACATATGGACCTCGATCCGAGCAGCCCTACCAGAAGTCAGAGTTTCGGCGCTGACCGGATACCCACTAAGCTGCACAGGCGCTCTTATCACCGATTTGAGCGTCCGGAGGAGTTTGGCTGATCACATGGCACGTTTGCGCGATGCGATCAGTCTTAATGCCTTCAGCGGTGTGTTCAGCCAGCCTTTGGTGCCATCGATCGCTAGGATTTGTACCCCACCTCGCAAATGACGAGCGACATCGATGGTTAAGCAGATACCCGCGCTGACCGGTATCCGGTTTGTCGCGGCGGCAGCGGTGGCATTGTCTCACGGCGGCAGCGTGTTCTTGCAGGGACCGAGCCTCGGACTCGATATCAGCGTCGGGACACTCGGCCTGCTCGGAATGTCGGTCTTCTTCACGCTGAGTGGCTTTGTCATTCAATATAACTATGGCAGCTCGATTGTGAGCAGCCCGCGGAAAGCGATCCCGGACTTTCTCGTGGCGCGCATCGCGCGAATCTATCCTCTGTTTGTTGTTCTCTTTCTCGTCGAATTGCTGACTGGACCGTTTGTCTGGCCGTGGCTCCTCGGAACCGAGGCGCCGGTCGAAGGATTCTCAACGCACCTTGTCCCGTTTCAACTCGGGATGGTTCAAACCTGGTTTTTCGCAAATATCGCCGGTGTAGCTCCCGTCTGGCAGTACGAGGAGGTCGGCATCGTCTCCTGGTCGGTGAGCACCGAGTGGTTCTTCTATCTCGTTTTTCCCCTCGTTTGCCCTCTCCTTGCGCGGATCAGAACTGTGCCCGCCGCGGTTGTTTGCGCCGTCGGAGCCATCGCAATCGAGCTTGGCATCGACCTTGCGGTCCTTATGCTGCAGGGCCGCATCAACCTGTTTGCGCTTCATGCCTATGGCACGGAGGCGGCTCTGCCGAACTGGAAGAACACGCTGATCCTCTGGATGGTCTACTTTTCGCCGTTTTGCAGGGTGTGGGAGTTCGTTCTCGGCTGTTGCCTGGCAAGGCTCCATGAAGTGTGGTCGGCGCAGGATTTCAGGCCCTCTCGTGCTCTGCTCGACGTCGCGGCGCTCGTTGGCGTCGGCGCGATTAGCTGGGTGTTTTGGTATACCGCCCATAAGCCGCCATTTGAGGCTTCCATGAGCCTGTTCGATATTACGCGCAACAATATCGCTCTGGCGGCGCCGGTTGCGCTCATCCTTGTCGCGGCGGCTCAGCCGAGCAGCACCGCAGGACGGCTGTTGTCAGCTAGGTGGCTTGTCTTCTTGGGCGAGGCCAGCTTTGCCCTTTATCTTATACACATCATCATCTTCCGGCGTTTTCCGGTGGTGCGTTGGGAAACGGCGAGCCAACTGCTTGGCCATCTCGGTGCGTTCGCTCTCGCTTTCGTATTGGCGACTTGCGCCGCGATGCTGTTGCATTTCGGCTTCGAGGTACCGGCCCGCAGGCGAATTCGCGGTGCTTATCAGGCGGTCTCGGCGGAACAGCGCAGGCTCCTGGTGCGACTGGGAACTGTCGGCTTTGCCGCACTTGTTGGTGCGGCGGCCGCGTATGCACTGCGGGGTGCGGCCGGGAATGCCATTACGCAATCGGGTATTTCGGTTGTTTCGGGCACGTATGGGGGCAATTGCCGCTGGATGTCAGCGCGCGGCAACTCCACGGATGCGCTTGCAGAAGCGTGCAACGGCAAGAGCGAGTGTATGTTTCGTACAGAGGCGGCGGGGATTGATGATCCTGCTCCGGGTTGCGCGAAGGAGTTTACGGCGGCCTGGTTCTGCACCGGAGATCGGAGCATTCGCTCCAGCTCGGCACCGGATGCGCGTGCTACGGCGTCGGTTCTGCAGCTCTCCTGTAACGACGTGGCGCGCGATGATTGAGCAGTGGACTGAACGCCAATCCGGATCCGCTCCCCCGAACCGAGGGCCCCCGGCGTCAGGGTCTTTCTGTCGGCCGCCGCACAAGAGAGTCAGCACCTCAGTCATCGGGCAAGAAAGTTGCGGACGTGACTTCCGGGGCGACGAGCGTCGTTTTGCCACCCATCTTGATGGCCGCGAGAGTCTTCGCTAGATCACGAAGGTTCACTGATGGAGATGCTGCCGTGGCAATGGGTATTGTGAAGTGGTTCAATTCCAGCAAAGGTTATGGCTTTATTCGGCCGGAGGATGGAAGTGCCGATGTGTTCGTGCACATCAGTGCCGTGGAAAAGGCCGGTTACGCCACCCTCGAAGAGGGGGCTCGGGTCAGTTACGAGCTCAAGGCCGGGCGCTCGGGCAAGACCTCAGCTGAGGATCTTCGGGTTGGCTGATTGACGTGCACCTCCGGGCTGCCCTCTGCGACTTGTAATCTCGCACCTGTCCGGCGATGCCTTGTATCTGGTGCGCCGGGCGGTCCTTTGCGAATGTCGCTTCCAACTGAGGCTTTGCCCGAGCGCCGTGGCAGGTTCAATCACGGCACTGCTCGCCGGTGTCACAGCCGTTCCGAATTCTGCTCGCCTTGGTGCAGGGTGACACAATATCCTCAGGGACATGAAGGGTCCAAATCGTACACTCCTGCCCAGCGGACGAGGAGATGCACGCCGCGCATGTCTCACAGCAACTTACTGCACCGGCCGGCGATCACGGTGCAAAGTTTGTGGTGTCGCTTGTGAGGGAGCTTACCGAGAGGAATTTGTCCGTTCTGGACGATACGAGCCTGCGGCGCTGACATCTTTGCCCGCGCGAGGATCGCTCGCGCATGAGCCGGCAGCGATTTCAGGACGCGGCCGCCGGGTTAGCCAAAATAGTTGAGGTTAACGGCGCCATGTTGTTGACGACGCAGCCTAAGCCTTGATCCATTGCAGGGAACTGCACCACACAGCCCATCGGAGACACGAGAAGTGTCCTTCCAGCTGACCGTCCTGAAAGTGCTGGCCGGTCAGCCCACCGGGCGGGCCTCTGTTGCCGAAGTCCGAAGCGCCGTGGAGATCCTGATGAACAGCGGCCGCGACTGGACCGATCGCATGAAGCGGTTGGCCGAACATGCCCCAGATCTGAATATCTTTTCGGCGAAGTTTGTCTTTCGCGATGCTCTCGGCTGGGAAATTACACAAGAGGGGCGGCAATTCCTGTCTGCGCTCGAAAAAGCGGCCGCCGATCAAAGAGAGAGGCCCAGGCCCCAACCGACCATCGATCCTCCGTCCAACGAACGTCATGCGCATGCGTTGGATATCGCTGAGCCACATGGTGCTTCCTTCGATCGCCGTCGCTGGCCGCGGCGGCGCCGCAGGAAGGCCCGGTCTGATCGGCGTACAGCATGAAGCGGCTTGACGCCAACTATCCCCCGTCCCTCACAAGATGGGTTCGGCATTCGATTCGTTCGACGAAGGAGACGCGACAAACGAGTTTGATGCTGCCTAACATGCCTCGTATGCAATCAGTCGATTGACGGACATCATCCCGCGCTTAGTGTCGTTGAGCGAGGCTCCGTCCCGCTGATAACGCAACAGCGGCCGCACCATCGCCGAACAGACTGTTCATTACACGGACGCCACGACTTTGAGCGTCAGTTGGATCGAATGCGGATGAAGATGATAAAGCACGAAATTGTAGTACAGCCGTAGCTTGGCGTTCTCAAGGCTCCAGAATGCACCGCTGCGCGGCAGCAACACCAATTTTCCGCAGGCGGCCGCCATTTGACGATGCGGCGTTTGCCCAGCTTGAGCGGTCTTTATCTTGCGCGGACGGCCGACAGCCGGCCCACGGGCCAAGGCCGGCGTTCGCAAATTCGGCCCCAGGAGCAGACCAATATAGGCATTCCAGAACCGTCGTTCCTGGCGGCGATGCTCCCGCTCCTCCGCATGCCAGCTGCCTGCTGTGTCACCGCGCTGCACCTTGTCGGTCCCCAGTCGCCCTCTCGCTAGGCCTAGAAGACCGCGTTCCACCGACTTACACTACTTGCGAAGCATAGGCCGATTCGTAGATTTTTTTGCCCTCTTTCGTTTCGAGGCGAAGCAAGCAGTACAGCTCCCAATAACGGCTCCAACGTTCGCCCGTCGGCGGCAAATATTCAATAGGCAAGCCAATCTGCGTCGCGTCGGCGTAACCAATAGGTTGTCCGTGGGTCTTCCACCGGCTCGAACTCATCAGCTCATATGAAATCGTCGAGCTGGGTGCGCCGCGCCGCTTCAACATGTCCTCTGCGAAAGTCCTCACCCGATCGCGGATACCCTGAAATTTCTTGACCGTCCTTGCATCAAAGCCGTCCAGCATGAGGAGCGCGACCTGATCCTGAGCGTTTTTGCGCAAAGCTTCGGAATGCTCTTCGTAGGCCTCCAAGTAACTTGTTACTGAGAAAAACAGTTCGTTGCCGCGAGCATCCCGCATAAGAAATTGCGGATCAATCATGCCGAGCTCGGAAGCGTCACTCATAATAATTTTATTGGCGCCCAACGCCATGAGTGTCCCTGCGCTTTTGGCAAGGTCAGGGACGACAACGCGAAACTCTTTGTCACGGGCCTTTGC
This sequence comes from Bradyrhizobium acaciae, assembly GCF_020889785.1. Taxonomy (GTDB): domain Bacteria; phylum Pseudomonadota; class Alphaproteobacteria; order Rhizobiales; family Xanthobacteraceae; genus Bradyrhizobium; species Bradyrhizobium acaciae. The sequence continues at coordinate 72,337 of NZ_JACMYK010000004.1, forward strand.
ATGAATGAGCGATACAAGCTTTTCGCAGGCATCGACGTCACCACCGCCGGTATTGAGAAGGAGGTCGATTGGCGAATTTTCCGGTATATTGTGAAGCATCTCCACAAAACCGATGACATCGTTCCTGTCGATCTCGGTCTCCAAACTTCCGACGTAGCAGATCAGATTTGTATGTTCGGCAGCGTTTATCTGCTTGATGAGTTCCTGCCTTTGATAGCGGCCGGCGTTCATCGCCGCGTACATCGGCGTCTTAGTGAGCGGACGCTCAGCCTTAACCGGCTCGGCTTGTGACGTTGAAGCCAAGGGCTCCTGACCTTTATCGCTCACTGAACGTGTCCCCCGACCAGTCGATTTTTCCGTTTCTTACGAAGTAGTGGCATCTGCGCCGACCATCATAGTAGTTCACGCTCGGCGAAAGCGAAAGAGGGCCGTCAACCTTAGATAGTTGCCAAAAAGGACTACGTCCGCGATCAAGGTTAAGCATGATGCGATGGCCACTTCGGCACGGACAATCGAACGCGATCCACTTCGGCCGTGCCGCGGTGCCGACAACAACGGCGGTGTTCCTGGGCAGCTTCTCCGGAATCTCATCTGCTGATTCGACCAGGCCGATGCAGTGCACCCGTCGACGCGTTAGCCACTGCGGAAGCCAGTCCAGCCAGAACCATTGCCACCAACGAATCTTCATGCCTCGGGCCACGCCTGCTCAAGAAAGGGTTTGCCATCGCCCTTGCCGATCTTGTGGCTTTCCGAGTCGCAGTAATGACCTGGTCGAGGCTTGGCATTGTTGGTCGAGATTTCGCGTTCGTGCCAGCGGAAGAGCACCTCCGTCGGCCTCGGGGTGGGCCCGAACCCGATCAGACGCTCCAGGAGCTCGTTAATTGCTGCGGAGGCGATGCCGGTGGTGAACGTCACCACCGCCGGTTCAATGCCGCCTAATACCGGCGCGTAACCCTCGTTCTCAAGCCGTATCCGTTCCTCCGGCGTGCGTAACTCGGTTGCCGCACGACCAAGGTCGATCCTATCGCGGCAGACCAGACAGGCGCCCCCCGGTGTGAGGGTTGTCACGCGACCGTTGATGCTGGCCAATGTCCCGTCGCCGCCCAGCAACACTCCGCAATCGATCACGGGTATCGCGAGGAAGGTTGAAAATCGGGAAAGAACCAGGCGGCCCGCATTATCGTCGGTGCAGCCGAAGATCACATCGCAAGGGATCAGCTCACGCGCCGTCTTCTCGAACGTCACCATCGCGGTGACAGCGTTGCAGGAGAGGTCTGGCGCAATGGCCGTCAGGTGGCCTTTCAGAATCGAGGCCTTGGGTTCGCCAACCACGCCAGGTGTCGAGCCGTAGACGCGCGTCACGTTGCTCTCGGTCAGTGTGTCGGCATCGGTCAGGGTCAGATGCCGAACGCCGAGACGCACCAGCTGCTCGGCGACCGCTGACCCGGTGCCCCCACAGCCAACAATGCCCACCCGCAAGGCGCCAAGCGTCTGCTGGATGTCAGGGCCGAATGCACGGACACTCCGATCAAAGATCGCGGGGATCTGCGGCGCGGCCGAATTGAACGAATTGACGAGCTGCCACTTGTCGCCAACGCGCCAGAGCCGATCGATTGGGGCTTTGCCGCCGTCGCCGAAGTTCACTTCGCCGGTAAAGGTAATGCCATCATCGCGTGGCGACACGATCAGCGTGACGTACAGTTCTGCGCCCGAACGCAGTCGGAAGAGGTCGGAGATATCCTGATCGACCTTGCGGTCGGCCATGCTCGGGGTCGGGTGACCGACCGTGCCGGGATGGGTGTGAAACCAAATCGGGACGGCACCGATACGGTCGGCTTCAGCGAGGGAAGGAACGTAACCCTGCGACGCGATTGCAAGGTGATCTCCCTCGCGCGCGAGATAGGCGTCTTGCGGTACCCAACGCATGGCGCGCCCGAGCAGCCGGATATCGCCATTCGGTGCATGAGCGATCCCGGCAAGCAGCACGCCTGCGGTCTCCACCGGCAGTCTGGCTGTCTGTTCGATTTCCTGGAACAACGGTTCGGTGAGGACGAGTGTGACGGTCATGATCCCCCCGGCGCCGCTTTCAGCAGCTCGTTCCTGATCAGGGCAAAGTAGCTTTGCAGCGAGTCGATGCCCGAGCGCCATTGGCCCGCCATAAAATGCCGCGACCAGCGCTGCCATTGGCGCCCGAGATGGCCCTCCTGGGCTTGCGTGGCCGGGACTTCGACGCCGTCCTTGCGGCGGACGGGCGGATGGAACCACCACATATCCGGCGGCACATCGGGATAACCGGGGGCCAGGCGAATGAGGAGATCGCTGGCCTCCCGGTCAAACCCTGGAGGCAGGGCGTAATTAGGCACAACCACGCAGATCACGCCGCCTTCGCTGGTCACCTGGTGGCCCGGTGCCTTGGCGTTAAGGTATTCGATGTCGTGTGAAGGCAGCACTGCGGTTGTCCTTAGGTTGAGCCCGGATTGATTTGGGCCGGCGCCGAGAAGAAGCGCAGCCCGTCGCGCATCTCCACTTCCTGGTTGTCGGCGATCTTCTCGTCCGAGCCGCCCGGCACGACCTCGAACAGATCGCGGTCAGGACCGATCGGCGGGTTGGGCAGAGCCCGCAGCTGAGCGCCGGTCCGGAAGTGCTCCTTCACCTTGAACTCGGTGCGGTCGATTTTGATCTCGTACGGGTGCTGGCGCTCCTCAAACTCCTCAAGTTCCTCGCGTTCGCGTTTCTCGAACTCCTCCAGCTCCTTCAGTTGCTTTTCCTCGAACTCACGCAGCTCACGAAGCTGGCGCTCCTTAAAGGCCTCCAGCTCCTTGGCGCGGTCTTCCCGTCCGGGTTCTTCATGCTCAGCCATCTCGGTACCTCCATTGATTGATACCAAGATACCATAGAACCAAAGTGCTTGACAAGGCCGGTGTTAAGGTGCAGACTCCCCTCATGAAAACCACAAAAGCAATGACCATTCGCCTCACGGACGAGCAGGCCGAAGCGCTCGAAACCGTCGCGTCGGTCGAGCAGCGTGCCGTTTCGGACGTGATTCGTGCGGCTATTAGCGAGCACATCGAGAGCCGGCGTAAAGACCCCTCCTTTCAGGAGGACCTGAAAGCCCGGCTGGCGCGCGCGCGTCGTCTGCTGGCCCGGCAGGCCGGCAGCGAGTAGTCGATCATCCCAGCAATCTTTCTAGTTCGGCTCTTAACGGGCCGGTATCGCCGTGGAAGCTCGCGATCATGGCGGGCATGAAGGTCTTGCGGTCGACGCGCTTAAATTCGAACGGATGACCGGCACGTTGCCCGATGAGGTGCATGAAGGACAGCTGAGATCGACCGTTGCCCTCCCGGAAGGGGTGGATGACGTTGAGGGTCGTAAGGAAGTCTGTGGCTTCTTTCAGAAAATCATCCACTCGCGATTCAGGTCGGAGCGGCGGCAGCGCAAGCTTCTTGAACAACTGGTTCATCGAAGAGGCGATATGGTCAGGGTAGGCGAATGGGTTTCCCCCCTTGAAAGTCCAAACAGTCCGGTATTTTCCAGCCCAGGTGTAGACGTCCTGGAACAGATGATGGTGGATGCTTCTATAGTGTGCTGGTGTAAAGCGGCCCGCCGGTAATGGCTCTAGCGATCTCAGCGTCGACATTTCGAGCTCGAAATCGTCCAAGGTCTTCGCATCCCTGAGGCCGGCTCGGTTCTTGAGGACGAAGGTGCCTTTATAGCAGTAGGGATCGTCAAAAACGTCGTAACGACTCAATGGCGTTAGCGACCTTTGGGCTGGACGTACGCCCTCAATACCTCAGCCCTCTTTTGGGCCGGCGTCAGATTCTTTTTGTTGAGGGCTGACAAGCGCTCCCTAGAAGCTTTGCCGAGCTTCAATCCTTCCACGGCCGAAATGGCTGCAAAAGTTTTGTCTCCCAAAATGCGGGAGGAGGAGTTGGTGCTGGAGCCTCTACGCTTATCGGTCATGATAGAACCATAACACGGATTCTCGGAAGTCGCGATCCCGAATACATCGTTATCTTGGCCTTACTTATATGGGCTGAAACGCTTACGAGCCAAGGGTGGGAAGTGGCTGCTGGAAACAGATTAACGGCACGGGCGCCCTTAGTCTCTCTAGGTGGCCACGGGTCGAGCTTTGCCGGCAGTCCCATAGCCGTAAATCGCATTTGCGGCTTTGCGCCGCTTAAAATCAGGCGGAGACCTTGTTTCTCGTATCGCGCTAGCTTCGGCTGAGGTAAAGCATTAGGTTGCAGGCAGATAAATGCCTCGTTTCAGATGGGAGGCTGCCAGCATGTACGACACGTGGGATGTCAGCAAACGCATTGCCGAAGCCAAGCGGGTTACCGAGCGCTTGGTCGATCATGCCCATTACTTGCTCGACATCCGAGAAAACAACGCGATCGTCGTCTATTCCGACCAACTATCAAAGCAGATCCCGCGCTCCTACGCCGCAAATGCGTTCAACGTCTTCCGGCAAGCCATGCATCAGATTGAGATGGTGAGGCTATGCGCGCTGTGGGATCAGGCCTTCATCGACAAAGAAGCGATCATGACCGTTGTGGAGCTAATCGATGACGACAAGGTCATCCAGGCATTGGCCGAGAATGCCCGCGCCCAATACATCAGCCTGCCCGAACCGGCCGGAGGCGAGAAAATCGATGACGCGACGCTTGATCTACTGAAGGAAGCCAATAGAAAGCGCGGTGCTGAGCATGCAGTTGACGCAGCTCAGGGGCTGCGTAGCGCGATAACCCTTGCCCGCAAGATCAAGGCATCTGAGGGGCTTAAATCGATTAAGAATCTTCGGGACAAGCATATCGCCCATTATCTGACGCAGTCCATTGCGGAGCGGAGCGGCAACACGATTGCGCCGATGAAGGTGGGCGACGAGAAACCCATCTTGGAAGGATCGTTGGCAATCATTCAGTTGCTATACTCATGGGTTAACGGCGTAAGCATTTCGTTCGAAGAGTCCCGGAAGATCGACAAGAAGTGTGCTGAAGAACTTTGGACTAGCTGCAAATTCGAAATCATAGAGCGCTCCAAGGCTCCAGCCTATCCGAAACAGTAGGTGCGATAGAGCCGAAATCGGCACCATGGACGCCCTGAGGCATCACCCGCAGCCTGACAACCGATCCAGCGGCGACCACCATCGTGGCTTCATTCCCCTTTGTCGGCTTTACGACCGCGCTTGGAACATCGGTCTTAGGCCGGCGGCGCGAACGTGCAAGGCATCCAACTGTCTCCCGAACTTTCCGGGGCCCTTCCCAAAAAGGTCCGGAGGCCTCGGCCGGACCTCCGTTGCGCGTCCACTCAGGTGCCGCCGGCCTTTGAAATTCCCGGCGACCGCGACGCCCGGTACGTTCGCGCTGGCTGGTACAGTGCCCCCGGACGAGTATCGCTTGTTCCGCGCTAGCTTCGATGCAGCAAGGGCCTGGTACCTGCGCTCCACGATCAACTGCACGCTGTCGCCAAGCGATCCCGGATGCCAGGGGGCCGAGCCCGCCCCCGGGCCGCTGCCGGACTTCCGTCCCTACGCCAAAAGAGTCAGGTAGCGTTGTGTCGAGCTTCTGCCTCATGTGGCCAAAGTCAGAATGCGCTTTGCGATATCGGACACCGGCCTTGCGCATAGTGGCGACTGTTGAACGCAGGGATGGCAGTTCAAGGACGAATTGCGTCTGGATGCGAGCGAAAAGGCGGGCTCGCTTCCATTTTTCAGAAGATCCTCTTACTGGCGCCAGCGCCTCGCTTCGCGGCAGGCCGAACTATGGCAGGTTCAACTTGGCAAAGGCGGAGCCCCGAACGCGCCAACGCTCCGGCGGCTAACACTGCGTCGTCTGTCCGAGCGCAAGCGAGAAGCAGCCTGCCGCGATATCGTACCGCCGATTTCCCAGGTCGAACCAGTGGCCTCAAAGGGCAGGCGAGGCTGTCTGATGCCGAAACCTTGTCCGGCGGACACCTGATTGTCAGCTTCAGACCCAATGTCAGGAAGCTGACCTGGCGATGCGGTACGACGCGTCAGATACTGCTGTTTTCCGGACGGCATGCTGCTTGCACAGCCGACGTGCGGGCGGCGCGACATAGTGCATGCACGCTCAAAACGCGAATTTCGCGACGAGTCGCAAGAAGCTGCGGGCTCGCCTTGTGCGTGCCCGTCCGAGGATAAGACAATGAAAAAGTCCGTTCTGCGCGCCGGGTTGCTCTCGATCATATGTCTCACAGTCGCGCTGCTCGACGGGCAGTCTGGTGCGACGCCGGTGGACGATCCGTTCCTCTGGCTCGAGGAGGCCGAGGGGCCGCGCGCATTGGCCTGGGCTCAGGCCGAGAACGAAAAGACGCTCGGCTCGCTGCAGTCGGACCCTCGCTATGATCGCTTTTATCGGGATGCCCTAACTATCCTCCAGGAAAAACACCGGATTCCGTACGTTTCGCTGGGAGGACGAGGTCTCGAAAATTTCTGGCAGGACGAGCGCCATGTGCGTGGCATTTGGCGGCGCACCACCCTTGAGAGCTATCGCAGCGAGGATCCCCGATGGGAAACCATCCTGGACATCGATGCGCTCGCTGCCGCCGAGAACAAGAACTGGGTCTACAAGGGGCGCAGCTGCTTTGGGCGCCGCTGTCTCGTCAAACTTTCCGATGGTGGCAAGGACGCCGTGTCCATACGCGAGTTCGATCGCGACGCTAAAAGCTTTGTTACAGGCGGATTCGAGCTGCCAGAGGGCAAGCAGAACGTCAGCTGGCTCGATCGTGACACTGTCCTTGTTGCACGTGATTGGGGCGAGGGGACCACGACCGAAGCCGGCTACGCTTTCGTATTGAAAGAACTCAAGCGCGCTCAGACCCTCGACCAGGCGCGCGAAGTCTTTCGTGGCCAGCGCACCGACTTCGAAATTGTGCCATTTGTGCTTGGTGAAGGGCGGATCCATGTGACCGGCGTCGCCCGTCGGATCAACGGCTTCGAGCGCCAGTATGTGCTGTTTGGGCCTGCGGGGCCGATCGAGCTCGATCTGCCGAAGAAGTCGGCGATCGTCGGCATCGTGAGTGGCCGCCTGCTTGTGAAACTGGACGAAGATTGGAAGCGCAGCGGCGAGACCAGCTTCAAGGCCGGCTCAATGATCTCGTATGACTTGGCCGAATGGAAGCAGGATCCGCTGCGGGCCAAACCATCTGTCGTTTTCCAGCCGAATTGCCGGCAGGCACTCCGCGGATTTGGCAGTAGCAGGAATTTCCTGGTGCTGACGATTTTGGACAATGTTCAAAGCAAGGCATTCGTCTACAGGTACGATCAGGGCAGATGGCATGCCAAACCGATCCCGCTGCCAGAGAATGCGAGCGTCAGCCTATCGGCCGTTTCCCAGCAAGCGGACGAGATGCTGTTTAGCGTCTCTGACTATCTCGCGCCAACGTCGCTTTGGTACTTTGACGCTAAAAGCAAACGGCTCGAGCTCTTGAAAACAGCACCTGCGGCGTTCGACGCATCGAAGCATGTCGTTGAGCAGTTCAAGGCAACTTCGCGCGATGGTACGCGGATTCCGTACTTCCTGGTGCGACCCAGGAGCGCAAGATTCGACGGATCAACCCCGACCCTGCTCTATGGCTATGGCGGGTTTCAGATTCCGCTTCTCCCTTCCTACGCAGGAACTGTGGGGCGGCTATGGCTCGAACAGGGGAATGCATATGTTGTTGCCAACCTGCGCGGAGGCGGCGAGTTCGGTCCACCATGGCACCAGGCTGGCCAGGGGGCAACGAAGCAAAAGACATGGGATGATTTCATCGCGGTCGCCGACGATCTGATCCGCCGGAAAGTCACAAGTCCGCGCCGGCTTGGCGTGATCGGCAGCAGTCAAGGAGGCCTGCTGGTGGGCGCCGCAATGACCCAGCGCCCCGACCTTTTCAACGCGGCGATCATGCAGGTGCCGTTGTTCGACATGCTTCGATTCACCCACTTGGGCGCCGGCGCGTCCTGGACTGCCGAGTATGGCGACCCGGCCATTCCCGAACAACGAGAGTGGATAGAGGGCTACTCGCCCTATCAAAAGCTGGTACCGGGCAGGAGCTACCCGGAGCCTTTCATTTTCACCTCCACCAAGGACGACCGCGTCAATCCTGCGCACGGCCGCAAGGCCGCCGCAAAGCTTGCTGCGCTTGGCCAACCCTATTTTTACTTTGAGAACCTCGATGGGGGGCACAGCGCCGCGGCCAACCTCATCGAACATGCGCGAAGACTGGCTCTGGAATATACATACGCATCCAGGCGGCTTTCGCCTGAGCCACGAGGAGCCGCGCCCTAAGCGTAAGTCGAGGGCCCTGTGGTCCTAGCTCAGCTCCTCCATGCTGATGAACGAGCTGACGTTGGCAAAGTCGAGGCAGGCGATCAGCATGTTGCAAACTGCATCATAGGTTTCTACGGCCGGCACCACCAGGCGGAGCAGACAATCGGTTTCGCCGGTTAAGCGAGAGGATTCGGGGATTTACGTAATATCTGCAATGGCCCGCCGGAAATCCTCAAGCCAGCCATCGAGTGGCGCGACGGCGCACACCTATGAACACGCTCATCGATACGTTGGATTTGCGTCGGTCAACCAGGGCGACGCGCCGAATAGACCGCTGTCCTTCACGGTGCTCGATGCGCCGCCAACGGCGGACACCGCAAGATCGCTCGATCCGGCAAGCGTCGTCAGGGGGGGCGTTGCGTCGAACTGTAACTTGTCCAGAATCGTTTCGACGACGGCACGCCCTTTCAGCCGGCTTCGTAGCTCCGTTGAGAAGAGCTTTGCCATCGATTTGCATTTTCCAGAGAGATTGCGCCAGACAACTTCGAGATTTATCGCCGAGGGCGCGGTACGCCAGTGTCGCCTTCGCATCAAGTGGAGATCGTAAAGTGCAGCGAACCATTGGGCTGATCGGAGGGATGAGCTGGGAAAGCACGGCCGTCTATTACAAGGAAATCAATGAAATCGTCCGTCAGCGCCGCGGCGGACTCGCCTCGGCAGACATCTTGCTTCGCTCTGTTGACTTCGGCGATATCGTCGCCCTTCAGAAGGCGGGAGAATGGAGGCAAGCCGCTGCTTATCTGGCGAGGATCGCCAGGCAGTTGGTCGATGCAGGCGCCAGCTGCGTCCTGATCTGCACCAATACGATGCATGTGGTTGCAGACATTGTTGCTGCCGAGCTGAGTGTGCCGCTCATCCACATCGTCGATGTGACCGCTTCGGCTCTGCTTGCCGCTTTGGTCAAGCGGCCACTCTTGCTTGGGACACGCTATACGATGGAGCAGCCGTTCTATTGTGATCGCCTGCGGCAGCGGTTCGGCCTTTCGCCGGTCATACCGGCGGAGCACGAGCGGAGCCGGATCCACGATGTCATTTTCGATGAGCTGTGCTGCGGCACGGTTTCTGATCGCTCGCGCCAGGAAGTTATCGACATCATTGCCCGAGGTCGCGCCCAGGGAGCCGACGCGCTCATCCTTGGCTGCACGGAGATTGGTCTTCTCATCGGTCCCGAACATACACAATTGCCAGTGTTCGATTCGGCGAGGCTGCATGCCAGGGCGGCAGCTGATTTTGCAGAGGGCAGCGGTCGGCTCATGCCGCCTCCCTAAGCGCGCGGCGACGACCGCATCGAGGATCGACGTCTGGTCTCGTCCGGGGTGAAGCCACCTGGCCTCTGCAGTGGTCTCGATGCGGTGTATCTGGCCATCTCGGGCAGCGCGCAGCGCATCAAGGACAATTGTTCGCTTAATCTTAGCAATTTGTCAGATTGGCTTCACTGCCCTATTTCCGCTCGCTAGCCAGCTGAGACCGTCACAAACTCGTCTCTTGTCTGCGTGCGACCATGGCATGACGTTTGCTCAGTTGGCTGAGAGGTCGCGGTGCTGTATTCGCGCCCCGAGGAACAGCGAAGGAAGGAAAACAGCTTGCCAAATCTGCGACCGGAAACGCTTTGTCTGCCTGGCAACGTCACCAGCAGCATTCTCGTCCCTACCAACGCAGGCCGCCGAGGCGCGCCTGATTGTTCCGGCTCAACGTCTTGACTGCACCGCAGCCCCTGTCCTCGTGCATGTCAGGCCGACTTGTCCTCACGGCTGCCCTCAAGTTTATCTCGCAAGGCCGTGATCACGCGATGGACAATCCGTATATCCTTGACCGACAGCCCTTTTGAAAGATCGTTGATCCAGGGAGCCTGCAATTCCATCGCGGCTTCGAAGGCGCGCTGTCCATTCTCAGTGAGTACGACGAGTTGCGCCCGTCGGTGATGCGGGTTGACCTCAAAAGATACGAGGCCCTCCCTGTGCAGATCATTGATAATCCGCTGCACGTTTTGACGATTGCCGCCGAGGTCGCGAGCGAGCCAAGCGACCGGTTGGGGACGTTCGGCGGACACAATGGCGCCAAGCACCTGCCAGCGTGCGCTTGTTAGGCCAAGCGGGGCGACCAGACGGTCGCCGACCGTCAGAAGTAGGCTGTCGAGCCTGAATAGATCGAGAACAAGGTCGGTCAGGGCGTCGCCCTCCGGGGTTCGCGTGGCTTTTTTCATTTGTCACCATTATTTTATATTGACATCATGATGTCAATCGACTATGTACCCATAGTACCAATTAGTCATCATATATTAAAAACCGATGGAGGCACTCATGTCGCTGCTACGCCCACTCGACCCTTCCTTCCCGATCGACCGCCAGATCGCTATTGAGGCAAATTCTGTCGTCCTGGTGAACCCATTCACTCTCGACAAAGCCGATGAGGCGGCTTTTCTCAAGGCCTGGCAGGACGACGCAGCGTTCATGAAGCGACAGCCGGGCTTCATTTCCACTCAGCTGCACAGAGCTCTCGGAGATAGCCCGACCTATCTGAACTACGCCGTGTGGGAATCCACCGCACACTTCCGCGCGGCCTTCACCCATCCTGACTTTCTAGCAAAAATCTCAAGCTATCCGGCCTCGGCGATAGCTTCCCCTCATCTGTTCCAGAAAGTTGGCGTGTCCGGCATCTGCGTTGCGTAGCCTGCTGCTTTTAGGAAGGGAAGATACTCATGATCAAGTTGATCCATCCTGTCGCCGGCGCCTTGGCGATCGCAACGATCGGCACATTTTGGCTATCGACGGTACTCAGCGAGCTGTTCGCGTCCCATGCTACAGTTGCAGCGGTTAAGAGCACCATAGCGTGGGGTTTCTTCTTGCTGATTCCGGCGCTCGCTGCGACCGGCGGTACAGGTGTCATCTTGGCAAAGGGGCGCCGGGCCGGACTGATCGCGGCAAAATTCAAGCGCATGCCATTCATTGCAGGAAACGGCATCCTGATTCTTATTCCGTCTGCTCTCTTCCTTGTGTCCAAGGCTCAGGCGGCAGAATTCGATGCCACGTTCTATGCTGTGCAGGCGATCGAGCTCATCGCGGGCGCAACAAACATTACACTTCTTGCTCTCAACATGCGGGACGGTCTCAAAATGAAGCGATGGCTGCGCCGCAAACCCGCTTGAACCGGAACTGCGCGGACGACTGACGTGACGCCCGGTATTGTCGTGGCTTTATGAGTACGCGCCCTGAAATGTTATAGCGCTCCGCCGGAGAACAGGCCGGATGGCATCAGAATGCGCAGTCAAATCAGCAGCAGAACGTGCGGCCCTTCAGTTTACCTTCGGCAGCATAACGCTGACCTTGGTAACACTGGCCTGCTTGTACCTTCACGCGCATTTCGCCACGACGGCGTTCGCGCATTTGTTAGTGATCATGCTGTTTTCGCTGATGGGCAGCTTGATCGCGTCGTCGGCGCTTTGGATCGTAGCCATCGCTGCTCTCGCTTACTGCTTTGCGCCGCCGGCATTCAGCCTACGAATCGATACCCCCCAAGGTCTGCCGGTGGTTGTTGCATTCTTTATTGCCTCGATTGTGGGAGCGCACCTGATCGGTAAGCTCCGCCAGGAAAGAGAGGCTGCGCGTGTGATTGCGGCCAAGCTTCAGCGGAGTGCGGCCGATTTGCAGGATCGCGAAAAGCAGTGGCGCGCCATCTTCGAGCACAATCCGGCGATGTACTTCATGGTCGATGAAGCCGGCAGTGTTCTCAACGTCAATACATTCGGCGCGACACAACTCGGCTATGCTCGTGCTGAACTGATCGGTCAATCCGTGCTGGAGGTATTTCTCGAGGAGGATCGCGCGTTCGTTCGGGAATGCGTTCGGACGTGCCTGGAGGATGTCGGACAAACGCGCACTTGGAACGTCCAGAAGGTCAGGAAAGACGGCTCGGTCTTGTGGGTACGCGAAAGCGCCAAAGCCATGCTCTGGGCGGACGAGCAGCCCATTGTCCTTATCACCTGCGAAGATATCACGGAGCGAAGGCGGACCGAACTTGCCCTGCAGCGGAGCGAAGCACATTTGGCCCAGGCGCAGGAGTTGAGTCACACAGGCAGCTTCAGCTGGAACCCCACCACCGGCGAGGCCTTCTGGTCAAAGGAGACATTTCGGATTTTCCAATTAGATCCCCAGAGGCCGCCGGGGCCGCAGCTCGTCGTTGAGCGCACTCATCCAGATGATAGGGCTTCGGTTCAAGAAATTATCGAGCGCGCGACGCGAGACCTGAGCGATTTCGAGCACGAATACCGGCTTCTGCTACCAGACGGCTCGGTAAAGCACATCCATGCGCAGGCACGAGCCACGAGAACGGCCTCTGGTGAGATCGAGTTTGTTGGGGCAGCCACGGATATTACGGCGGCCAGGCGAGCAGAACAACAGCTGCGCCGCAGCGAGGCCTATCTGGTCGAAGCCCAGCATCTCAGTCACACGGGCAGCTGGTCCTGGGATGTCTACGGTCTAGATTTCGTGTATCGCTCCGCTGAGGTCGATCGTCTGTTCGGCTTCCGCCCACAAGAGCCGGTATCAATCGACACCATTCGATCGCGCATCCATCCGGATGACTTGCCGCGACTGGAGGAGGTGCAGCGCCAGGCGATTGAACGCAAAGAGGGGCGGTTCGAATGTGATTTTCGTATCCTTCTACCAGATGGCGGGATACGACGCATGCACTCCGTTGCGCACGTGGTGGTCGACAGCGATGGTAACGTCAGCGAGCTGATCGGAACACATATGGATGTCACGGAGCAACACGCAGCTAAGGAGCGCCTGGAAAACACACTTGTCGCGCTGCGCGAAAGCGAACAGCGATTTCGCGACTACGCCGAGACAGCTTCCGACTGGCTCTGGGAGACTGGCCCGGATCATCGGGTCACTCGCTTATCCGAGCACACCAGCGCTGCGGGAATTTTGGCGACAGGATTGATCGGGCTGCTTCGCTGGGACATTGCGTGCGACCTCGAGGAGGAGCCGGAGAAGTGGCGGCAGCATCGGGCGACATTGGAGACCCACCTTCCGTTTCGGGATCTCGTCTACCGCACCGTGAATCGGACAGGTTCTCCGATCCACGTCCGCACGAGTGGCAAGCCCTTTTTCGATGGAAAGGGGAACTTTCTCGGCTACCGTGGCGTCAGCACTGACATCACCGCGACCATTCGCGCCCATCAAGCCGAACAAGAGCTACGAAAGGCACAAGCGGAGCTTGCGCATGTAACGCGTGTAACGACCTTAGGAGAGCTGACAACTTCCATCGCTCATGAAATAAACCAGCCACTCGCCGCTATTATCAGCAACGCCGATGCGTGCATCGGTTGGTTGGGGCGAAAAGCTCCTAATCTTCCCGCGGCGCGCTCTTCGGTGGAATGGATCATCGAGGACGCAACCCGGGCAAGCGAGGTGATCCGTCGTATTCGCGCGCTCGCGAAGAAGGGCGACATTGAGATGGTGCCGCTCGACATCAACGAGGTCGTTAAGGAGGTCATTGCGCTGGTAACACGAGAGCTGATGAGCCACCGAGTGACGTTACGAACCGAGTTGACGGCAGGGCTGCCTCCGATCCTTGGCGATCGGATTCAGCTACAACAGGTGATCATCAATCTGGTGATGAACGGAATCGAAGCCATGGAGACAGTTACCGACCGGACGTGCGAACTGCTGATTCAATCATCAAAGGACGATGTGGGGCACATCCAACTTGCCGTGACCGATTGCGGCGTCGGCATCGCCGAGAACGACGCGGAGCGCGTCTTGGATCCTTTCTTCACCACCAAGTCGGCGGGCCTTGGAATGGGTCTTTCGATCTGCCGCTCGATTGTGGAAGCTCACGGAGGACGGCTATCAATGGTCCACAAAAGTGGACCGGGCGCGACCTTCCAGGTTGCCCTACCGCTGCATAAGGGGCCCGTCTCCTGACAGGACGATTTGACTCGCCAAGTGAAGTCAGCAACGCCGAGTCCTCGACAAGGGCGGTTGTCTTCTTTGTCGAGGATGACATCTCCAAGCGTCGCTTACGAAATCGTTTTCAATTGGTAGGATTAGGCGTTGTTGCATCCGAATCGGCGCACGAAATGCTGCGGAGCACAATCCCTGCTGTTATTGGCTGTCTAGTTCTTGATGTCCGGCTGTCAGGCTTGAGCGGCCTTGACTACCAGACCGAGCTAACGAGGCTGAGTATACATATTCCGATCATTTTCATTGCCGGCCATGGCGACATCCCCGTGACGTCAGGGCATGAAGGAAGGGACGTTCGATTTTCTCAGCAAACTGTTCGCGATCAGGAAGTGCTTGATGCCGTGGTTGCGGCGACCGAACGCGATCGCAAAAGACGGAAGGCTCGGCAAATTGTCGCGCACTTACGGTGTCGATTTGAGAGCTTAAGCCCGCGCGAGCAGCGGGTGATGAAACTGGTCGCTGCCGGCCTGATGAACAAGCGGGTAGCCGCCGAGCTTGGGCTCGCCGGGCGGATTTCCAAAACGCCGTGCGATCACTGGCTGAAACGCTGGTGAACAGCGACCGCGTCGAGGTTTGTTGGGTCCGGCAAGACTACCGTTGTTACCCCATCGACCGGAACGGGGTCGTGCGTGGCCGGTTCGCTGCCGCGCTGAAGGACATTGCTGGCGTGCGTGGCCGAGCGCTGTCATAAAGTGTGGCCGACAGGCCCTTCCGCATGACGGGATCAGAACGGCTGAATCTTCGCGTTCTGGGACTAGACGTCGTCCGCCCACTTCTGCCTCTCTCCGAGGCATCTGAGAGCCCGTTGGTATTCGAACTCGCACCACGCAAGCTCGAATGGTTCCATCACTATCTCTATCCAAGTCTCGACAAAGACTGCCATTCCGACGAAAAATAGAATGTGCGACCTCCTGATCAGCTATCAGTTGACGAAGCCGGCGAAGACGCATCAGATGTCGCTGTGGCCGGCCGCACCTGTAGCTAAGAGGATCGTGATCAGCGGCTCAATCGAACCTTGGTAAAGATTAGGCACCTCAAGGGGGGCACGTAACGATACGAAAGTTTATGATGGTCGTTTGCCTGGTTCACACGCTTAATCCAACGGCTGGCCGAGCAGCAAAGTAATCCGATGGCTTCGTAGAGCCTGTTCACGTTTCGCTAATCGCCTTTGCCTCGCATGTTGAGAATGCGGCGACATACCTCACTATCTCGAGGCCCCAAGACGAGGTCGTTAGGGCGTCAGTATGTCAAGCGCATGCTAGGAATTGCTACAACCTCCGCGCCCCCTGCGCTATGCACATTGAATGAGAGCCAGAGTAGCGGTAATTCAACGTTACCTTGCCGATTGTCGGCTCGGCATTGTCGCTGACGTAAAGACGCTCCGCGCCAGAACTTGTGGCAGTGCTGAGCGTTGACAACGTCTTTCCTCCTTTCGTGCTAACTCGCTGACGGCCGAGATGATCCGGCACCCGCGATGCCGCGGCGGCGTACACTTCTGTCAACCAGGAGTTTGACGAGTCGAACGCTGAGCAATTGGTTCTCAGACCCGGCAGGTACCATCTGCGCTGTGCCAACAATCTGACCTGCGCCATCTTCCGGAGCTAGTAACACGAATCCATAGCAAATGACCGCGTCTGATAGGCTGCGCAAGTACCCGGTGCACGTCGTCGAGCTAGCGATGGCAGAAAGCTGACCGAGTCGCCGTGGGCGACGCAGTCAATGGCGATGTCGGCGAGAGGCTCCAACGCTGATCCACTTCGTCGGCGCCGATGCGCCGTACCTGGATATTGTCCGTCATCTGTCGGATAGAGCGGGCCGATCATCCCTGGCTAGGTCGGACGGCGGGTTAATTGCCAACGCCACGGAATAGCGATTTTCCATCAGAGCGACATGCGCTTGAATGCCACAAGAGGTCACGTGCGGTGTCGCCCAACCAACCGAAGCCGTGCAGATGACGATAGAAGACCACTCCGCCAGGCTGCAAGGCTCACGTGCCTGCTCGAAGCGCCTGGACCGGAAGGCGGATCACGACCCAAATTTGTCGCAGAGCTCCGCAGCACGAAATGAATTTAACGCGGAGATAAGACTTTTGTCGTGCGGGAATAGCCTCCGAGCGGACTTGACCCGCGCGTCATGGTCCAGTCCAGATATAGTCTGGCCCTCCAGAATAAGCGCGTCGGAGAATCTGCGAAGGGCAGGGCAATACGGGTCAAGGGCGGCCTCGCTGCGCCTATTGGCACGCGTCATCATTTCAATGGAACTCTCGTCGTCCTCTGAGGTGGAATCGCAGGGATAGCGGCGGCTCGCAGCAAACGACGAAGATTGCTCAACCGCGCCCTTCATCCTTTTGCTATTAGAATTTGTTAACGTAAGCGATAGGATCGCTGATTGCGTAGATCAAACGCTCGACGCCGAAAGCGGAGAACATGCCCGCAATCGGCAAAGTGCGGTGATCGCAGGCTTAATGTGCGCCTTTTCAATGAATCCGAGCCCTCGCGTTATCAATACGGCGCCGATCTTCTTGAGTCGGATGAGGACGTGTACCGCCGCTGGCTGGGAGCGCCGTTGCCAAGGACGACGCAAACGCTTGTTGCCTCGTCGACCCACTTGCTGCTCTTCCGAGGTGACGTGCTGTACCTGCAACCAAACTGTTACATTGGACGGGTCACAATTGTGCGGGTCCACGTAGCCTCACGTCCAAGATCACCTGAACAGACATCCTACCCGAGCAAGCTTTCGAAAAGCTGACGAAGCCGCGGCGTAGCTGCGGGCGCTCGGACAGGACGACATTGGCTGCGATGCCCGTCACGCCTACGCCACCGGCCTCCCCTCGGGTTGGCGTCGAGCCGAACGCGCCAACTTTGGATTGTCGACATTCTAAAGCTGAATCGCGCGACGCCCTATCGGATGGTCAGCAGCGGCAGCCTTTCGGTCCGGTAGCTGTGCGAAAGTTGAGAATTGCGAGTCGGGTACAGCCGGCGAGCGAACAACACGCCGAAATAGTCGGATGTAGTCAGCAGCCGGCAACTGAATGCATCCATTCAACCTGAACAATCGTTTCCCGTAACGACCAAACCAGACGGCATGATCGGGCGGCTTTCGCATCGATCAGGGCTCGAGGCCGTGCTCCCGGAGAACCTTATGCACGAGCTCGCCTTTGATCTCGCGTGCGATTTCGCTGAGGATCTGGGCTCCGACCACCCGCCGGGCATCGACATCATCCATCAGGCCATGCTCGGCGAGCCGCTCGTTCAAGCGCGTCGGAAACTCATTTTCGATCGCATCGACAATCCGGTCTCGCGTCGCGGAATGATCATCGGGGGCAATCCGCCCCACCGCCGTATCCCAGGGCTCCCAGCGCGTTGCCAGAAAATCCGCAAAGCCCGTCGCTTCCTGTTCCCGCACCGACGCCTCAGCCCTGGCAACGTCGTCCGCCGTAACCTCAGCGAGATTCAAGAAACGCATATCAGGCGCGATGTGGCGCAGTTCAAGCCGATCCCGTAGCTTTGTCTGATAGGCAAGATAGACCTCGATCTCGTCGATATCTGCCTCAGGGTAGGCACGACGCAGAGAGCTGACCGTCTCGCGTGCGATGTCGTCGAGCGCCCCCAAACGAAACATCACACGGCCGTGTTGGAGCAATTGGTCGAGCCGATTGTCATAGAGCCCGTCCTTGACATCAGTGTTTACGCGTGCGGTCTGCATGCCGTTCCAGGTCAAAGTGATGCGGTCCTCGCAGGATGCAGTCGCTCCATTGGCGAGCTCGAAAAACTGCTCGCGCAGCTGCGGCCTCATCGCAGCCTGTAGCAGATTCTCGGCCACCCGATCGCGGAATGCCTGATGACCATAGTTCACGGTGCCCGCGAGTCTTTCAAGGAACAGTGCGAAGTCCTGCGCACCCGGCTCTTCGGCGAAGCCTTGCCACGCGTCCACTGCGCCGGGCTCGTCCACGAGCCAATCCGCGACAACCTCGTGGAGGGATGGCGGCTGATGTTCCACCGATTGTAGCGGCATCGACAGCAAGACCTGCGGGCCGGCATAATGCACGCCACGCGTGGCTGACGCCAAATCGGCCAGCACCGGGGCCGGTATCGGATTGGACCGCAGGTCGATGCTAGACGCGCTGCCGAGCTGCGTCAGCACGGTAGCGGGCAGGCCTGTCAGCTGGTTATTGCTAGCGCCGAGCATTTCAAGGCTGACCGGGAGTGTCTGGGGCAGATTGGTCAGCTGATTTTCGCTGACGTCAAGGTAACCAAGTCTAGCCGGAATCTCGGGCAGGCTTGTCAGCTGGTTGTCGCTTGCGTCCAGGTAGCGCAGTCTGGCTGGAAGCTCGGGCAGGCTCGTCAGCTGATTTTCGCTGACGTCCAGGCGGCGGAGCCTGCCTGGAAGGTCGGGCAGACCGGTCAGCTGGTTATTGCTGGCGGAGAACTCCTCGATCGTGGCGGGAAGGGCGGGCAGTTCGGTCAGCTGGTTGCCATCCACCATCAAGCTGCGGAGCCTGGATGGCAGCTCTGCCGGCAGGCTGGTCAGCTCGTTGGCTATGAGGTGGAGGTTCCGCAGCCTACTCGGAAGGGCGGGCAGACCTGTCATCCGGTTGTCAGAAGCGTAGAGGTCACGGAGTCCGCCCGGAAGCTGGGCCGGCAGGCTGCTCAACTGGTTACCGATGACGTTGACGGTTCGGAGCCTGGGCGGGAGTGAGGCTGGCAAAGTGGTCAGGGACAATGACGACAAATTCAGCTCGTCTCTGACATTACCCTCGTCCCGCCATGCCCTCGTCCGGTTGACCCCCTCTTGCCGATTCTCGTTTGGGCCCTGCCGCTCTTCTGCTGCCCAGCTCGCCAGAGCGCGGTCCTGCGACGAGACGAGGTCGGCGGCGGCCGCTCCCGTGACCCACCGCGTCAGGGCTGACGCCCACTGCGGCAGGCATGAGGGGGACCGCCCGGCGGCCGCAGATGCTGGCTCGATGCTTTCGGATTCGAAAGGCATGCTAGCGCCAGGCTGAGCTCGTTCGGTATTCATTGAACTCCATGACGTGTTGGACTTAGCCGATGAGACGGCACTATCAGCTAGATCGAGACTTCGCATGGTAGGAAGCTCAGCTGTCGATAAGCTGACGAGCGTCAGGTCATCCGCCATGAAGAGGTTGCAAAGCTACTCGTTGTTCGCTCGGTAAGGATCCTGCGCTGTCGCGCAGCTACTCAAATATTTCAATACCACATTCGCAGCGTCGGGCACGAGACTGCTACTCAGGCCGAACCAGAACTCCGTCCGGACGAAACACTCAGAGGTAGGTCACCTTGAACCGTTTCGCTGGTTGGAAACTGACTGGTCCGGCGTACAGCGTGGTCGCCTCGTGAGGCTCGCCGGCGCTTGCCTGCTGCTCGAACGCCTCGCCGGCTGCATGTGTGGTCCGAGGAGAATGAGGAACCGCGCTCCACAGACTGCAGAGCCTGTCATTCAGGTGCATTTTCTGGTCGCGCTATAGCTTCGGCTCATGGCGGGCCCACCGCTCCAGCTGAAGCCTGACTCATGGCTGCTACGGGAGTTCTGTTCGCCAAAAGACGCAAACGTATCACAAGCAGGGCCGCGTAAATGGCCTTGCCGATGGACAAGCCGATCCAAATACCGATGGCACCGAGGCCAGTTTTCAAGCCGAGCACGTAGCTGACCGAAAGGCCGATCAGCCAGTAAGCGACGCCTGCGAAGAGCAGCGGCACACGCGTGTCCCTTAAGCCGCGCAGGCCGCCAGCGGCAATGCTCTGAAGTGCATCTGTAACGAAGAAGCTCGCTCCGACAAGGATGAGAGCTGCAGTCAGCTTGATCGTGGCGTCCGCATTGCTGGCCGATTGGTCGACGAACAGCTCGGCGATTGTAAAGCGCGTGCCGACCACCGCAACGGTAGCGACCGCCGCGATCAAAACTCCAAGCAGCATGGCGGCAAAACCAGCTTGTCTGATACCTGATAGATCGTTGCGGCCGAGTGCGTGTCCGATGCGTAGGCTCACCGCCATTCCGATGCAAAACGGGATCATGAACTGGGCGGCTGCAACCTGGAATGCGATCTGATGTGCGGCAACCGCGGTGGTGCTGATCACACCCATCAGGAGGGCCGTCGCAGAGAAAAGACCTGATTCCATAAAAATAGCGAGCGAAATCGGGGTGCCGACCACAAGGAGCTCCCGCATCAATGGCCAATCGAACCGCCAAAGATATCGGAGCACCTGGTAGTCGCGAAAAGGACGGCAGTATGTAACGAACCAAATACCGGCCAGAAAGGTCCCACTGTTCACCAGACTGGTCGCAAGGCCGGCCCCGAACAAGTCAAGTCGCGGCAAGCCAAATTTGCCGGTGATCAACAGATAGGCCAGCAGTGCGTTGGTTGGAATGGCGGCGAGCGTGATCCACAAGGCCGGCGCCGGCCGATCGACCGCTGCCATGAAACTGCGGATCGCCAAAAACCAGAGCGCCGGCAAGATGCCCCAGGTGAGCCCGAACAGATATTGTTGAGCTAACCGCGCGATAGCTGGCTCCTGGCCAAGCGCAAGCACGATTTGCTCGCCTTGCACCGCCAAAACTATCATCGGCGCCCATAGAACGACTGCAATCCATAGCCCCATGCGCAGCGAGCTCCGTACCAGGGCGGTGTTTGCCGCGCCCCGGGCTTGCGCTGCGAGCGGCCCTACTGCCGAGATTACGCCGCCTGCGAAGGTCAGGCCAACCGATAAGATCATGCCGGCAAGCGCGGCTGCCGCGAGGGCGTCGGTGCCGATGTGGCCGATCCATGCCAGATCCGTCGCCATCATCGCGATCTGCGCAAGTTGCGTGAGCGCGATCGGGGTCGCGAGCGTCGCAGTTACGGCGAGTTCGCCACTGAGGTGATGGCGAGCCACCCATTTGGCGAACTGGCGACGCCAGGATGATAGCTGCGTGTCGTCCCCTGTCTTACTCATTGAATGCCGCCGCTCCGGATTCCGCGCTTCAGCCAATTGCCGTGCTGACACGACATTCGCGCCGCAATCTAGGGTCGCGTCATCGGCACTGTCATTGCTGATAGCATGTTCTCAATCGATGGCGCTCCGCTCAAAAATGGTAAGAGCGTTTGGCCAGCAAGGAAAAGCGAACACTGGTATGAGCGTTGTGATTGCGACTCGGCTGTCCCGCTTTCAGACGCCGCCTGTCTCAAGCGCGACAACAGGACATTTGCAGGGAATTAATGCAACGACAGGCGCGTCATTCTTCAATGAAAAACTCTCAAGCGCCATTGGCATGTCGATTGCTTGAAAGATGTGAGAGATTTATGCGGCCATGATGTTTCTCCAGTAACCCATACGGGCTTTCTAATGAAGATTGTCGCATCCGTTCGACTTCAGGGGTCTCGCCAGGCGCGCTCCACCGCGCATGCCTGGATGGCAGCGTTTTGTCACCTTCAGATCGCGGTTAGATTTGACGGTCGGCACCAATCACCTTCCAAGGAGCACGTCACGAATGCGCATGCCAGATCGAAGGTGTTACATCAGAAGGCGATCTATCGCCTGACCTTTCATCGACATCGCAAGCGTGAGCGTCAATCAACGGCGAGATGCCGAGCCGTTTTCCTTGAAGCTGAGCGACGGCTAGGCATCGGAGCTTGCGCTGGCAGAAGATTGATGAGCTGATGCAGAACGATTGGGATCCTGACCAACTATTCAGGCAACAGGACGAGCTCAAGGTCAAGATGCTTTGTGCCCAATCGGTTATAGCCGAATGTAAGGCAGAATTGGCGGAGCTCGAGCGCAGACTTGAGGGGCGATCGGCCTCGTCGCCGATCGATGAACGCCAGCGCAACTCTACAGTCAATAGTTCAATACCTAACACGCGACCGCGCGAATCCCAAAGCGTCGATGATGCTGTTGATCAGAACGCTACTGTAGCGTTTTCGAGCCGATCATGGGACCGATGATTCTGCCGCCGCAGGCGAGAGGTGTTTGTCATGGACCTGGCGAAGACCTCTGGATGCATCGTGTTGCGGACCCGGTGCGCGAACTGCACAATCGAGATCGGCCCTGCCGCTAGGCTCAGGCGCTTTGGACACGTTGCGCTGCTGGGACTGTAGGACCGTATCGTAGCGTTTTGACGAGAGCCTCCTGTTTCGGGGGGCTCACGCAGATTTCGCCGAATGTCAAAAGCTTTCCACCTGGACGCACGGCGAGTGGTCGTCTTGTTCATCTTCAGGTCGTTCAAATTGCGGGTAGACGAGTCTGGAGCGGGCGTTCAATGATCATGATGGTGCGCGGCCGTGGGACAAAGCTTACGATGCCCCCCGCGGTGCTGACTGGGGATGCCGACCATGCGCGTCCGGCATCGCGTGGATGATGAAGTCGCTGCAAGCGATCACAATGCGATCCGGAAGAGAGCGGGTAAGCGGCGGCCACTTAAATAGGAAGAGGGGGCTCAGGAAATGCGATCCGGTGCCGGCCGCAGCTCGTCAGCTTCTCGAAAGCTTGCCCGATTAAGGACTAACCCACTGATTCGGGGTGATGCTGGCATGGAATCGAGCAATTTCGACATATCCAATGCAGCACCTCCGGCATCGTACATGAGACGATCAGAAACCGGACGAGCCGGAACAGTACGCCTTTGAGCAGCAATTGGATGCAGCGCATGTGGCCGTTCCCGCTGGGCCTGCCAGACGCCGCGGCCGCAGGCCGCCCAAATGTCTCGCGCGCGGATTTTCATTGCATTCACGGATGATGAGCGGTCTCAGTACTCGCCGGAAACTGTCACCCTTGACGGCCAAAAAGTATGTTCAAATGCTTTACAGGGTGGCCGAATTACCTCGGCGAGCGTGAACAGTCGGTCGAAGCCAGTGATGGGAATGCACTAAATCAGGCCTCTGACACAGTGTTCAAGGAGAGCAAACACGTAGGTATGGGCCTGCGGGCGCTTCAAGAACAGCGCGGTAGTTCAGCAGTCAGGGGCCGGCACGTGCGTGCCGCGGCTCCAGCGGGTGCCGGGCACTCACCTGTTGCTCCCATCGAGGCTGATGCGCCCCGCCTTATCGAAAGCGTCATAAACGAAGGTATGAAACGCAAGCACTGGACGCTGGCCACCGCCCAGCATCATGACACGACACGGCGGCTTACTGGCCGACCTGTATGTCTTCCTGCAAGACGGCTGTGACGGGCGTGCACGGCTCTCTCTCCGCTGTGAGCTGGAAATCGTGTGCGCCCTTGCAGGGCCGCTCATCGCCCTTGCCGCATTGCTGCTGCGAGCTCGTGAAAGTCTCTGCATCCTCTGCGTCTTACAAATGTCATCTTGCGCGGCGAGTGAGGCGAGCCGCGGCGGATCAGTTCGCGTGCACAAGACAATTAGGCCGCATCGATCGCGCGGCGAAGAGACGAGGTCGATGACACAGCCTTTTCGAGCATGCAGCCTGTTATCCATCATTGCCTGCATCATTCTCTGTCCGGAAGCCTATGCACAAGATCGTCGCAAAGTTACCGAGCCTACTGCACCTCAGACGGTGTGCGACCGGCCCGTGCCGACCGGCAAGCAAGATACTGTCACCTTGCAAGATGCCATCGACCAATGCCCGTCGGGGGCCGCCGTGTACCTAGGGCGGGGCGAGTTCCGGTCGGGTCCTCTCGAGATGAAATCGGGCGTGACGTTATGGATCGGACGAGGCGCCAAGCTCATCGCCATCCCCGAACCGGCTGCTTACGACAAGGGCCGTGGACAGTGTGGTCGCATCTCGGGCAAGGGCGATGGTTGCCGGCCGTTCATCAGCTTTTCCAAAACCCGTGGCGGCGGTATCTACGGGGACGGCATCATCGATGGTCAGGGCGGCACAACCATGGTCGGCGGCGCCGAAACCTGGTGGCAGCTCGCCCGCCGCGCCCAAGCCGAAGGCGGCAACCAAAACGCCCCGCGCTTGATCCAGATCGATCATGCGCAAGATATCACGTTCGCGGGTGTCACCTTGCGCAATGCGCCCAATTTTCATATCGCGATGAACCGGGTCGAAGGTGCCACGTTTTGGGGCCTCACCATCGATGCCCCGGCGGATGCCCGTAATACCGACGGCATCGACCCTGGCGCGAGCCAGGATGTGACCATCACCGGTAGCTTCATCCGAACCGGAGACGACAACGTCGCCATCAAGGCCGGCGATAATGGCTCAAGCAGCCATATCTCCATCATCGATAATTATTTCGGCTGGGGGCACGGCATGTCGATCGGTAGCGAGGTGAATTCCGGGGCCAGCGACATAGTTGTGCGTAATCTGACGCTGGACGGAACGACGTCTGGTCTGCGCATCAAGAGCGATGTCAGTCGCGGCGGTCTGGTCGAGCGCGTGACTTACGAAAACATCTGTCTAAGGGGCAACCGGTGGCCACTGGCGTTCGATGCGAAATACGATCCGCGTGCACAGGGCTCGCGGATTCCGGTCTATCGGCAGATTGTTCTGCGCCATGTGCGTGGCGACAGTGGCGCGCTGATGATGCGGGGCGTAGACGAGCGCCATGCCCTTGACGTAACACTCGAGGATGTCCGATTTTCCAGTTCCGCGACCTGGCAGCTCGAACATGCAAAGGTGACCGCCGATAACTCTGACGTATGGCCGCCGTTGCCGGGGCGAACGACAGAACCGCTGTTGCGCGGATCGGACGCTTGTTCCAGCGCATTCCGAGACGTTCACCGGTAAACATACGGCCCCGGCGCGGAACGTCGGAGCGGAGAAGCCGCATCGATGGGCTTGGATTGCCGATATTGGCGGAAGAAAGCCTCATGGCCCGCGTCCGCTTCGCGACTGGTTAGCAAGCTGGCATTGAGAGTGTTGCGCTCAGGATCCTCGGGTTATCTCGCGGCCGCGCGTTATATCGACTGCAGGGAAGCGCCGCAAACGCGACCAAGGGGAAGGTCAAATGAGAAGAATATTCTTGATGTTCGCCGCCCTTCTGGCCGGATATTTCTGTCTCCCGGCAGTATACGCTGAGGCATTATTGGTGTCGCATGCCGCAAATGCAGACTATCACTCCGTGCAGGAAGCCATCAACGCGTTGCCAGCGCAAGGCGGGGATGTTCGGATCGCGCCGGGGATCTATCGCGAGAAGATCAAAGCCTCAAAGTCCGGTATTCATATCGTGGGGACTGGCGGTAAACCGGAGGATACGGTGATTGTGTATGGCGACGGCGCGATCGATGCGGGAGGAACCGCGCGTTCGGCAACACTGGATGCCGCTGGCGATGACTTCCGGCTCGAAAATCTGACCATCCAAAACGACTACGCCCTCAATCCAGCCAATCCCCCCTCGCAAGCAGTAGCGTTGTCAGTTACCGGAGACCGGGACGTCATTACGCGCGTCCGCCTGCTTGGCGCCCAGGACACGCTGTTTGCCGGCAAGGGACCGAACGGCCGAATGTCACGACAATACTTCTCGAAGTGCTACATCGAGGGGCATGTCGATTTTATATTCGGCAACGCCAAGGCCTGGTTTCGCCAATGTGAGTTGCACGGCATCGCCAATCAGGCGGTCATCTATACCGCTCAGAGCAAGGCAGCGCCGGATGAGGACAGTGGCTACGTTTTTGATCATTGCAGGCTAACTGCCGACCCTGTTGCGGGCTATATCGCCCTTGGCCGCCCTTGGCGCCCCTACGCCACAGTGGTCTTCCTGTCGGCGAAGATAGATACCCCCGTGATCGCGGAAGGGTGGCGCGAATGGACGCCCGGTAAGACCAAGACGTTGAAGACAAGCTATTATGCTGAATACAGATCCTCCGGCGTCGGGGCCAACCCCTCAGGCCGCGAGCCTCACTCCCATCAATTGACAGATGGCGAAGCTGCGAGATGGTCGCTGAGCGTGTTCTTCGGAGACGCCACAGATTGGTTGCCGACGAACCATCACGATCGAACACAGAGCAGCGTTCAGGGCGAAGGGTCTCGACGGCGATTCTCGGATGAATGACGGGAGGAGAGCCCAATTGTCATGGAGGTTCTTGTACAGAAACCAACTGGCGCCCGAGTCAAAACGATAGAAGGGGCCGGCGCGACGATCTCATCGGTTCGCGGCGCGCCCACATGCGTCCGCGCCGGCTCGCAGATCATCTTTTCCTTTTGGCAGTTCAGTGTCGGCAAGCGCTAGGGACCATCACGTCAACGCCGCACCGGTTGATTTGCTTGTTCAGCTCCTTGCGCAGATCTGCGGACAATGAAGTGAGCTGATAATTTCGCGGCTATCTTCGCTCGGCCGGTGATTTTCAGAACTCGCGTAGCTCGGCCAGTAGCGGTCGGCTCGATCAGCCGATACCGCCAGGCGGAGTCCGACGTTCATCCATCCTGGATCGGAAGCCTACAAACGCGCGTGTCTTCTCTGTGATTTCGGTTCGGTCTAGCCATGCCGTCCTCGATAGCCGCCGAGGACATCCGCATCAGCGCGAGATCGGCCCTCGCGCTTAAGGGAAAACGCCGATGGATGAGTAGCAACGCCGGTGCTTAGATCAGCGTTCCGCAGCACTCGCTGCGCATCACGCGAATTCCCTCGGCGACCGACCGCCCCACCGGAGGAAAACTGCAACAGGAGACTTAGCAGCTTCCTGCAGCAAAAGGCGATTTACAGCTTGAGGCCGTGATCATTGAGCACTTTGTCTCTGAGAGCGCCCTTGATCTCACGAGCGATTTCCCTGCGAACTGCGGCACCCAACTGTAGCTTGGCATCCTCGACAAAGTCAGCGTCGACCCCGATCAAACCTTCGTCGGTGAGCTGTTGCTGCAGCCGCCTGGCGAACTCCGGCCCCATTGCAGCAATGAGCTTGTCCTGCGCTATGGCATGGTCCTTGGGGGCGATATGACTCACAACGTCGTCCCAAGGTTGCCAGTCCACCGCCAAATAGTCGGCGAACTCCGTCGCCTCCCTCTCCCGCACGGATGCCTCTGCGCTATCAACGTCAGCGTCGGTGACGCCGGAGACTTCAAAGAAGCGCATGTTTGGCGCGACGTGTTGCAATCCCAGTCGCTCGCGGAGCTTGTTTTGATAAGCAAGAAAGACTTCAATGGCGTCGATGTCTTCGACGTCGTTGCCGGAGCCTAGCGAGTGAACCTTTTCGCGCGCAATTGTCTCCAGCGCGTCCAGGCGGAACATGACCCGCCCCAGATCGATCAGATCGGGAAGCCGAGCCTCGGTGTTGTAGGCGCCGTTCTCGACGTCTGCGATGAGCCGTGCGGTCTGCATGCCGTTCCAAGTCAAAGTTCGGCGATCCTCGCAGCTCTGGTTCGCGTCCAGGGCCAGCTGGAAGTAGCGCTTGCATAATTGCGGGTCTTTCGCCGCCTGCCGCAGATCATCGGCGACCGACTGGCGGAATTCTTCATTACCTGAGTTCACGGAGTCGAATAGTTTGCCAAGGAAGAGCGTGTATTCCCGGGCGCCCGGCTCGTCAGCAAGACTCTGCCAAGCCGCCAGCACCTCTCGATCAGCCTCCTGTGGATTGCCGCGGAGCCAGTCTGCGACCTTCTCGATGAGAGCATCGGCCGGCTCATCTTCCGTCCCGGACGATTCACTCTCGTCATCGCGCGAAAGGTAGACGGTCGGACCGACATAATCATCGGCGTTAAGTGTTGAATCTAGATTCGCAAACACCTGCTCGGGCAACGGATTATCCGTCAGAACTATGCTGCCATGAGGGCCGAAACGCGTCAGCAGGTCCTCGGGCAAACTCGTCAACTGGTTTTGGCTGACGTCGAGAAACTCCAGTGAAGTAGGGAGGACCTCCTGCAACCGCGTGAGTTGGTTTCCGCTGACGTCGAGATACTCGAGCCTGGCAGGAAGGAGCTCCGGCAGATTCGTCAACTGATTGTGGCTGGCGTAGAGAAACCGGAGCGAAGCAGGGAGAACCTCGGGCAGATCTAGCAATTGATTGTGACTGAGGTCGAGAAACTCTAGTGCGGCAGGTAGACCCTCAGGCGAGCTCCTCAGCCGGTTGGACCTCGCGTCCAGGCCTCTGAGCTCGCTTGGAAGCGCGGGCAGGCTGGTCAGTTGATTGGCACTGACGTTTAGACGTCGGAGCGAAGCAGGGAGGTTGTCGGGCAGACTCGTAAGCCGGTTGAAGGGAATATCGAGCACGACGATATCGTCCGGGAGCCTCGGCAGACCAGTAAGGAACAGCGATTCGAGATCCAGTCTGACGGCGTCACCCCGAGCATTCACTCGTCGGACCACTTCTTCGCGATCCTCAAGCGGGCCGACCTCAGGTTCAGCGGCCCAATTTTCAAGCGCCTGATCTTCATTGGCCTGAGCATGGTCTGAAGCTGCAGCTGCATAGCCCGTCACGAGTACCTGCCACTGCGCTGCGGTCTCGTTTTGGCCGCCCTCTTGTTCGGAAGACGCAGAGGGGGCACCACCATCGTGCTGAATATGTCCTGCCTCAAAAGGATCCATCTTACCCCCTAACGAGACTGAGCAGACTCAGTCCACGACGACACATTTTAGAGCTTAAGGCATTTAGCTTTCGATAAGCTGACAGAGTCTGTCGCCGTAAGGTGACAACGAGCCAACGAAGCCGTCACGGTCGTCGCTACAACGATTTGGAATAGTTTGCCGGCACGTCCCGGCGGATAGCCAAGCTTCGGTATAAGCAACAACGACGACCAGCAGAGCCTTTTCGGTCGAGTAGCGGGAAACGAAGCGCGGCAGGAGGTCCGAACGGCCAATTCACGCCTCTCAGATGCCTTGCAGTGGCGCCGAGCTGGTCCTTGCAAAGCTTGAGCGGTTCATCCGCAAGCTGGATTGCTTCGCTCACCCGTGGCATACGAGCGAACCCAGAGGTTCTGCAGCGACACTCGTCAGCTGATCGACAGGTAGGGCTGTTAACTGCGGAACGCTGCCCTGGGAGCGGGTGCTACCAGACTTATCTGGTCAACGAAATGGGCAAAACTCGCAGCAGTGTCGATCCATTTGCCGCGCTTGGACTCGTTTGAACCCGTACCCACTCGGACGGGACCATAGAGCACTTGTAGCGGCTATCGAGTGACAT
Source organism: Bradyrhizobium acaciae (assembly GCF_020889785.1). Taxonomy (GTDB): domain Bacteria; phylum Pseudomonadota; class Alphaproteobacteria; order Rhizobiales; family Xanthobacteraceae; genus Bradyrhizobium; species Bradyrhizobium acaciae. Next base: position 101,642 of record NZ_JACMYK010000004.1, read on the forward strand.
TCGCGCTTTGCAACCGCCTGCTTCGCAGGGGGCATTCTTGTTTCTGATGATGGAGAAATTGATGGACGCGGGACGGGCACAGTGGAACGCAGGTTCTTCTTCCTCGGCGCCTTCCGAAGAGGCGGACCAGGAAAGCCACCTCGGCGGCTTCAACCGCGCCGTGGCGAATTTGGTCGAAACCTTCACGGGTTATCGGACCCCGGCTTCCGCGCGCGCGCGGGTCATTGACAACTGGGTTGCCGAAGTGGGGCAGGGCGAGGCCGAGAATCGGCGGCAGGGGCGCACACGAATCAGGAATACGGAGAACACAGGCGCACGCGCGCTGGACTTATCCTCACTCTCGCTGGCCGCTTTACCTGCCGCCCTGCCGCCAAGATTGCTGGAACTGTGCGCCAGGCATAACGAGCTAAGCAGCCTGCCCGCCATGTTCCCACCCGGCCTCCATCGTCTTTACATCAGCCATAATCGCTTGACCAGTTTACCGGACGATCTTCCGGCGACCCTCTCTGAGCTGGAGGTCGCCGACAATAGATTGACCAGTCTGCCGGCCAACCTTCCGGCCGCGCTCGAAATTCTGAACGCGAACGACAACCGCCTAACGAGCCTGCCGGACCCCCTCCCGAGCGAGCTCACCTCTCTTGCGGTCGGCGGCAATCAGTTGACCGATCTCCCCGAGTCGCTCCCGTCGCGGCTCGTTGACCTCAATGTCAGCAGCAATCAATTGGCCAGCCTTCCCGATCCACTTCCGAGCACGCTCCAGTCGCTCAACGTCAGCGGTAATCGGCTGACCAACCTGCCTGAAGGTCTTTTAGAGGCTCTCATCCCGATGAATAGCCTTTACTACCCGCATCTGGTGAGCCCCGAGTTCGGGGATAACCCGCTGCCGGACGACGTACTCGCTCATCTGGCGGAGGCTGAAGCGCCATCACCGCAGCGTGCGCAGCAATCCCTGCATGAGGCTGCGGCACACTGGCTCGCAGACGACCCCACCGCGCTGGCCGAATGGCAGCACTTTACCGACGAGCCCGGCGCCCAGGACTATGCACAGTTCCTGGAAAGGCTACGTGGCACTGTGAACTACGGCAATAACGCGTTTCGGCAAGCAGTCGCCAATGATCTGCGGCAGGCGTCCGCCAATGCGGATTTGCGCGAGCAGTTCTTTGCACAGGCTTCCGAGGCTAACACCAGCTGCGAGGATCGTGTTACGTTGCACTGGAACGGTATGCAGACGGCGCGCCTCAACGCTGACGTCAAGAAGGGGCTATATGACAATCGGCTTGACGAACTGATCCAGTGCGGCCGTCTCGCGTTTCGCGTGGAGGCGCTGGACGAAATCGCGCGCGACCGGGTCAAATCGCTTGCTCGCAGCGACCCGAACGTTGACGACGTCGAAGTCTACCTCGCCTATCAACATCGGCTGCGCGAGCCGCTGGAGCTTAGTCATGTCGCCCCTGACATGCGCTTCTTGGCGGTCTCTGACGTAAGCGAGGATGATGCGAAGAAGGCGCTGGATCTGGTCCGGGAGCTGGAAGCAAGCCAGTTCACCGAGTTCATGGCAAGCCGCTGGCAACCCTGGGAGACCGTGCTGGAGCGCATCGATCCGGACGAACATGCCGCGATGCAAGACCGCGTGCACGAAGCCATGGGCGAGGAGTTTCAAAGCCGCCTCGGTCAGCGACTGGCCGAGCATGGTCTGCTGGGCGACGCGGATGCCGAGCGGGTGCTCGGGGCGCAAGTCCGAAACCAGATCGCAGGCGAGATCAAACGCGAGGTCATGGGCCGTGTGCTCGCACAGCGCGGCCTCGATCTATGAGGCTCCCAACCCGCCGCCGAGATTTTTATCATCGCTCTGCGGCGGTACGTAAAGATCGTCCTGAAGCCTCGCCCATCGCTGCGGACGTGCTTTTGCACCTTGGAAAGTGCGCTGCCGTCGATCTGGGCCTTCCGGTCTTGCCGAGCGAGGAATCCCGCCCGCGAGGCGAAGAGTGTATCTACGTCCGGCCGAAATCCGCTATGGGACGAGAGCTCCATCGGTCAAAAAGTTGTTGAGGAGACCAAGGGTGCGTAGCGGTGAAATCATCAGTTCCGGAGGCGCTGCCGCAGCCAACAAGCTCGGTTTGACGAGACAGTTAACTGTTCGCCAAGTCCATTTGACTTCGGGCGCCTCCCGCGTGCTCCATTTTGGCAGGCAAGTTAGCGGAGTTCAAGCATGAACCGCGTCGGCAGCTCACGATGGACAAGCCGTCGTGCAGGTGAGGTCGTGCGCGCGGGGCTGCACGAAAGCCTTGCGGTTCTTCGGTCAGAAACTGCATCAAGGAAGAGACGTTGTGCGTCATCAATGAGCGCCTGCAACAGGACAAGCTCAGCGCCAAAGTTGATGCCAAGGACCACAAGATACTCTCACGTATTATCTGTTGGAGACTGGTAGAGGCTATGTGAGCTCCGCTGTAATGTTTGAATTTGGCGCAGGACCGTGCGGGCGATTGATTGTTATATCCGTCGACCAATTCGCGGTCAGAAGAAAACCAGCGTAGACACCAGCAGATTGAGAGCGTGCTGGGTTTGAAGCGTATGTGTGACGCTTGTCGGATTGTGGATGTATGACAGTCCGGCGCTTGCGTAGATGCCCGGGGCGAGATGGGCAGTATATGTGCCCGTGATTGCCAGGGTATCGCGATGCGCAAGCTGGCCTTTAGCCAAGGCAGCATCCACGGCAAACTTGCTCCAGATCGTGTTGCTGGCGACAAGAGCAACCAGATCCTTGGGGCGACTATCAAACGGCCCTTTCATATAAAGACGAAGCTCGTAATACTGGCTGATCCTGTTGAGGTCAGGCGGAGCTGCCATGACAGAGAATCCGCCATAGAGTCCACGAGACGGCGACCCAGTGGCATCAGCTTGCCAAAATTGCCGGTCCCCAGCGACGTACTGGAAATTGTTGCCGCTCACTCGCTGTTGATCCGGGTCCGCCAAATTCTTGTAGCGGCTGGTATTGAAACCAGCGCCGGCCCGCAGCCATGTGTCGGGCGATCCAGGACCGGCCTTGCTCCTGTAACCGACTTCATCGACAAGAAGCGTCCCTGCATTGGCGGTGCTCCAGTTCACGCCGGCAGGATTTTCCTTTATCTCGGCATAGGGACCATCCGGACTGAGTGAGCGCTGGAGAGAAATCTTGTTGTAGAAGCGATCGTCAAAATTGTACTTCAGGTTGACCGCCGGCGTGGGCGCAGCATTGGTGCTCACCCCTGCCTGGATCAAGGCGAACATGTTCGATCCGGTCATCCCTCCGAACAATGTGCCAGTAAACTCATTTTGGTTTCTCAGGTAGCCAAGTTTGAGTTCGAGTGTCCTGTCGAGAAAAGTCTGGTAGTAGGCGAGCGTGTTGATCCCCACTCTGTCAGGCCCTGGGCGATCCCACGTCCAGTATTGCTGTGCGGCTCCGACGACAATCTGGCCATCGGGAATGCCAAATCGGCTGAGATCGTAAGTGACGATCAAGAAGTTCGCCGAAGCGAAGGTCGGGTTCTGGCCCATGTAAAGCTGGTTTGCGATTTGGCTTCTCGCTGCATTCGGCAGCTGATTATCTACAAGCATGTTGTGTGTCCAGCCGATGTAGCCAATGCCGACATCTGCCAGCGCAGACCGAACGCCGCCATTCCCCTTATCAATCGTATCTGCGGGGCCTGGTATGGCGAGCCATAACCCCTTTTCACGCAGATTGTCGTACCTGGCGGAGGGATCGATTGGCTTTTGCGTTCGCGTCTGAGCAAATCTATCAACACTGCTGCGCTTTTCGCCAGACGCATCGGCGCGTGCCGCAGACCATGGGCGCCAAGGCTGGATTGCTTGACGCATCGTCCCGGTCCGCAACTTTGTCGCCCGACCAGAGGCGTGTCTGCTTTCGCTGGCTTGATCTACAGTGTCGCTCCCGGTATCAAGCTCAGCGGCGGTTTGTGCCCGCGCGGAGTTGCCGAGCACGCAAGCCGCCAGCGAAACTGCGATAGCCCGTCTAAATTGCTTGCCGATTGGCCGAAACGTGAAAACACATGCCAAGGCGGCCGAAGATGTCCGAAGCGACGTCGCCGCAAGAAGCCAATTGCGCATGGCGTAGTTCGGGTCCGTGTCAGCCGGTCGTGGTTGAAAAGAACTCCGGCCTGATTGGCAGGAAGTGGCATCGCTGTTCCCGGGGAGGGAGTAGATGATCTGCTCTGCAATTCACCTGCGCATCACGCTGGAGCGCCGAAGGAGAGCAGTGCGCGCCGGCGCGGCAAGAGGTTGAGGACGAATGCCCTTTCCTGCGCCCTCACTTTATGAACACGGCCTAGCTGCTCGCCCAGTGACACAGTGGCCTGGCGTTGGCGGGTACCTTGCTGGAAGACCGCTTTACTGACGAAGTGGCTGGCACCAGGAAGGAAATCCTGTGGGGCACGATCCAAGGGTTCATGGAGTTTTGTGATGCCGTTGGGCCAGACAATCGATAGGGTCTGGGACCAGCCGGCTCTGGAATGCGTACGCTCGAAGATCGCACGGCGACGCCCATCCTGGCGGTCCCAAGTGAATGGACGAAACAGCCTTCGAGCCGCTTTGGTGGAGGCGGGCGAGCAGTTGGCGCCGTAAGAGCCGTTGGGACGGCCGAGTCTGTCTTGCATGGCGGGTCCTTCCCGTGTGCGGCTTTCGTTGGTCCCGGTTGGCATGCGCCCTGATCTCAATCAACCTGCCGAGATTGGTAGTTGATCGTGCGCAATGGTTCCCCTTCCTATAAGGAATTGAGGCTCAGCCGACTCTCTTAAGCGGCGCGTCTTGAGTGAAGCGGCAGGTCCTTCAAGGCGCGCAGGAAGAAGGGCAAGCGGTCGAGGAGGACCGCGAATATGACGTTATCGGCAGTGGGGACCCCTGGAGCGCGCGAACACCGCAAGCCCTCGGATCGGCGAAGCAAACCGAGCGAAAGAGGAATGCTCGACGAGCCGCAATGGTCATGATTGACGATGTGGTTGCTTCGGATTTACGACCGCTCTTGAGAGGGCCGTCGCGAGGCATTTTCCGGGTTATGGTGCTGCTCCTCCTTGTCCTCGTCAGCTCCAGTGCTGCTGGCGCTTGGCTTTGGGCCGACATCTGGGAATTTGTCGGGACACCGGAAACCCACCAAGACGCTTCGATTATGAGGTCGTCACTGGATGTCAGGGCTTCCCTATCCGAGATAAAGTGGGCACAGCTGAAAGCCAGCGATGAGATCGCAGAACTGAGCCGCCGGATCGATGCTCAGCGGGAGGAGCTCAAGGGGATCTTACATCAGATCAGCGTGCTGACTTCGCGGATCGAGGCGCTGCGGAATATAATGCCTATCGCTTCTACGCCTTCCGTTTCTGCCCCACCGTCCGCCCGCGCTGCTTCGAGCCGGGCCAAGAAAGGGCTCGGGCAGTCCACACAAGGACCTGTTTCCGTTGGAGGGGCGCCGGTGATCGCACCAAAGGCAAGCGCGCCTTAAGATCAAAAGGCCGGATTTTGGTCGCCACCAAACCTGTCGTTCCGCGCCAGCTATAGCGCAGTCAATCGGACCAACTCGCCCGCTTCGATCAAGCCGATACGTGAAGGGCAGCGAACTGGACGCGGCCATTCAGTGCAAAGCAAGCGCGATTGGCCACCAACCAACTGACCATTTCCGAATTGACGCGGAAAGCCGGGACGCCAATTTAATCCTCCCTTTAGTACCCACCTTTGCAATCACGGCAGAATGATGACGTCCATATAGCGGACTCACGTCAACGCCAACTCACTAAGCATGCCGAAGAAGGGCTCTTCCGTGTACGTCTTCGGGTGGAAAGAGCTCGCCTTCCATTCAATGGCTACCCTGAACTGCTCGACAAGCACTTCAACATTTATACGCTTCGTCAGATGAAGCGTAGTAGTGTTGTCCGGCGAGATCGTTACGCAGGACCTCGCTGAGTTGCGTAGCACCAATCTTGTCAGCGTTTCCAGCCCAACGCAGGTCGCGACTAGTCAGTCCGATCCATTGGACAATCGGCTGACCGAGGCACTCCTCCGAGCGCTCCTTCGCGATGCGCATATTCGTGGCCAGCTAATAGGGGCGCGGTCGATGTAAGCGTCGAACGCAGCAGCAACAGCGCGAATGACAAAACGGTGCTCTGGTTTGACTCGGATGAAGCCCTCTTCGATGTCTAATATCCCGTCTTCGGCAAGCATTCCAAGACGGTCAGCTGAATCGAGAAAGGGCATCGGAGCAAATCCGTGGGCGGCGCAGATTGCCGGCACGTCGGCCTGCAAGTCGCACATCAGCCGCTCGATGATTGCGGCCCGAAGGCGATCTTCGGCAGTGAGGCAGTGGCCCTTTGAGGTTGCCAGATGGCCAGCACTAATCTGTCGGCTATAGGAACTGGTTGCCGTCTCGTTCTGCACGTAACCATCGCGCAGACGGCCGATGGCTGACGGACCAAAGCCGATCACTGTGTTACACGTATCGGCCGAATATCCGAGCGAGCTGCGGCGCAGCCGTCCGGTTTCCTGCGAGTGCGCCAGCTCGTCGTCCGGGAGGGCAAAATGGTCGAGCCCGATTTGGCGATATCCGGCGGCGACCAGCGTATCTGCCATGGCTGCAGCTTGCTCGGCGCGCGCAACATTGTCGGGCAGCGCCGTCTCGTCGATCTGGCGCTGACGTTTCATGTAGGAGGGAACATGGGCATAGCCGAACACCGCAAGGCGGTCGGGCCGCATGGTCAAAGCCGTCTGCGCTGAGTTCACGCAGGATTGCACGGTCTGATGCGGCAATCCGAAGAGCAGGTCGAAATTGATACGTCTTATTCCATGTTGGCGAAGGCGTTCGACGGCCGAAGCGACCTGCGCTTCGCTTTGGAGACGGTTGACCGCCCTTTGCACTACGGGATCGAAGCTTTGCACGCCGATGCTCGCGCGGCTGACGCCCGCTACTCCCAAGGTTTCCGCCATCTCGGCCGTGAACGCGCGGGGGTCGATCTCGACGGCGAGCGCCGTCGATTTGCTGAACGCGAAGCGGCGGCGCAAGAGCTCCATCAGAGCCAAGAAATCGGCCGGTGGGATAGTAGTCGGCGTGCCGCCGCCGAAATGCAGGTCGCTCACCGGAAGACCGTGAGGCGTTTGCTCTGTTACCAGACGAATTTCCTCACGTACCGTCAGCAGGTAATTGCGAATCGGCCGCTCGCTATGAGTGAGGCTTGTTGGGAAGCCGCAATACCAGCAGATCGACCGGCAGAACGGAACGTGAAGGTAGAGCGATACGGATTCGTCAAGCGGCAGCCGCCGCAACCACGCCTCATAGGTCGTGGCGCCGACCGCATCAGAGAAATCCGGTACCGTCGGGTAAATGGTGTACCAGGGCAGACGAGCATCGCAATATTTGTTTAGGAGTGACGTCTGCAACGCTTACCTTTCCGCGCTGATACGGTATGAGGCTGATGCATATCCTCTGCTATGTCTTTGCGTTAGGTCAAAAGCACTGCTCTGATCCTGAAGCTCGAGACCCCTCTTCGATGTAACTTCCAGCACAGCCTGCGAACTGGGAGCGGTGAGCAAGTCAGGCGCTAGCCGTCATTTGCAACCGGTGAAGGAACGAATATCTCGCATAAGCTGGGCCGCGCTGACTCGATCCGCCCAACCATTGTGCGCATGAACAATCAATCATCGGAGGCGTCTGCATTCTCCAACGCAGGCTTTTGCGACGACAGGATCCAAGGCGTTGCCATGGTCGGTGACCTTCAGGCGATCGCCGGCAAGGCGATTCCGGAAATCCCGAGCCTCGATGCATTGCTGCTGGAATGCTCGGCCCCATCGGAGGGCAAAGCGTCACAATCAAAAGCGACGCGTAGTTGAGCTTCTTTCGAATTCGACTTCATACACCCTATGCGGACTGATACTTGGGCATGCTACCGTTCGGCTCGCGCATGCCACTTCCCCCTCGCGCAATAGCCGCGTTTGCCGCACGCTTGCACGTAATGGTGAGAAAGCGCCGGCGTGTATCGGCGTCGATCTTGTTTTTCTTGCGGTAGAAGGGCGCGTCGAGGAACGATGGTCGGCGCTTCTATTGAGTCTACAATCTGCCGAATCGTTGTCAGTCACACTCTTCAAACCTGCGCAGACGGGATTTTGAGCCCATTTGCATTCAGTGACATGGGCGGGAAACGCTATGGCACGGATGTCGTGTTCCGATTTGCGTTCCGGGCTGCCTAGGCTGTGCAGGATAAAATGGCATGCGCAAACGAGAATAGGGATAGTATTTAGCGCGGCGCCTCGAGATGCAACGAGCAGAATGCTCTCCAAGCTGGGCCTTGTCAGACAGGGAGTCTCGGTTGATGAAACGCAGGGCGCGAGATCTTACAACGTGACGCAACGTGAGTTTCAATAGGCGTCGAACCGGCTGAAAAACATTTTTGCATTCCACGTGGTAAAGATGGATCAGCCTCAATTCCGCCATGCCGCTTGTCTCATTGCGCCAAGCATCGTCACGGATGTACTGATGATGCGGGGGCTGCCCCGGCGCACTTCAAACCCCGGCAGGTGCGTCGGGGCGCTTTAATTCGGCCGCGCCATTGTGAGCGCCGCGAGTTCACCAATTCCCAACCGGACCGCAGGCTGTGCCGGAACCGCAAAGCGCGGGCATTGTCAGCTTCTGTACTCCCTGGCACGTCCAAGTCAGACGATACGCGTCTGTTCTGCTTCGAGGCCTCAGGTCGTTCGTTTTGGAATCGTTCCTGCTATTGTCATGGCCCCCGTTGGTGAACGATGACTGCAACGACAGCCGCAGCAAAGGCAGATCGAACCGCATCTAGGTGCGAACTAACTGCACGCCGGCAATGAGCAGAACCGCTACAAGGACGAACCTAATAGCTGTCTGGCTCAGCCATTTCAGGCCGATGACCGTTCCTGCGATGGCTCCTCCCAGTGCGGCCATTGCGTAAATGGCCGCGTCCGAACACGGAAATTGGCCGGTGAAAAGAACTCCGACGAAGCCCACTGTGGAATTCGCTAGGATAAACGGAGGCGACAGCAGGGTGACTTGCCTGACTGACGCCAAGTTCAGTGTCATGAGCGCGGGCGCCAGGAATACTCCGCCGCCCACGCCGGTCAGACCCGAAACAAACCCGATGACCGCTCCAATGCCCACGCTTCCCCAGAGCGGAGTTTCGAAAATACGGTGGGCAAGGTCGCCACGCCGAACGATCATCACAGCGCTCGCCAAAAGGAGGACAAGACCAGTCAATGTCCTGTAAACGTTCTCCCCGAGCACCAGCAAGCTGCCGGCAAGTGCCGTCGGCATTGATGACAATAGCAGCGGCCGGAGCGCTGTCCAGTCGATCACTTTGTTGCGGTTTAAGAACCACGTGGAATAACTCGCGACAACAATGTTGAGGCCAAGCGCCGTCGGGCGCATCTCTGCGGAGGGCACGCTAGAAAACGCCATAAGCGCTAGGAACGCGGTTCCACCGGCTTGGCCAACCATTGCATAGAGCAGTGAGATAAGCGCGAAGAACAGAGAAAGCATACTTCACCAACCCTGCGAAAAGTTCTTCGCTTGCCTTGCGCTAATTTCATTCAGTCCCAGTTGTCTTTCCGCGACGGATGAAATCGAAGCGAGCGCTTTAATCGGATGCGGCGCGGCCGCGCGCCGCAATTGGCACCGGCTACGTTTCCCAAACCCAATGCCATTTGTGGATCGGCTTCTTCAATTGCCAGCATTGGGACTTGACCTGGATGTGAAAGTGGTGCGCACAGCCCGGCTGTTGTAAGGGGGCTTGGGAGCTGCCGCGCCGAGCGGCACTCTTCAGGCCCTGTAAGCCTAGCGCAAGTAGCGCTGTCGCGTTTCCTCCAGATGTCGCCATTGCTTCAAGCGCGCGTGTGCCGAAAACCGGGCTCTTGCCTTGAATTCCTGGTTATAGAGCATTGATTCTTGTGAGGCCGCCAGTTGGTACGACACTTGCTGATCTGCGCCCAGGTCCTCTCCCTTATGGAGATGCGCATGCAAGGTGTCCTCTGCGGAAGGCAAGTCTCGTTTCTGCGCGCATCTCCTATCGCGCACCTGGCGCACGGAGCATCTGTGTCTTCAATTCAGGTGCGCTGGACCTCTTCAACGCGCTTGATCAGCCGCCGGGCCGTTATATCACGCGGTCACCTGCTGGTGCGGCTCTTTCGCGTTGCTCGCAGACGGCATCCCCGACGCCGTCGAAGGACGGAGGATGAGCGAAGAATCCGCGACAGCAATTCGCAGGACGGGGACGAAAATGACCTTCCTGTCGGCAGGAAGTAGAAGACCAATGTCGGAACTGCGTAGGTCGAGCCCGGCATCGCCAAGTTGGTCAGCGTGCTCCAACTCGCTTGCATCGCGAAGGTCAACGTTCAGGGTATCATCGCGCTCAACCTTGAGGCAAAGTCAGGCGTCCTTCGGGCAGGACAGCCGCTGCTGACCATTTAGTCTGAGTAGAGCCGATCTTGTCGTTCATGGCTGCTTTGGCCGCACTATTAAGGCAGCATCGAGGGCACAGACCATCAGACGAACGACAATGCGGTGATGGCCTGCTTGGCCAGCGCGTCATCGGCGAGCAGGACCGTTCGGTCGGAATGTGACGGCGCTTCGGTTGTGGCGTGCCGTCGATGTCCGACGAGGATTGCCGCTGGATCCCGGCGTTTGGCGGAACAATTATCGCGCCGCAGCTAGCGGAAGGTGAAAAATTCGGGAATGGCGTCTGACGCAGCGGCGCTCCAGACTTCACGAAGAGCAAACCTGAGAGTTCAGCTCATGGAATGGAATGTGGCTCGGCCTGAAACAAATGCAATCGAACGCAGCGATGGCGAGCCTGCTCGGCGTGCCGAAGCGCCCATCGTGGATCTCTTCAGCTTCACCGAATGCGCAAACCAGACGCATTCGCTGAGAGCGTTGTTCGATCTTCTCGTAAACCGTGCCACCGAGGAAGGATTCAGTGAAGTTGCTTACGGAGCCCTCAACTTCGTCGAGCCACTTCGGTTGGCTGAGTATCCACCGCCGACTGTCGCTGTGAATTGGCCGCCGGCCTGGTGCGATCGATACTTCAAACGTAAGTACCACACCATCGATCCGGTGGTCCGGCGGACGCCGATGCATTCTCGTCCGTTTCTATGGGACCAACTCGCTGACCATTGTCAGCTTCAACCGGACGAGAGACGCGTTTTGGATGAGGCTAGGGAGGCCGGGCTGAAGCATGGCATGAGCGTGCCTCTATTTGGCCCGTTGGGCCAAGTATCTGTGGTGTCCTTTGCATCTCCGTCCGACGATGCTGATCCTCAGAATCGCATCGGTCATCTAAATGCCCTGGCTTCGCTCTTTCACAGCGCCTATGGCGAGATTGCTCGACCCCCTAATGGCGGCTGCCGGAAACAAATTGCATTGTCGCAACGGGAGATCAGTTGCATGCGGTGGGTGGCAGAGGGGAAATCGTCCTGGGAAATTGGGAAGATCCTAAAAATTAGCGAAAATACGGTCAATTTTCATATCAAGAATGCAATGCGAAAGCTGGGTGCGACCAGCCGGATCCAGGCGACCGCTATAGCCATTCGCCTCAATATTGTTTGAGATCCATCCTCACTGCCAGGACGTGGCATTGACGCCAATCTTTGGCAGGGCCCATGTCATTCGAACAGTGCTTGGTTGAGACAGGCGACAGGAAACTCACGTTGCGTGAGGTTCTGGAGTTCGATGACGCATGTCGAGCCCACCGGCTTGGTTTCCTCGGGTGTGCCCGCGGTCCGCTCGGCCAGCCAGTGATACAAGCCTAGACGAGCTCGCGCCGATTCCGCTGGCTTGTTGCGAGGCGGTAGGGCAGCCTTTCGAGAAAGAACCCCGACCGTTAGTCGGGGCTCTCGATTTAACTCTTGCGCGCGTGGTGTTCGCTATTTTGCAAACGCCGGACCGAACTTGTAGTTGAGCCGTGCCGTGACAAGATCGATGTCCTGCTGAACGCGATCGAAACCAGCGGCCGTGGGGAAGCTTACGTTGCTGCCCTGCATGAACAAGTGATTATACTCGAGGCCAGCCGACCAGTTCGGGGTCAGGCCGACTTCGGCGCCCACGCCGAGCGCGCCTCCCCAGCGAACATCGTTGGTCCTGCCAAGCTCGGTGCCAGCAGCCACCGAGTTGACGTGATAGGCATTGCTGGTCACCGCCGCACCGCCCTTGGCGTAAAGCAGCACGGCATTCAATGCGTAGCCGATGTGGCCGGTGAGCAATCCAAATGCATCTGTCTTGGTGCCAACGGTGTCCGCTGGGAAAGCGGTGCTGACATTAGAGCCGCTGAAGTCGGCCCAGTTGCCTTGACCTTCGATGCCGTACACCGTTCTGAAGATCTGCCAGCGATAGCCGATCTGGCCGCCGACGGTGCCGCCGGTCGAATTATGGCAGCCCTCGGAAGTGACGCCGCTGAAATTCCAGCAATTGTGACTCGATCCCCAACCGCCATTGAGGCCGATATAGTAGCCGCTCCAGTCGTTGATCGGAGGTACCACAGGCAGCGTGGCCGCCTTGATGTTGACAGGCTGACCGCCGAGGTCAGCGCCGAATGCGGGAGTTGCAGCGCTGAGTGCGATGCTTGCGGTCAGAACCAGCAAATTCTTCATTCCAGTGTCATTCCTTTTGATGCCCCCGGCGCCGTGCGTCTTAACAACATGATTGCGAATTGCTGTAACTGAGGCACAACATTCCTCGGCAAGAAATGGGTCGAAACGCACGGTGCGTCAGGTTGTGAGGCGCCTAACTTGCGGCGCCTCGACGAAAATGCGGCGACATTGATAGGGCGCCTCGTGGCGCGTTTGCCTGAAGACGAAGCGATCGTGATGGAACTGCGCGACGCAATGCTGCGAGCGCATTGCTAAGCACTGCCACAACCAGGTTCTTGGCGATACGTCCGGATGCGCCTCGTTCCGCGGGCGTCGTCATGAGCCGCACAGATAATGGCGTCCTAATCAGGACGGGATTTATCTTGAGTCAGAAGTCGTGTCGCACCTTAAGAAGGTGGTAACTTGGTAATGACCCATCCGAGCCATTGATCAATCTAGATTTGGACAACCTGAAGATCCGGAGCGAGCTGTAACTGCTCTTGCCGCGACAGGAAAGCCAATCAAGCCGGTGCGCCACCAAGATTGTCTGCTGTCGTAGAATGTTGGTCACCGCGCTAGATGAAGCCGGCATCGAAATTGCCGAGACACATGCCAAGCTGCCAGCGACGGTGCACATTGTGTCACGTCGTGGCAACGCGTGCCCGTCCCGCCTTTCTTTGCCGGCGTGCTCCCGTTTCTATCCTACTGGTATGGGGACGACGAGAGCTCCACGAGCAGCGCTCTCTGACGCAGTCGTCGGTATAGGTGAAGGTGAGCCGGGAAAACTCAGCTCGACCACGACCTGACACTTCGGGAGTTGACGACACCGTCCTTGTGCTGCCGATAACAAGGGTGGCGGCCAGCTAGAGGAACGAACCACCTACCGTTTGCTCGGCGACGCCAGTTCCGCTCGTAAATTGCGGATCGCTTCGTTCGCCAGATACAGGGTATTTCGTTCACCGGTCCTGATCGAGCACTCCAGTAATGCTCGCAAGCGGCTGTGAAGGAACGTCTTGAGATGATGCGCCAGAACTGGGTCCTTCTCGACAAAGCGCCACGCTTTTTCAAATGCGATACTTACGATAGCGTCTGGCGCTTGTACCTGGTCGGATATGATCTGATCCATCTCGAAACTCCTCGAGGCACAAGGTAAAAGATTCGTCCGAAGCGTACCGACGAGCTGCGGCCTGTCTTGACCGGCAAGAAGTCGGAGCCCCAGCAAAAAATGTGTGTCGAGCTGCTCGCGGCGCACAGTGAACTTTATAATGCCGCTTGTTGAAGTCCCGATGACCGAATGTCGAAGTGCCAGCGCGAGTCGAACGATTCTGGATTGGCTGAGGAGACCCTGCGTAACATCTGTCTCTTTGCGCCCCGCATCTTGTTGCCCGGCGTTCGCCCTTCGCCGCTTGCGGGCCGACACTCCCAAGAGTCAGTCGAGCTATAGCCGTCTTACGAAGCAGGCTGTTCACTACATTCAAACGTTGAAAGCTAAGAAGTGCTCTGGGAGATGTCGTATGCGCTCTTTATGTCGCATCCGGCTGTGTGGCTCATTCTCGACAATCCGTTCGTGTGCTTCCCGACATGCGTCAACAGCCTGGCTACATCTGCCGGCTTCGCACGGCACCACATTTGCGATACGGTTCTGCTACGGATAGGTCGCACGAAAGAAACGGGACAAGCTATCGCGACAATTGCGGTGATCTGCCAGGAGCTCATTCTGGCAACGAAATATATGGTGGTCCGCAACTTTAGAATACGGCGGCCGCCATCAGGGGGCAGCTCATGCTGCCAAGATCCGAATATCGGAAGGCGGGGTTAACCGTGCGGTGTCTCGCCCGAATAAAGAAAAACTGCGAGCGCGTAAGATGCCATGATCGAGCGCTTGGGGTGCAGTCCAGCGGAGATCGGATGGATGTCTCGCTCCTCGAAGTGAAATGATCAGCACGCCGAGGCGGCTCACTCACGTAGCGGTGAGCCACGGTCTCAAAGCGGCCTTATCCATTTGTAGGAGAGCAGCAACGGTCAGCCCAGCGATGAAGCGTTCGCTGAGCGGCCGTCAACTGCAGAAGAGCAAAGCGGCTCTCAGCCCGCCGCACGCGCCAGAATCAATCTGGCAATCCACATCTGGTTGGCCGGAGTGCGCAGTGCAGGTGGTAAGGCGGCCACTGCCTGATCGAGAAGGCGCCCCAAGATTTGAAGCTCTTCTGGATTGTAGACGCCTTGGTCCCGTCTCATTCGCGCTGCTCGTTCGCCGCCTGGATGGCCACCGGTGCTCGTATCGCCGAGCTGGCCGAGCTCGAGTTCCGCTGATACCATTTCGTTCGTGAGTGCGTTGAGCAGCTGGATTGCCTCGAGCTCGTTGCTTCCTTCGCGGACGAGAGTTGCTACGATATCGAGTTGTAGTTCGATGCGATCCTCAAGGTCTTGCATGCGTGAATTCGAAGGGTCAAGTTCCACAGTGCTGCTCCAGACTAATTAAACGAGATTGACGTGTAGTTTTGTATTCGTTCCGGTTTGCGAGGCAGCCGATGCGGTGCATGACCGAATTGCCGCTGCACAAGACAACTCGCACATGGCAACCAAAGAAAGGGACAGGCTCGTCTCGCAGAAAGACCCGAAGGAGGTAAGTCGCTATAGCTCGACTCCTTGATTGAGCTATCGAGCCGGCGCACGCCAAGCTAGCAGACTTCGCAGGAACGCCGTTGGCATAGGCGGAGCCCACTGAACAGCGTGGAGCGGATGGGCGGCATGAGAACCCCGCGATCAAATGGCGTAAGTGGGCGGCAAGTTTTGTCGCGTAGCCTTTCGCATCGCCGAAATCGACCTCAGTGCGCGGCGTTGATACCAGCACGTCCTTTTTGTGTTTAAGGAAGTCAGATGGCTGTCGTCGCACTACTTGAGAATCGCAACTTCGTGGAAGTAAGGGGGCTGTCCAGCTGGTCAGGTCGGCAAGCCTTGCCGCGGCTGGCGCCACAGGCAGTGCGCCTGCCTGGCTTCTATGCGACGCACGCATGCAACCCGGCCAATGCGCGTGAGAAGCACCTGATCTTCGGTGAGGCCTTTAGGATGACGATATTGCTGTCGGCGACTTCGAATGAGGGCCGTACGGCTTGGCGAGCCTTCCGGCTGAAGCTAGACCACTTGTGGCGCGGTTTCAAAGGTCGAGGGATACCGATGGTGGTGCTGCCGCGAAAGGTTTGAGCCGACCTGCGACTTGGCAGAAAGCAAAGGGGGTCCATGGTCACACGAGCTTCGTTAAAGGTGCTTTCCGGAAACCGGTGAGCGACTATGGTGCATTTGGCGGAAATTCGTAAAATCGAAAGTTTTGATGGGATGCATCCAGGCCGCGGATAGCGCGCGACTATCCTTGACCTGCTCTGGACGACGCATAAGACAAGCCCGCGTACGGGTTGAGCCGGTTTGTCATGCCAACGCTATTCAACCAGTCATGTCGCTGCCGACGACATCGGCTGCGCGGCCGGCAAAGTGATGCTTGAGGTCGCGCCTATATCCTGGTGGGTTTGGGATCTCCCGTTGAGCAAGAAGGAACGGCTTGATCGCACGCAAATGGCACGTGCGGAATGCCAAGAACTGGCCGGGCATCCCGCAGTCGCAAAGTTGAATAGACATTGTCAGCCAAAGCTATCGATGATTTCGGCTCTGATCGCGCTCGCGGTGTATAGTGAAACGTCGAGCGGAAGGTGCCCAAATGCAAGCTGGCAGAGCAGGTAGTTGGTACCTGCCTCTTCCATCTGATTAAGAAGCTGCTGTCGGGCGGAAGCTGGCGTTCCGACGACGCACAATTGGTTCTCCAAGGCTGCATCGAATGAAAGCGGCAGGGTCGGCGGTGTCGGAGTGGCGTTCAACTCGTAAAGGAACTTAAAGCTATCCAGCCATTGTCCATAAGCGGTTTCGGCAGCCGCATGAGCGTCTCCGTCAGATCTCGCAATCACGATCATACGAGCTAACCCTAGGAATGGCTCTCGATCGTCCGTGGCTGTGCAGCGCGCACGACGGGAACGAAAAGCATCCGTGATGCTTCGGACAGCAGAGGCGGGACCGACACACGCCAGATTTGCACCATTTGCCGCGGCCCATTCCGCCGATTCGGTCCGATTGCTGGCGATCCATGTCGGCGGATAAGGGCGCTGATGAGGCCTCAAGGTTAAGGGTACACTGTTCAGCTCAAAATGGCTTCCTTGGTAGGATAACGTATCGCTCTTCAGCGCAGCATTTAAGATTTCGCTGGATTCCATATAGCGGCTTGGCGCCGCGCCTGCGCTGATGCCGAAATAGCCCCATTCGATCGGCTGGGAGCCGCGCCCAATACCGAGTTCGAGCCTGCCGCCGCTCAATTGATCAAGCATGCAGATTTCTTCGAACGCGCGCAATGGATGATAGAGGTTGAGCAACAGAACAAGCGGACCAAAGCGAAGCCTCCGGGTGCGCTGCGCAAGACTTGCTAGAAACAGGTTCGGCGAAGGCCCTCTGCCATGAGGGGTGCAGTGGTGCTCGGCCAGGTGATAAGCGTAAAAGCCCAGAGAATCACACGTCTCCGCCAGCTTGAGACGATCTTCATACTGGCGCGCAATGTCGCGGCCGTCGTCGTCCAAGTGGTCAAAGATTGCGCATGTCAGTCGTGAGGGAAGGCCGCTTTTCACTCGATTATCTCCGATTGCGAATGGGAGTCCTGGTTGTGCCGTCGGCCTCAGAGACATGGCGTGCATCACTTGGCCGATCTGGCTATTTTGCGGGAGCTAACGCTCTGGGCGTGCGCCATGCAGCGTGGGCGTGAGAACCTGCCTATTGTTTGCGACTACTTTGATAGGAGTTCGCGAAGTGCATCCACGCCAAGCATCTGCTCGACCAGAAGTGTTTTTAGCTTCGCGTTCTCCTCTTCCAGGGCGTTCAACCGCTTGGCGGCCGAAACGTCCATGCCGCCGAACTTGGCCTTCCAGTCGTGGATCATCGCTTCGGAGATCCTGTGTCTGTGAGCTAGATCAGCCGGCTTCGCACCTGCTCCTTGCTCGTTCAGTATCGCGATAATTTGCTCTTCTGTGAATTTCGGTCGTTTCATCTGTACGTTCCGTTTTGCGCAGCACTTGCACTCGAAGTGCAGGCAATATGCATGCAGTAGATTTTCCGAGTTGTCGCGATGTCGGATGGAGCGTTACATCCTTCATCCCAAATGGATCGGCAGTTGTGCCCGAAAGTAGAACAACGTCCCAGGATGCGCAGTCGGACAGGAGAGCTGATCGAAGTCATGTCGATAACATTCTCAAGGTTGTAACTCTTTCCGATCGTCGAGGCGCCATGCCCGAATTGCCGGCTGCCGGAATCAATGTGAAGTCGTTATCGGCAATCCGCTTCGCAACGAGCGGCGTCCCATCAAACTGGCCGGCGGTCGGATCGCGCTCACATAGACCTTCAGTTTGTCGTAAGTCGCTTTGAATCGGTCGAGGCGCTTAAACAATTGACAAGCAACGCGCTGGCGAAACAGCGATTGGATCGCGATCGCGTTTCGCGCAATGTGAGGTCGCCGGAAGCTACGAAGTGCGGTTGCATTTGTCAGCATGGGCGGTCGACGGAGAGATTGCCGCGGCGGTTTGGTTGTCATGGCTGCCGTCTCAAGAGCGGAAAGACGCAGCATTCCCAATCAGACTGTTGCGGATGTTTGAGTGACGGGTTGCAAGAACTGGCCTTAATCGGGATGCTATTTGTCTACCATCGGACGAAGCTCCTCCTCTACGTCGACGTCTGGTAATTCTGCGAGCGCTGCAGCGAGGGCGACGAGCGTGCCGAAAGCAGCGAGCACTAGAAAGCTCGCGAGTACAACGGCAGAAAGATCCTGATGTCGTTTCATCATCCGTGTCGGGGGCTAGGTTGAGGGAGAAGGGCTGTGGTCGCGTCGATCAATTCTGATGAATGTATTCGGCCGCAAGCGTCCTGCTGGTCATCGCGGCCGCAGATCCGAATTACGGTCGGGATGCCGCATTCCGTTAGCTGAGGATTTGTCGGACCAGGTGACAATTGGATGATACCTGTTTCGGCATAGACGTCGGATGCGGAGATGGACAAAGACGAGCAAAGATGGCCGACGACCAAACGCACCTGAGTCATTGTGAGCTTATTTGTAACGGCTACCGCTTGCTTTGGGTCGCAGGCGTCATCAGCGACACTCAGTAGCACCTGGGTGTTGGGAAGGAGGCGCGAAGCGTTCGATGCCTCGACCGCCGCAGCGGCGCCGTTGCGCATCTGCGCGCCGAACGCCACGCTGCTTCCGCTCATCGGGCCAGCCTCGGCAATATGAATGTCCAAAGCCCACGCAGTCGAGGCGAGGGCACAGAAAACGAAGGCCGCGCCTGCAGCTGGAGTGTAACGCCTATTCAACACTGCAGAACTCCTAGTGCTCATCTCGATCTAAGCCCAACCGTCTGCGGCCAGCACGGGCCCGCAGGTCGAAGGATCGCCAAGCAAAGCATGCGTCAGCTCGGACAACGACCATGGCGGAGCCTACAATTTGACGTTACGTGCGATTCAAGTCTCCCCTGAACGGGAGAGCTTCGCTTAATGCATCAGAGAAGGCGGCGGATCGCCGGGAGCCTCGCAGAAAATCTGACCAGTGATTGGTAAAGCTGCCGCCGGGCATCAAAGCCGGCGGATCACGCCGAACCGCCATGACGATCGAGCCGGCCAAGCGGATTGGTCAAGCCGTCCGGAGCTACCCTGTGATCTCAGTATGGCTGATCCTCCAGGCCGGCGAGGGCAAGATCGAGATATTGCATGAGGCAGGGATCCCAACCAGCCAAACTGCGTGGGGCGCTTAGGCGTGCGAGGACCTTCAGAATCGTCGAAACCCGAGAATCCGCTCCAGCGATTTCGCCGATCAGCAGGCGCGCGGCAATCGCGACGGCCTTCGCGCGATCGCCGCAAGGGTGTTCGCCTCTATCCATACAATCGCGCAGGTCGTCCCGAATGCGTCGCCATCGCTCCTCGCGCTCTGCAGCCAACCTGCATGTGCATCGGGACGCTTGACTACGTGTCTCAACCCGCGACATGGCATCCAAGGTGGCAGGTAGCTCATCCACGCTGACCTGAACGTCCCTGTCGGTCGTCATGTTGCGCAATCGATCTCGCAACAGCGTTGCTCGAGCAACTTGAAGCTCTATACGCTCCAAATGTTTGCGCAATAGGTCGGTCAGCGAAGTCGTTCCCTCCATAGCTTTACGGATCTCGTAAAGGGAGAAGCCAAGCTCGCGTAGCGCCCGAATCTGGTGAACCCGCTGGACGCTTTCGCGGTCGTACATCCGGTGGCCGCCATCCGTGCGCTCTGAAGCGGCTAACAGGCCGGTGTGTTCATAATGATGCAGCGTGCGTACCGTCACTCCGGTCGCTTCCGCTAGTTCGCCAATGCGCCATCGACGCCGTCTTGGTGTAGCTTTGCTCATGTTGTTCAATTTCAAAGCCTACAACCTGACGTCACGTTGGATTCAAGCCATTTCAAAGCTCTAGCTGGATCGTCTTCCATTCCAGCGCAGAAGTGGTGACTATCCTTAGAACGGCGCGCGATCAACCCTGAGGAGAAAGGGTGATCAACAGGTTAGTTAAGCATGCCAGCTGGGTATTGCCTGCCGCTGTACGCTCCAGGATCAGTTTGGCGATCGCCGTTCGATTATCCGGAGTTCGCATTGATGGCGGCAGCGCGAAGACTGTCCTGTCAAAAAGGCTCCCCAAGAAAGAAAGCTCTTCGGGATCGAATACTCCGTTGTATTGCTCCAACGTACGGCTCCTTATTCGTCATTGTGTTGGCATAGCGCACCTCGTCAAGACGTTTGGCCGAGGTGGGGCCAAAAGAAGTCAGACCCGCGGCGCGAGATAAGCAAAGATGCGATACGCTCCAGGGTGATGCGACAGGGCAACACGCATGTGCGATGCCTTGCGTGGCCGACGCAAGTCAAACATCATATGCACAACCAATCGGCACTGCGTTGGCTGCTCGTGGGCTGGATCTCCGACGATGCCGAAGCGCCCGATGATTGCGAGCGCCGCAACCGATTCGCCATCGGCGCGGGCTTGTGACGATCGCCAACTATGAGGGGCTTTGACGAGAGACAACGACTTCGAGCGAGGCGATGCAAAATTGCACGCGTTGGGACACCGTCCGGGTGCCGGGTTCGTTCACCTTTGGCAACGGCCTTACGCTAGCGGCGAGACAGATCCTGCGAAGCCGCCGGCATCATTTGCTTGCTCCGGATTGCTAATGTTGAACGCCTCTTCACGCGCAGTTGCTACGCGAGCGGCCTCCTGCAGCAATATTTCTCGCAGCCAGATGCTTTCTGGGTCGCTGCTATTAAGGATTGGCCATTGGACTGACTCGGTGAAGGTGGGGAATGCCTGGGGAAGCGCGGCAATCCGAAGCGGCGCGGTTCTTTGAAAATGCTTTGCGAGCCTTAAGGGTATGGTCCCTATGCGGCCTGTGCCCGCTAGCAGGGGCGGGATCATGCTGAAGCTCTGCACCAAAATATCGATGCGCCGATTGATCCCGAGATCGTGCAACAAGGAATCCTCGACGAAGGTCTTGCGTGTGCCTCCGAGCTTGACCGCAACGTGGCCCATCGACATATACCGATCAAATGTCAACCGCCTCAGTAGGTGACGATTCGTGTGGCAGCCCACGCAAACAAGGCTCTCCTCGAACAAGGCCGCTCTGGGGTGCGTACCGGACATGAATAGTTCCGGCAGGATGACAAAATCGACCTCGCCGCGCCGAAGCAACTCATCGTGCTCATCGGTGAGGGTCACGAGCTCGAATCTGACGTTGGGTGCTTCTCTCGCGACACGCTCCACGACGTGGCGGAAGAATACGACCGTCATAAAATCTGACAGGCAGATCCTGAACCGCCGGTTTGATCGGGCAGGGTCGAAGGCGTTCCGCGCGATAATCAAGTGCTGGATGTGCATCAGCGCCTCACGAACCGGAGCGGCGAGTCCCTCCGCGCGTGAGGTCAGGACAAGTTCTCGTCCTCTCATTACAAACAACTCATCGCCAAAATAGGAGCGCAGTCGGGCGACAGCTGCACTCATAGCGGGCTGGCTAAGGCTGATCTTGCGTGCCGCTGCAGTCAGGCTGCGCTCGGTCATTAGAGCATCGAGAGCGACGAGAAGATTTAGATCCAATCCTTTGAAACGCATATCTTCTTGTCCGGCGTAAACGTGCGTGCGTTGCATAAACGACCGGCCGCGGCCGCGCTTGGGGCGGTCTCACCGGCTCGTCCGAATCGGTTTCGTCCTTCTTGCGATCGCGAGAGGAAGTCGCGGAATCATCGCAACGATGGACAGTTCGGCCGTTGGCGGACATCAGAGACCGGAAACCGGTACAAGCCCGAAGCTATTAGGCTCGCCGCTCGGGCCAACCTGGTTAACAAGACCCGGTCGTTAACTATTGGCACCAGTCGAAGTTGTTCCGCCAACGCCGTGAGTTCGGCTGTGCGCACGGTCGACCGCCGTTTAACGCAGCGCGAGCCAAGGCGCGCAGCCTACAACCTCACGCAGCGTGGGATTCAAGCGAATAATTGAACGTGCCGGAAATTTGCGCACCAACAAGCGTTATGTACCAGCCTAATGCTCGACGTCCGTCGAGCATTATCGCGTGTATCCCAACCTCAACCGGAACATTTTGGTGCACGACCTGCCAAGCCACCTTAGCGAGTCGTAATCCATCGTTAGATGCTTGCAACATCGCGCATCGAGAAATAGAAAGCGTCGGCGGAGAATTAATGGCGTGCCGCCATACTCGAGACACGGCCCAATCGTCCGATGCTGAACTTAACATCGCCTGCGTGTAGATGTCTCGAGATGGCCCGATGCGATGTTGGACGCCTCTTCCAACAATATTCGCCTCATCCAAACACTCGCTGGGTCGGTGTTGTGGAACGCAGGCCATTGCAATGCTTCGGTGAATGTGGGCAGAGGCAAGGGTGGTGCGACAATCCGCACGGGCATCCGCTTTTCGAAATGCCTCGCGAGTCGCAAAGGCATCGTGCCGATACGGCGGGTGTCCAATATTATGGGTGGGATAAGGCTAAAGCCTTGCACTACCACCTCGATCCGTCTCTTTAAACCGTGTTCAAGCAAAAACCATTCTTCCAGGTTGGGCCTGGGCGCCCGTCCGAATTTGGCCGTAACGTGACCCAGCGAAAGATAGTTTTCGTATGTCAGTTGGCGTGACAGCTGCTTGTTCGTGCGGCATCCCACGCACACGAGAGTCTCGTCGAACAGCGTCGCCTTGGGGTGAGTGCTCGACATAAACAATTCCGGCAGAATGAGAAAGTCGACCTCGCCTCGGCGGAGCAACTCGTCTGGCTCATCCGAAAAGGGCAGCAATTCAAAGCGCACAGCCGGGGCTTCCTGTGCGATGCGGTCCATAATTCGTCGAAAAAAGACGATCGTCATGAAGTCGGAGAGAATGACCCTGAAGCGACGGTTGGACTGAGCAGGGTCGAACGAATCTCGTGAAATAATCGAAAGCTGAATGTGCAACAGGGCCTCGCGAACGGGACCCGCGAGCGCTTCCGCGCCCGGTGTCGGGACGAGCTCTCGACCGCGCATCGTGAAAAGTTCATCGCCGAAGTAGGTGCGCAGCCGCGCGATTGCCGCGCTCATAGCGGGCTGGCTCAGGTTGATTGTACGCGCCGCGGCGGTGAGGTTGCGCTCGGTCATCAGAGCATCGAGCGCAACGAGCAGGTTAAGATCGAGGCCTTTGAAGCGCATCTTTTAGTCTATCCATCGTGTGGATGCATTCTATCGAAACAATCGATTTTACCAAACTGCGGGATGTTGGATAGCAAACATCAGTTTGGAAAATAGTTGGAACACCATGATGGCTGTTGGTGGTGCGCGGGCTCTGGACAACCCCTTGAACGTGAGCGGCCGCTATGGGTTTCTTGGGCAGCTGTGATACGCGCAGGCGTACGAGTGGCGTCGGTCTTGACCAGCGCAACTCGCTTATCGAAGCGCTCAGTAAACCTTCGTATGTGTATCCCAACCCTTTCCATATCGGCGGTTTACCCGCGTACACTTGAGGGCCCGATCAGCGTCGCCCTAGTGTCGTGATACAGAGGCAGGCGCAGAGCGCGAATGCCAAATAGATCTGGCGACAGTCCGTTGGCTCGACTGTCAATCGCATTCGGGGCGTGTTGAAGATGCATGAGAACCAAGTTGATCTAGTGTCGTTGAGACGATCTCTCAACGAGATGCTCCGCATCGATGGTCCGGTCACTAGCGGCAAATCGCCGATGGCCGCTATAGACGAGGCAGAAGGGCTCCATGGTGCAGATAACATCTGCACGATCGAATCGCCCCGTCGGTACGCCTTCGGCACAGCATTCGGTCGAAACGACAAGCCTCAACGGAGCGATCAACTGATCGCTCATAAAAGCGTCACACCAAGCGATCTGCTCCATTGCCGGGCGCGCAAAGGCAAACCGGCGTCCAACGAAATGCAACGGCGAATTTCTCGATCGGTCTGCGTCCGGTGAGTGAGTTTGCGTGACTGAGCCCCGCTTTTGAAAAGACTCGCGTAGGAAAGCCTGCAATGGACATGGTCGCATCTCGCACTGCGGAAGCTCCTTCTGCGCGCGCTCAAGTTCATTGGAGCGTTCGCTGGGAAAACGACCTGCGGCTTGCTGAGCATGCCGAGCTCGCCGAATTTTTTCGGAAGAGTTACGGGCCGACCGGTGCTTTTAATGCGCAGCCATTTGAAGGCAACAGAAGTTGGGCCGGCGCTAGGCCTGAGGTCCGCGTGATTGGTCGCGACGCCCATGGCGTAGCTGCTCACGTCGGACTACTGCGCCGCTTCATCAAGATTGGTGCAATCGATCTGCTCGTGGCCGAACTTGGGCTGTATGCCGTGCGGCCGGATCTCGAGGGTCTTGGAATCAGCCACGCGATGCGGGTGATGTATCCTATGCTGCACGAACTTGGAGTCCCGTTCGGCTTCGGGACGGTCCGGCCCGCGCTTGAGAAGCATCTTACCCGACTGGTGCAAAGACAGGGCCTCGCGACCCTCATGTCAGGCCTTCGCGTCCGCTCTACGCATCCGGATGTCTATCCCAATTTGTCGCCGATCCGCATCGAAGAGGTGATCGTGGTGGTGTTCCCGGTTCAAAGCGCGATCAGCGAGTGGCCCGCCGGCGCGATGATCGATCGGAACGGGCCCGAGCTGTGAAAGACCTTATCCCCGTGTCCGCCGTTCCTTGCGACTACGCTGATGTGAGCGGAAGCTTCCCTGTCTATTTGACCTTTGACGATGGGCCAAATCCATTTTGCACGCCAGAGGTTCTCGATGTGTTGACGCACCATCGGGTGCCAGCGACGTTCTTTGTGATCGGTACCTACGCAGCCGAGCAACCCGAGCTCATTCGACGGATGATCGCACAAGGCCATGAGGTGGCGAACCACACGATGACGCATCCGGATCTGTCCAGATGCGGGCCCGTTGAGGTGCGCGGTGAGGTGCTAATGGCCAGCGAAGCGATTCGTTCGGCGTGTCCGCAGGCTGCGCCCAGGCACATGCGGGCCCCCTACGGTAAATGGACCGAAGAGGTGCTCGCTACAACGGCACAGGCGGGTCTTACGGCTGTGCACTGGTCGGTCGATCCGAGAGATTGGTCCCAGCCCGGGGTGGAGAGAATTGTGACTTCGGTACTCGGAGCCGTTCGACCGGGTTCGATTGTTCTCCTGCACGATGGATATCCTCCTGATGAGGACGGACCGTGCGTTGGTGCAACTCGGCGAGACCAGACGGTTAGAGCGCTCTCTTACCTAGTTCCAGCACTACAACGCCGCGGCTTCGTGATCCGCCCGCTCCCTCAGCTTCACTGAACAACAACTGGCACCCTATGGACCTGCTCGCTACAACCAGCGCCGCCGCGGTTTCGTCTTACGCGCTGCTCTCGACCATCTACAAAAGCACGCAGGCGCTGTATGCGCGGCGGGGGAATGCCCCATCGCCGCGGAACGATCTGGGACAATCCGCGCCGGTTCTGCCAAGTGTGGATATTATCGTGCCTTGCTTCAACGAGAAACCGGACACGCTCGCGCAGTGTTTGGAGTCGCTCGCCAGACAAGACTACGAAGGAAAGCTGCGGATCTATTTGGTCGACGATGGCTCGGCAAATCGCGACGTTGTAGGGCCTGTACATAAGATCTATGCCAACGATGCGCGCTTCAGCATCATCTTGCTCGCCAGGAATGTTGGCAAGCGCAAGGCGCAGATCGCCGCAATACGCGGCTCGTCCGGTGACTTGGTGCTTAACGTCGATTCCGATACGATACTGGCCGCTGACGTGGTGACCAAACTTGCGGCGAAGATGCGGGATCCCGACATTGGTGCCGCGATGGGCCAGCTGGTAGCGAGCAATCGTAACGATACATGG
This sequence comes from Bradyrhizobium acaciae, assembly GCF_020889785.1. Taxonomy (GTDB): domain Bacteria; phylum Pseudomonadota; class Alphaproteobacteria; order Rhizobiales; family Xanthobacteraceae; genus Bradyrhizobium; species Bradyrhizobium acaciae. The sequence goes on from NZ_JACMYK010000004.1 coordinate 127,687, forward strand.
CTGACCAGTCTGATCGATATGGAATACTGGCTGGCGTGCAACGAAGAGCGCGCGGCGCAAGCTCGGTTCGGTGCGGTCATGTGCTGCTGCGGTCCATGTGCGATGTATCGTCGCTCTGCACTTGCCCTGCTGCTTGATCAATACGAAACGCAATTCTTTCGCGGCAAGCCGAGTGATTTTGGCGAAGATCGCCATTTGACGATTCTCATGCTCAAGGCGGGATTCCGAACCGAGTATGTTCCGGACGCGATTGCGGCAACGCTTGTCCCTGACACTCTCGGGCCATACCTGCGTCAGCAACTGCGCTGGGCGCGCAGCACCTTTCGCGATACGTTTCTCGCATTGCGTCTGCTGCCGGAGCTCGATGGCTACCTCACACTGGACGTTGTCGGGCAGAATCTTGGCCCACTGCTACTCGCCCTTTCAGCACTGGCTGCGCTTGCCGAACTTGCAGTCGACGGATCTGTACCCTGGTGGACAGGCTTGACAATTGCGGCGATGACGATGGTTCGGTGCAGTGTAGCTGCACTTCGGGCGGGGGAATTGCGATTTCTCGGATTCTCGCTCCACACACCGATAAACATCTTTCTTTTACTACCACTCAAAGCGTATGCCCTTTGTACATTGAGCAACAGCGATTGGCTGTCGCGCACGATCGTCAATGAGCCAACTGAAGGAAATGAGCAGATCATGCCGGTGCCGAACAGTGCAGCGGGTCTTGCGGCTACAGAGGAGGCGTCTGGCACAACTCCGAAGGCAGCGGTTCCTCACCGTCTATCGCGCTTGGCGGCGCCGGAGAGCATTTGCGGTCGGAAACGATCGAGCGCGTATAAGTAGGTCTATCGGCGTATGACTGTGTACAAGAACCATCAACTACTGGAACGCGAGCTCGCTGTGGATGATCCATGGCATCTCGACAGCAGTGCGTTCGAGCAGGAACGGTACGGGCAGATGCTCCGGATGTCGTCTTGCAATGGGGCTATCGAGCATGCCCTCGAAGTCGGATGCGCAGCCGGGGCATTCACTGAAATACTTGCACCGCGTTGCCGCCGGCTAACAGTGGTCGATGTCATGCCGCAGGCGATCGAACGAGCGCGCCTACGGACCGGACATCGGCCACATGTAAATTGGATAACCTGCGATATTCAGCAATTTTCGACCACAGAGAAGTTCGATCTGATCGTCGTCGCCGAGGTTCTCTACTATCTCAATGACGTTTCCGAGATGCACGCGGCGGTCCGCAATCTGGTGAGCATGCTCGCCCCAGACGGCGTTCTGGTGTTCGGGTCCGCGCGGGATGCCATCTGTCGACACTGGGGTCATGCCGCTGGTGCCGAGACGGTGATCTCTCTCTTCAAGGAGAGCTTGTTGGAGGTGGAGCGTCTGCACTGCCAAACAGCGTCGGTCAACGAAGACTGCTTGCTCGTCCTGTTCCGGAAGTCGGGGCAGTAGTTAAAACGCTCTATCGTCGGTCATTAGATCAGGGGGTCGTATGCGCATCTGCGGCATCAAATTAACACATGACGGCGGAATTGCTCTCGTCGAGGATGGGCGGCTCGTATTTTGCACCGAGCAGGAAAAGCGCGGCAACAACCCGCGCTATCAATCCATCGACAACCTCGATGAAGTCGTGCGTGCATTGGTGGAGCATGGTCTTGATCCGCGAGACATTGATCAGTTCGTTATCGATGGCTGGGATGGAGAGATCGAGTCGCGGTTCCAGGTCTTAAGTGGGGCGGTGCCGATCACGCTGAAAGGGGGACCATATGTCGAGCGTCATGCTGAAGGCCTTCTTGATTCCGTCGAAGGGTTTGGCCTGATCCTAGGCGACAAGGTCTTTCCGTATAATAGTTACCCGCACGTCACGGGCCACGTCGCGTCAGCCTATAGCACCAGCCCCTTTGCCAGTACGAGAAAGCCCGCGTTCTGTCTGGTATGGGACGGATCCATCTTTCCCCGCCTTTACTATGTCGAACCTCGCGGCGCGCGGCTCATGGGATCCCTGTTTCCCATGATTGGTCAGGCCTATGCTGCCGCCGGCCTTCATTTCGGGCCTTACAGGCAGCCGAGCCGCACCAGTTGGGATTTGGGTATCGCCGGCAAGCTGATGGCCTACATCGCGCTTGGCTCTGTCGACGAAGGCGTTATCGCAGTTTTTCAAGAACTCTACGAGAAGCGCTTTGCCGCGGACACGGAGCAGGCTCGTCGCTACCGCGCAGACATCCACAATCCAGAAGCATTACTTGCGGCCACGCACGATTTTTTCGAGGCAAGCGCAGTGCGCCTTACGGGCAAACGCGCGGAGGATATCCTTGCCTCGTTTCATATGTTCTTGGAACGTCTTCTGGTTCGGGAAATCGCGATGGCTCTGTTGCAGCACTCCTCTCTTCCCGGCGCGCGAAATCTATGTGTGGCAGGTGGGTGCGGTCTCAACATCAAGTGGAATAGTGCGCTTCGCGCGACGGGCCTGTTCGACGAGGTGTGGGTACCGCCTTTCCCGAATGACAGCGGCTCGGCAATAGGTGCTGCTTGCGCGGCGATGGCGGCGCGAAATGGGTTTGGACCGTTGGAATGGTCTGTTTACAGCGGTCCGGCTCTGCAGGCGACCGAGGAGTTGCCGGAATGGGAGTCCGAGCCGTGCAGTCTGCGCGAGCTTGCCGCCATTCTCGCCGACAACAAGCCGGTAGTGTTCCTGTCCGGGCGCGCCGAGCTGGGTCCGCGGGCGTTGGGCGGCAGAAGTATTCTGGCGGCTCCGACGTCACCAGCCATGAAGGATCATCTCAATGACATTAAGTGTCGTGAGCATTTCCGACCGGTGGCGCCGATCTGCTTGGAGGATCGCGCGCCAGAGATATTCAACCCAGGTACGCCGGATCCGTACATGCTGTTCGATCATCAAACCAGGGCGGAATGGCGCGACAAGATCCCTGCTGTCATTCATCTGGACGGTTCAGCGCGACTGCAGACAATCTCGCGCAGCTCTCCACACAAAGTCGCTGAGCTTCTCATCGAATTCGAGCGCCTTACGGGGCTTCCGTTGCTCTGCAATACGAGCGCGAACCTGAACGGGCGTGGATTCTTTCCGGACGCCGCGGCGGCCTGTCAATGGGGGCGCGTTGAGCATGTGTGGTGTGATGGCCAGCTCTGGACCAAGCCGGTCGTAAGGAAGCAACCGCCGGCTAAACGGCTCCAGTCGGCCTAAGATGAGCATGTCCACCGTAGCAATCGACCTTGCCGGCGTCAGAAAGTCATTTGGCGGCAGAGTTATCGTCGATGAACTGTCGTTCTCGGTTGCCCGCGGAGAGTGCTTTGGTCTACTCGGGCCAAATGGAGCCGGCAAGAGCACGATCGCCCGCATGCTCCTCGGCATGATCTCGCCGGACGCAGGCAAGATAATGGTACTCAATGAACCTGTGCCGGCGCGCGCGCGTGTCGCACGCATGCGGGTCGGCGTCGTACCACAATTCGACAACCTTGAGCTTGAGTTTACCGTACGCGAGAATCTGCTGGTGTTTGGTCGCTATTTCGGCATGAGCGCCCGCAAGATCGAAGCCGTCGTACCATCGCTGCTCGAGTTCGCGCGGCTCGAAACCAAGGCGGACGCACGGGTGTCAGAACTGTCGGGTGGCATGAAGCGGCGAGTGACCTTGGCACGCGCGCTAATAAATGACCCGCATCTGCTCGTAATGGACGAGCCGACGACTGGTCTGGATCCGCACGCACGGCACCTGATCTGGGAGCGCCTGCGAGTTCTGCTGGCGCGTGGCAAGACAATCCTCTTGACCACTCACTTTATGGAAGAGGCCGAACGCCTGTGCGATCGGCTGTGTGTCCTCGAGGGCGGACGCAAGATCGCCGAAGGCAAGCCAGATGTGCTAATCGACGAGCATATCGGCTGCAACGTGGTCGAAATCTATGGAGGTGATCCACGTCAGCTCCGTGAGCTGATCAGGCCCCATGCGCGGCACATCGAAGTGAGTGGAGAGACGCTCTTCTGCTATGCGCCATATCCGGAGCAGCTCCGCGTGCTACTGCGGGGGCGAGCGGGACTTCGTGTTCTGCAGCGTCCCCCAAATCTCGAAGACGTGTTTTTGCGGCTGACCGGACGCGAGATGGAGTGAGTTATGGGTGAAAGTTATGCGGCGGTGATGCCCACAAACGCGTACAACTGGATCGCGGTATGGCGTCGGAACTTCCTAGCATGGAAGAAAGTTGCGATGGCATCGATTCTCGGCAACCTCGCAGACCCCTTGACCAATCTGTTTGGCCTCGGTTTTGGCCTTGGGCTGATCGTGGGGCGCGTTGAGGGGACGTCGTACATCGCGTTCCTTGCGGCAGGCATGGTCGCGACCAGTGCCATGACGTCCGCGACCTTTGAAACTATGTATGCGGCCTTCGCACGCATGGACGCCAAGCGTACCTGGGAAGCAATCCTCTCCACTGGGCTCACGCTTGGCGATATCGTTTTGGGTGAACTGGTGTGGGCGGCCACTAAGTCCGTTCTGGCCGGAACAGCGATCGGGATCGTCGCTGTCGCGCTGGGGTATGCATCCTGGCTATCCATTCTGTATGCGATGCCAACAATCGCCCTTACTGGCCTTGTCTTCGCCAGCATGGCCATGGTCGTCATATCTCTTGCGCCAAGTTACGACTACTTCGTATTTTACCAGACACTTGTCCTCAGTCCTATGGTGTTTTTGTGTGGCGTGGTCTTTCCGACGAGCCAACTGCCCGGCTCATTTCAGCATTTCGTCGGCTTGTTGCCTCTCGCACATTCGGTTGACCTTATTCGCCCAGCGATGCTTGAACGCGGTGTCGACAGTGTTGCCCTGCATGTCGCCGCGCTCTGCGTTTACACGGTCGTGCCCTTTTTTGCGTCGATAGCAGTATTTCGGCGCCGTCTGCTGCGTTGACGTGAGTTCCGCAGAATGGAGAAAGTCACAGTCACGATGCGTCGTGCGGTAGCTCGGGATGACCTGGTCTGTCGCAGCGGCCACTGCGATGGACTGGAGAGGTCGCGATCGAGCAACGTCTCCGGCCGTCTGTTCGGTCGATCGGCGCGGACGGCGGCACCGCTACGTTCTCAGCGTCTGTCGCGAGGCGCCGAGACGGAATTGCGAAGCTGTATTGTGTTGTCTGGCCCGCGTACCCGACGGAGCGTGACCGCACAGATTGGATAGGTGGAACGCAGTTGTCGTTCCCGCCATGATCAAATGGAGAGCTGGATGTTGTGCCTTGGATTAAGTGGTGGTCTTGACAGAATCTATGAAAGATCACCAGAGCTCCCGAGTACATTTCTTCACGATGGCGCTGCGGTCCTTGTGCAGGATGGCCGCGTGATTGCTGCCGTCGAAGAGGAGCGCCTCAACCGGGTCAAGCACTCCAACAAGTTGCCGAGCAACTCCATCCGATACTGTCTTTCTACCGCAGGAGTTGAACTCGGCGAGATCGACCGTATCGCGTTCTACGCGACTGAAGCCTACTGCAATGCAATGCTCGAGCGTCTTTCTGTTTCCAAGCCCGTTCCTTTGGACGCCAAACTGTTGATGCGCCAGCTGCTCGCACGGGAGTTCGACGCCGAGATCGATCCGTCGCGGCTTTCCTTCGTAAATCACCACGAAGCGCATGCCATGAGCTCGTTTGCCATGTCCGGGTTCGAACAAAGTCTCATTTTGACGATCGACGGTAGTGGCGATTTTCTCTCCGGCTTATTGGCGGTGGGGTCTGGCATCGAAATTGCGCAACTTGCAAGCTTCCCGGAACGTAACTCCCTGGGGCTGTTCTATCTCGAGACGATCCGATATCTCGGCTACGGATTGTTCGACGAGTACAAAGTGATGGGGCTTGCCCCGTATGGTGATCCGGCTCCCTATCGCGAACTCTTTGCACAGTTCTACGAGTTGTTGGACAAGGGTGGCTATCGCGTTCACTTGGATCGCATCGCTCCGGCCCTGGTCCGCCACATCGAGGTTCGCCGAAAAGAAATGCCATTCACCCAACAGCATCGAGATGTCAGCGCTTCGCTGCAGGAGGCGCTGGAGCGAATCGTGTTTCACATCCTGCGGCACCATCGTGAAGCGACGGGCATGACACGCTTGTGCCTGGCTGGAGGGGTAGCCCATAATTGCACGCTGAACGGTAAGCTGCTTTATTCCGGGCTATTTGATGACATCTTTGTTCAACCCGCGGCGCACGACGCCGGCTGCGCGCTCGGCGCTGCATTGATCGTATCAAACGAGCTGGGCAGGCCGGCGCCGCGCGAGCGACTGCCGGACGTCTATTGGGGACCCGATCTCGGCAACGAGCAAGCCATAGAGCGTGAGCTCAACGCATGGTCAGGCCACCTCGACATTCAACGAAGTGATGACATAGCATCCATTGCGGCAGAATGGATGGCAAATGGCGCTGTAATCGGTTGGGTTCAGGGCCGCTCTGAATTCGGCCCACGTGCGCTTGGTAACCGCAGCATTCTTGCGGACCCGCGGCCAGCCGATAACAAGAATCGAATTAACGAGATGGTCAAAAAGCGCGAGAGTTATCGTCCGTTTGCGCCGTCTGTGCTGGTTGAGGATGCGAGCGAGTTCTTCGAGCTTCCAGGCGGCACGAGGGAGCTGCCGTTCATGAACTTTGTCGTTCGCGTGCATGAAGCCCAGCGTAGCGTGCTCGGTGCTATCACGCACGTTGACGGCACCGCTCGGCTGCAAACGGTGTCGCGCGAGACCAATCCCGCTTATTGGGATTTAATCAACGCGTTCAAGAAGATAACTGGCATACCGATTCTTCTAAACACGTCGTTTAACAACAATGCCGAGCCGATCGTTGATTCGGTGTCAGACGCGATCGTTACGTTCTTGACGACCGATTTGGACGGACTTGTGGTCGGGCCGTTCCTGGTCAAGAAGCGGACGGCAACATTGGAGGATTGGAGTGCACTGGGCGTTTCATTGCCACCCTATGCATCGCTTCATCGTGTCCGCTCTCACGTAGCGGTAGATCGTCAGGAGACGGTCTGCGAGATCCGCACGGGACATTCCGCCCGCGATAGTATGCGTATCTCACATGAGCTTTTCGAGATCTTGATGCGGGTCGAGGGCGAGGCGTCGCTCGGCGGGCTGCTCGACGGAGCCATGCTGGGCCAGGCCAAGCGTGAAGATCTCGTGAAGGAATTGCGGCTCGTGTGGGAGCTGCGAGGCGTTCGTCTGCATCCGCCGCGCGCGGATTGCGGCCGCAACACAGTGTAAAGCGAAACATAGCCGTAACTCATGAGCATGGCCATGTCGATGCCTGCATGGAGGAGGCCAGGCCATCCGACGCACGGGGGCATCGGGCATCCGGCTGAAATCGGCACGTCGCCGCAACACCGCTCAAGAAAAGACGGAAGGTGTTGCGAGAACGCGGCCCATCACGGATAGCACTGCTATGAAGTTCTACCGACGCAGCTCGCCGGCACCGCGATTTCAGACTGTGACGTCGGACGAGATGATACATGAGATGTCTGCAATTGCGTCTCTTGTCCAACCAGGAGCCCGGGAGGTGGCCATGCAGAGCGGTTCGAGGAATGATAGGTTCGTAGTGTCCCGACGACGTACGGGATTCGGTGACTGCCTGTGGTCGCTGGCGGCAGCTTGGCGTTTTGCACAGCGGACCGGGCGAAACCTGGTCATCGATTGGCGAGGATCCTGTTATCTCGACCAACCGTTCATCAACGCCTTTCCAGTGTTCTTTGAGCCAGTTCAAGACATTGCCGGCGTACGGGTGATTTGCGACGACCAGATCAATCAGCGCTCGTTTCCAGGACCATTCTTCCCGAGTTGGTGGAATAAGCCATCGATCGACTGCGTCTATCGGCCGGACGAGCAAATTTTCAAAGAGCGCGACGAACTCGATCAATTGTTTCAAAGCCAGCAAGACAGTGACGCGAACACTGTTGTGTGTGACGCCTGCCTGATGTGGCGCTGCGATCAAGAAGCAGAACGGGAAATTTTTCGGAGCATCAAACCACGATCTGAGATTCAGGCCCGGATTGATGCGATCTACCGCGAGCACTTTGAGCCCTACAGCATGATCGGCGTTCATGTTCGACATGGCAACGGCGAGGACATTATGGGGCATACCCCGTATTGGGCCGATCCGGAGCGGGCCCTGCGACAGGTCTGTAATGCCGTCGAAATGGCGAAAGCGTTGCCACACGCAAAACCCGTGAGGCTGTTCCTTTGCACGGACAGTGCGCTCGTCCTCGAAAGGATTTCGGCGACATTTCCTGATGTCTTCACGGTGCCAAAGAGTTTCCAGGCGCCTCAAGCCGGACCATTGCATAGTGGCGCGCTCGGAGCCGCGGGCGGCTTTTCCGCCTTGATCGAAATGTATCTCCTTGCGAGGTGCGACACTGCGATTCGTTTTCCTCCGACGAGCGCATTCACGCGCTATGCGCGCCTGTTTGCGCCACGCGTGGTAGAGTTCGACCTGAACGATCCGGCCCGGCTAATCTTAATTGAAGAAGCGTCCCGAGAGCTGGTGACGTAAAGTGATCGCTCGCCTGATTGATCTGTTGGTCGCTCTTTGCATTGAGAAGTACTATCACTTCTTCTCCGCGGGCAGAATTGTTGCCAAAGCAGCTCGTGGTGGCGAGGTTCCGTTAAAGGACGCCGACAGCCAACAGCCAAATAGCGACCGTGGCACCCGAACACGGTGAAGCGGCGTTCCGCCGCGCTCAAAAAGGTACAACCAGTCTTCGTCATTGCCTCGCGCGAGCCTCGTCAATCTCGTTGATCCTGACGTCGCACAAGGACCACCCATATTCCCGCCGCCGGCATTAGTCGGGACAGTCGACGCAGTCGGCGCTATTACGCCACGGAAACAGGGAATCGAAAATTGCTGACCTACGCTCACCAGAGCGGACGCCGTGCAGTGCGAGCCTCAAGGCCTTCAGACCGACCACGACCTCGTCCCAGCACTTGCGCCTAAGTGGACGAGAAGGGTTAGGAGCTGGGCATCGGCGATACGCAATGTAGCAAGCTGTTTCCGGCGAGCCCGAAGTCCGGCGGCATCCTGATCGCGTCCCGTCGCTCGCCGGTCGCCGCCGCTGATCTGGACGTGACGGCGTCGTGAAGGAGGGCACAATGGCGACCCTGATGAGCGTGGCTCTCGCCAATAACATCATCAGAAAGTCCTCAAGCGGCACCGGTGGGAACCGCTCCTGGTTTAGATGGTGACGCAGCGCGAAAGCCATTTGTTCATCACCTCGCTCACCTTTACCCAAATGCGTCGCGGCATGCTGGAGCCCTGATCGTTTAGGCCCTGAGGCGCCAAATTTTATTCGCGGGGCGCACTGCACCGTTCAGCAAAAAAAGCGGCTTCATCTGGGCGAGATCACGAAGGAGCGCAGACGCTGCAAACAAAGGAGGTCCCGGGCAAGAACCGCTCTGTCGGGGTGTTCGTCTTCCGTAGTTCGCTACAGCGATCTTCTGAAGGTGTTCTGGCGCAGCCAGGGTGCATGCTTGTTCACAGACAGCCCGGAGGTGGGGTCAAATTGATACCATCATTGGCCGTGAACGACAGGTTAGGGCTACGCGCGGGAAAATCGGACGTGCGGGGATGATTACGTTAGCTTTGGGTCGCTCGAGCTACGGCGACGGGCCGGACGCTGTGAACCGATGCGCTGCGAAAAACTCTGCCCAGCGGTTGGCGTCTTCGATCGTGCGTTCAGGATTCAGCGTACGCCTCATGGCCTGTATTGCTCGCGCCGACGAGGAGGGCGAACTCCTGACATTTTGTCGCTAGCGCCACCATTGTCGCAAAGACAACGCGACGCCTCACAGCCCCCGCCAGAGCGCTCTGCATCCGCGACACCAGGCCGCAAAGCCGGAGCGGCGTCGCGTCGGCTATGGTGGCCCAATTCCTGCTTGGAGTGAGCGAGCACGCAGGAGAGGAGGTGGGCGTGGGTCTCGATCTGCCAAATGACGATCCGATCCCAGCCGCACCATCGGCGATGCACTCGACTTGTCCTTTTCATGTCGATAAAGTTGGCGTGCATCGAGGAGAACGGAAGGCGATGCTGCTAACGGGAGCATCGCGCGGAATTGGTCACGCCACCGCCAAGCTATTTTCCGAAGCTGGCTGGCGTATCATTTCTTGCGCGCGCCAGCCGTTTGACGGCAAGCGCTGCCCGTGGAAATCAGGGAGCGAGGATCATGTCCAGATCGACCTAAGCGACCATCGAATGCTGCCGCGCGCGGTGAGCGAAGTGAAGAAACGTCTGAGCGGCGGAGTTTTGCATGCGCTGGTGAATAATGCCGGGATTTCGCCCAAAACACCTAATGGGGACCGGCTAACGTCCTTGGCGACATCCACCGAGACATGGATGAGGGTCTTCCACCTCAATCTCGTGGCTCCGATCCTGCTCGCGCAGGGCTTGTTTGACGAGTTGAGAGCTGGGTCAGGATCGATCGTCAATGTGACTTCGATAGCCGGATCGAAGGTGCATCCGTTCGCTGGAAGTGCCTATGCGACATCGAAGGCGGCGCTTGCAAGTCTCACACGCGAAATGGCGCATGATTATGCGCCGCACGGCATTCGTGTGAATGCGATCGCTCCCGGCGAAATCGGGACAGACATGTTGTCGCCCGACACCCAAGCGCGTCTTGTACCAACCATCCCGCTGCGCAGAGTGGGAACGCCCGATGAGGTGGCCAAGGTCATCTTCTTCCTGTGCTCAGATGCTGCGAGCTACATCACGGGAGCCGAGCTGCCGATCAACGGCGGGCAACATCTGTGATCGGCCTCGCCTGGCAACGAAGCTGACGTAAGCTGCAGCAGTGGAACGTGTGTTCTACGCTGGCGTCGGTCACCCATTCCGCAAAACAAAACGCACTGAAAGTTTATCGTCGTGCCACGAAAAGCTGTTACGTTTCTATGTCATCTCGTCACCACTTGGCGCTAGATCGAGAATGACATGCAGAACGAAGTTCGCAAACCAGAAGAAGGCGCCAGGGAAGGTGATCAAAACATCGGAGATCGTCTCATGCTGCATATCGCTTCCTCACGCGAAAGGCCTGCCTCACAAGTGGAGCCGGAACGCGAGCTCTCCGTCGAGCCGTTGCGCGAGAGCGCACTGACCGGTATTTTCGAAATATCGAAGATACTGAACGCTCCGTGCCGGCTTGAGGTCACGTTGGCCAACGTTCTCGATCTTCTCCAATCGTTTGTGCAGATGCGACACGGTATCGTCTCGCTGTTCGACGATGACGGGATGCCCGACATCACGGTAGGCGCCGGTTGGAGCGAAGGCAGCGACGAACGCTACCGGATGCGCTTGCCCCGAAAGGCGATCGACCAAATAGTCGCGGCGGACCGGCCTCTTGTCGCCGAAAATGTGGCAGCCGATCCGACATTCAGCGCTGCCGACCTCGAGCTGCTGGGCGCCTCGGATAATACGCCCGTGTCGTTCATCGGAGTTCCAATTCGCATCGACCCCAAGGTCGTGGGTACGCTGACAGTCGATCGTTTCCGGGACGACAGATCGAGTCTGCGGCTCGATCATGACACGCGGCTGCTCGCCATGATCGCCAACCTGGTGGGACAGACAGTTAAGCTGCATCGCTTGTTCGCCTGCGATCGCGAACGGCTGATGGTTGAGAAGGACCGGCTACAAAAGCAATTGTTTGAGCTGAAGCAACCAGCACGGGATCGCAAGAAGGTCAACGTTCATGGCATCATTGGCGACAGTCCGGCGCTCCGTGGGCTTCTCGAGAAGATCGCGATCGTAGCCAAATCGAACAGCACGGTTCTACTGCGCGGTGAATCCGGGACCGGAAAGGAATTGGTAGCCAAAGCCATTCACGAGTCGTCATCACGCGCCAAACGGCCCTTCGTCAAGCTGAATTGCGCGGCGCTGCCCGAGACGGTCCTGGAGTCCGAATTGTTTGGCCATGAAAAAGGTGCCTTCACCGGCGCGTTCAGCTCGCGCAAGGGGCGCTTCGAGCTTGCTGACAAAGGGACACTATTTCTTGATGAGATCGGCGAGATTTCGGCGCCGTTCCAGGCGAAGTTGCTGCGAGTTCTGCAAGAGCAAGAGTTCGAGCGCGTCGGCAGCAACCAGACCATCAAGGTCGATGTTCGTGTCATAGCAGCGACCAACAGGAATTTGGAAGAGGCCGTAGCAAAGAGCGAGTTTCGTGCTGACCTTTACTATCGGATCAGCGTTGTTCCCTTGCTCCTGCCACCGCTGCGCGAGCGGCGGAGTGATATTCCGCTGCTGGCCAGCGAGTTTCTCAGGAACTTCAACAACGAGAACGGACGTACGCTGACCTTGGAGGCGAGCGCGATTGATGTGCTCATGAACTGCGGATTTCCCGGAAATGTCCGAGAGCTCGAAAACTGCATTCAGCGCACGGCGACGTTGTCCGCTGGGCCAGCGATCGTGAGAAATGATTTCGCTTGTTGCCACGGCCAATGTCTTTCCGCGATGCTGTGGAAAAGTACATCGGAGCAGATGATCATGCCACCGGTGCCGAGCACGCCGGTACTGGCTAAGTCGATCGCTCCGATATCGGAAGCGACCGCGCCGGCTCCGCCAGGCGGCAGCGAGTTGGCCTCGCTAGCTGCCCCTCCTGGCACAGTCCTCGTAAGCGGCGCGAAGATCGCCGATCGCGAGCGAGTCATTGCGGCCATGGAGAAATCTGGATGGGTGCAGGCAAAAGCAGCGCGCTTGCTGGGACTAACCCCGCGTCAGATTGGTTACGCGTTGAGGAAATACGGAATCGAGATCAAGCGGTTTTGAACGCAAGGATATTGCGTCATTTGCCGGACGTGCCTCGCGGCGGCACCGGGATGGCGCGGCCTGGACGCTTGTCGGTATTCGTCCCTCGCAAAAGCGGGCCAGGTCGCGCGATCGGTTCGGTGCAGGCCTTTGAAATGGCGAGCAAAGTCCAAGGAGAGCCGGTGATGGTACGAGACTTGCTGTCTTCTTCGCAGCTGTCGCAACTTTTGGAGCAACTCCGTGCACAATGTCGTCTGCATCAAACAGGTTCCTGACTCTGCGCAGATCCGCGTGCACCCCGTTACCAATACAATCATGCGTCAGGGCGTGCCGACAATCATCAACCCATATGACCTCTTTGCACTTGAGGCCGCGCTGGAACTGCGCGATCGGTTCGGCGGCGAAATAACCGTGCTTACAATGGGCCCGCCTTCGGCGGAAGATTCTTTGAGGAAGGCGCTGACCTATGGCGCCGATCGCGCCGTACTGCTCACCGATCGATGTTTTGCGGGCTCCGACACCCTTGCGACGACGTATGCACTGGCAACAGCCATCCGAAAGATTGGTAAGGAATATGGCCCGGTAAACCTCATCTTCACGGGCAAGCAGACCATCGACGGCGATACCGCGCAGGTTGGGCCCGGCATCGCAAAACGGCTGGGCGTGCTGCAGCTTACCTACGTCGCCAAGGTCAGATCCCTGGATCTCGCCGCACACACAATCGAAGCGGAACGACGTTCCGAAGGTGGTATCCAGGTGCTGCACACGAGACTTCCCTGTCTCGTCACCATGCTGGAGGCAACAAACCAGATTCGGCGCGGCACGATGGCGGATGCCTTACGTGCCGCACGGGCGCCCATCGTAAGATGGAGCGCGCACGATGCCGGCGTCGAGGACATCTCTAAATGCGGACTCAAGGGCTCGCCGACCGTCGTCAAGCGAGTGTTCGCGCCGTCTGCACGCGCTGAGAAGGCGGCCTTGGTTGAGGCCACAGAGCAACCGGCGCTGGCGCTGATAGACGCCATTTTCAAGCATCAACCCAAGCTCGAAGCCGATCTCGCGGCATCGGCCGTGACGCTTGATCTGGATAGAAGCTAGTCAGACCATAACACAAGGTCAGCTTCGAGGTGGCCAGCGACGACGAGGCGAAACCCATCTGCATCAGGAAGCATCGGACTAGAGCGATGCCGTTTGCACGCCCAAGGTGCTGTCCTTTGGGTGAGGGTGTGAACGGTCGGCTGTTCTCGACGGTTTGGCGGTGCCCCGATAGATCGTCAGTGCCGCGATAATGCCGAGCGCGGCTGAGAACATCAGCCAGTACCCCGGTGAAGCCTTGTCGTTGGTTTGCTCGATGAGCCAGGTCGAAGCCAATGGCGTAAAGGTGCCAAACAAGGCGGCCGCGAGTGCGAAGGCCAGGGAAAAGCAAGTCGTACGCACATGCGCGGGCACGATCTCAACGAGCGCGCCCAACATAGTTCCGCTGTAGGTGCCAAAATAGAACGATAACATCATCGCGACCGCCAACATCTTGCCGAAGGTGGGCGCGCTTACCAGCCAGTGCAAAGCCGGATACGCTGTCACCAATGCAAGGCCGGCAATGCCGAGCAGAACTGGCTTTCGGCCGATTCGGTCGGAGACGGCGCCGCCAATTGGGTTCCAGATGAAATTGGTCATGGCGACCAGGAGCGTCACCAGGAGAGCGTCCTGAGCGGACAGCTTCAAGACTGTCTTGCCGAAAGTGGGCGTGTAAACGGTGACGAAATAGAAGGTCGTTGTGCTCAGGATCGCCATCATCATTCCGAGAACGACTTTGCGCCAGCTGACCAGCGCCGAGGCAAAGATCTCGCTGGCCTTCGGATGCTTCTTCATCCCTAGAAATTCCGGCGTTTCCTCCAGCGTTCGACGAAGAAGGAAGATAAGCGGGATGATAAGGCAGCCGAGAAAAAACGGAATGCGCCACCCCCAGGAGGCGACGGTTTCGGCCGGCATCGACTCGTTCAGTAGGTATCCCACGCTTGCCGCGACAAAGATCGCGACCTGCTGGCTGGACGATTGAAAGGATGTATAGAAGCCGCGATTGCCTGGGGTTGCGATCTCCGCCAGATAGACTGAAACGCCGCCGACCTCGACGCCGGCGGAAAACCCCTGGAGCAGCCGCCCGGCCAAAACGATAATCGGGGCTGCAATGCCAATGATCGCGTAACCAGGACAGAAGGCGATGATGACAGTACCGATCGCCATGATCGATAGCGTGATGATCAGGCCTTTTCGACGGCCGATCTGGTCGATATAGGCGCCGAGGACGATTGCGCCTACAGGACGCATTAAGGCACCCAGCCAGAACACGCCGAAGGTGTTGAGCAGGGAGGCTGTTTCACTTTCGGATGGGAAGAAGGCTCGTCCGATAGCGCTGGCGTAAAAGCCAAACAGGAAAAAGTCGAATTGCTCGAGGAAATTGCCGCTTGTTGCACGCAGGATCGCATTGACGCGCGATTTAACCGTCCCGTGCTGAATAAGTGTCTGTGACACGCGAGTTTCCTTCCCGTCAAAAATGGCCGGTTCGGAAAACCTCACGCCAGCCCAATTGCATCCGGCCGTAACTTTGTCATTGGTGACATTACCGGCCGCGCGGAAGGCGCCTGATCATTTCGGCGTATTTTCGACGATAATTAGCTTAGTGCACATATTTCGCCGCCATTTCGCGGAGCACCAGCAGATATCAAGTCAATTGCCGCAAGCTAACTTCATTTCAAACCAAAATGGACAAATGCATGAGGTATGTCGTTTGCCGGCTCACGGCAGCTATGAGGCATGTTGGGGCGATCTCGGCGGTCAAGGCCGCATGCCCTCGCGGGCAGAGGCTGGCACTTATTTGCTGCTCGATTTCCGACAGCCACGCAAGCCGTGTCAGACTCAAGACATGCCCTGACGAGCCGGCACGAACGTTTTCTCAGACTATTCCGAAACTTATGGCGTGAGACCAGGCTTGGCACGGCGATTGCTGAAAACGTGCAAGACAACGGGAGCGGACGAGTGCAAGCGGGACGGGCAAGAACCAGCGGCGGTGTTTTCTCAGATGCTCGTGGCGGCCGAACTGCCGACATCTCGTGCAGATGTTGGCCGAAGCTCTCAAGCGCGCGGTAGGTTCGCCTCCTTCCGGCAGCGCTGTCCCAAGCGCGTAGCCAGCCAGAAATAGCAATGTGCAGAAACTGCGAGGATTCGATGCATCTTACGACCGACGTCAAGCCAGGCACGAACGCGCAAACAGACGCGCGTTCCTGTGACGCAAAATCCCGATGCGTTTGCGCCGGCCAATAACCCAACATGATTCTGCGCGTGATGCCTGGAGGCGCCGACAATGCGTAGAATTGGACGGATCTGGATCGTAATCCGACAGGGTTATCGGCGCTTCAATCAGTGGGCGTGCTCCTTGTGTGAACAGGATTGAGCTCAAGACGCCCGGCTAAGGGTGGCCGCGGGGACGACGGTGATCATAAGCGCCATCGCGCCTACGGTGTCTTCTGTCTCGACTGGCCAATAGTTGGTCACGACGAGAATTCGTTTCTTCAAGGCTTGTTCTATCCTCATGGCTATCGTCTAAATGACGTCTTCTCAAGCTTCTCGATTTTCGCCGGATCAGCCTGCGCAGATAATCTGCGCGCATTTGACCGCGCGCGCGCGAGCTCTGTCTGGCACACATCCCTTTGCTGAGGAGCTGTCCGAAGAGCAGTTTGCTAGCCTGCTTCCTGAATACCTGGCGATGTCGCAGGCGTTTCCCTACCTGCAGGCAGGATCGCAAAAGGATCTCATATTCGATGCAATGCATCATAATCGTGATCTTCCCAGAGATATTGAGCTGACTAGCGTCGTCGCAAACTTTCTTTGCTGGGATGAGACAGGCGGCCATGGCCGAATTCTCCAGGGTGGCAAGGCCGCGCTACCCGACATTCTGCTGACCGAAAAGTTTCACTCAAACCTGTTCAGAAGGGATGCATCGCGACTGCTCGGCAAAGCAATACGTCCCAACTATAGCACGACGACCAACCGGTACCTGCATTCTCTCTATGACGGATTGTCAGCAAAAGACCCCGTGGTGCGTTGCGCCTACATGGTCGCCTTTGAGCTGCACGCTGCGGAGATGATCCAGGCGCTGTGGACCACCACGGTCAAAACCTTTGATGCGAGGCCCGACGATCTTGAGTACTTCCGCAGCCACGTCGGTGGAAGCGATCCAGCCGAGAAGTATCATGCAGAAATGACAGGCCGCCTCATTGGCGAACTTGTACCGGCTGATCGCAATGGTTTCTTTCTGGACGAGTTCGATCGAGCCTATCGACTGAACTTGCAGTGGTGCCACGATTTGCTCCGGACTGTCTCAGTTGAGCAAAATGACCGAGCTGAAATCGAACACCGCGGCCACTGTCACTGTGGATCTGTCAAATTCCGCGTCCGGGCGCCGCAGCAGCTCTCGGCAGTTCGATGCAATTGCTCGATCTGTCAGATGTCCGGATTTATGCACTTGCTGGTACCTGGCGATAAGCTCACGATTGAAGGTGGCGAAGAGCTCCTCACCACTTACCAGTTCAACAAGAACATCGCCCGGCATACGTTTTGTCGGGTTTGCGGCGTCAAGCCATTTTATCGGCCGCGGTCGAACCCCTCCGGATTCAGCATCAATGTTCGATGCCTGGATAAAAGAACGATCGAAGGCATCAGAATAGTCGAGTTCGATGGCGAGCATTGGGAACAAGCATTCCGCTCGATGCAAACAGGACCGAGGCTCTGCATTGAAGAACAAACCCCGGAGTGAACCCAATGGCGCGTTCAGCAAATCATAAAAAGGGCCTACTGTCAGAAGAGGCCCTGACGAAATTCCGCATAGAGCTCCTGGTAAAAGGTACGATCGTGATCGGCCCCCAGACGTTATTTACACAAGATGAACTGGCGAGGATCAATCAGCTGCAGGCTGAGATTCCCGAAGAAGAGGTGCGGTTGGGAGATGCTGGCGACTCGCACAACGTATTTGTCAAACGCGTGAGGGTGGACCCGCCCGGCCGTAATCCCAGCACTGTGGATGGCGCGGCGCCGGGGCAAATTATCGATCTGCTTGAAAGGAAGGACCGCAGCTTCGCATTAAAAACGATCTTGGGAGCATCGTCGGAATATGTGATTCGCAGATGTCAGTTGCATCGCATGCCTCCTGGTTCGTTTGTTGGCATCCATCTGGATGCCGAGAGCGATCCAGACTTTGAGTACTCCGTAATTGTGCAGCTCGCGCAAGAATTTGAGGGTGGTGAATTCGTCGTATATCCGAGCGCTTACGAGCAGCAGGTGTTTCGACCACCGTTTGGTGCGGTGCTCGTCACAACATGTAGGCTGCGCCATGAGGTGAAGCCTGTCTCCGCCGGGGAGCGCCGGTCGCTGGTCTACTTCTGTTCGAAGCGCAGCGGCACAAACCGGCGCGTCATCGAAAGCTCTACCAGCGGTCATGAAGCAAGTTAGCTCGAGTACTAGCGAATAAGTCTAGTGGCAGAAGAGCTTTCAGACGGTGAGATCGACAGATCGCACCAATCCTGCAGAACATCTATCCTGCGAGGTAGTCCATCGCTGCGAGGTGCGCCAAGACGTTGGTTCAAAGCGGAAGCAAGGTGCTTCGAGCAGTAAACACGGTTTTGCCGGAGCCATTGGTTTGGAGGGACCAGCGGAGATGCGTTCGCTGGCCCCCATCGTCACCTGATCCGCTTGCTAGAGGAGCGTTGCGGCGGATGGCGGAATTCGGCGACCGAAATTGAGGCTTAAGGGGATCCGCGCAAACACCGGCTCTACAGGCTGCCTTTCGCCGAGGCTGGCAAAAAGCTGATCGGAGCCATAGAAGCTACGATCGACAGAGTCGCGCGACCTGCCTCACAAGAATACTGGGACAACATCGCGGCAGGATATCGGCACGGTTTTCGAATGGGGGTGTTCCGGCGCCTGCGCGATGGTGTTGTCGGGCGCTCGTAGAAAGTTATAGGGTCGTCAGGTTCTCGACAGCTATCGGATCTAGCAAAACAGCTGGATCCTGGAACCCTTTGGTGTATGCGATGCGGATATTCCGCTTATTCTCGGGGGCAGGGAAGAGCTCCTCAGATGCGGAGCCGCCGAGAACACAGCCAGGCGCAATGTCGATTATCTTTTAGGCTTCGACCGCTGGCTCTTTACCAACCGCGGGTCGGGAATAGCTGAACGGCTCGACCACGGGATGCTGCATGAAGAGATCGAGAAGTTCATAGCAACGGGCATGCCACGAATGTGCGTACGGCACTGGTTCAGCTGCGGAGCTCTCAGGCGGCGGGCGGAGCTGTGCCAGTCGCAGGCAAACCTGACCTACAGGCCTGTCTGGGCGACGCAGCATTCATCGAGCAGTATAAGGAAGACGCGGCGGCCGCCGGCTCATCAAATAATTAAGCCAGTGTAAGGAGCCGTTGTTTCAGATCGCCGGCGGCGGCCCGGTCGTACGCAATCACGAGGCACTCCACCGTGCCAGCTTCTTCGTCAACGGCAAGCGGGATGACGCCCTGCTTGCGTGTGCCATCGAATAGAAGACCCTCTTTGGCGAAACGTTCATGCGCAGACCAGAGCGAACTCGATCGAACGTCCCTCACGGATGAAATAACGTAGGAGCCGGAGTAGTCGATCCCCAGAAGCCGGACGGCAATGCTGTGCAACACCGAGCCGCCACCCCAGCGGCCGTTCGCTTCATTGAATAGCAGCCGTCCGTCGTTCGCGAAAATGGCGTCAATATTAATCGGTCCGCGATATCCTAAATTGCGGGCAAGGGATACGAATCGGTAGGCATGCGCCTGCGCAGTCAACCATTGTTCATTGCCCAGATCGCTTGGAAGCTCAAGTCCTGTCCAGATCAGAGCGCGTTCGGATCGATCGGTGCTCCGGCGTAGTCGAATATTCCCACTGTTGATGAAAGTGATTGAGCCATCATGCTCGATTTCATACTCGAGATAGAACGGAGTTCGCGCCAAGTGGTACGATTCGACCACCAGCGTTTTGCATGACGCAGTTGTCATCTCAGACCAAAGTGCGTGCGGATCGAACGAGGGCCAGGTCATCTGTCGGGTCTCTCTCGCTCCGGGAAGCGGGCCGTCTCCATTGCTGCTCAGAATGACATTTCCGACCCCGCCGGCCCCATTGTCCAGTTTCACAATGACCCTGCCGGTTTCGTGCCGGAGCGAGTTGACCGCTCGGAACAGTTCGTTCGAATTCGTCGTTATAAAACCATTGGGCAACGGAAGTGCGACACTTGTCGACAGTTGACGGAAGTGGCTCTTGCGGTTCAATAGATCAGGCCCACGCTGTAGAGCGAATTCGTCGCCAGTCTGCTGTATACCCAGTACGGACGCCAGCCGCGCCACACCTTCGCTGGAGTAGCAGGGATATATCGTCCAGGATGATTTCTGACGAATATGCCTGTTGATTTGCTCAACCATGCTGTTGGACAGCAGTGCGCAATCGTTGAGGATCGGCGCTTCTCGGCCGCTTCCAGGTACAAGCAATGAAAGACTGGAGGCGTCGAAATTGAGCGTCGCGCCAACGTAGGAGAGCAGATCCGTCGGAATTGATAGGGGGGACACTATCAGATCGCCCTCCTGAGCAAACCACGCCGAACGGTAAACCGAGTTGGCGGCGAGCGAAAGCTGAGCTGCTACCAAATCGGGGCCCGACATTTGCGCCGTGCCGGCATTCATGATTATGATCCGCGGCATCAGTGACCTTTGCGCATTGGGATGTGATCAGAGTGAGAGACCCTCGATGCTGGCGAAGTCGCTGCAGCACAGCCTGTAAATGCCAGTCCGAAAAGCTCAATTTGCGCCGTCACGATGTGACCTGCGGCATCGCTGAGAAGTACAGCTAGCGTGCAATCCGCCGAACTCAATTGCCATTTGCTTTGTAACTTGATTTTGCGCCAGCATTCTTCAGCATGAAATGCTGGACCTTGCCCAACGCAGTTTTCGGTAGCTCTGCCGTGAAAATGATCTCGTCCGGAACCTTGTAACGGGCGAGCTGCGACCGGACATGCGCCATCAGCGCTTCTGCTTCGATCAGGGCGCCCGGTCGCCTGATTACATAGGCGACCGGTACTTCTTCCCAACGCAGATGCGGTCGACCGATGACGGCGCAATCTGCAACATCGGGATGACCAATAAGCACGCGTTCAACTTCGGCCGGATAGATGTTCTCTCCACCGGAAATGATCAGGTTCTTCTTGCGGTCATGCACCCAAAAATACCCGTCGGCGTCGCGACTTCCAATGTCGCCGGTGCGGTACCAGCCACCGTCCAGAGCCTTGCGGGTGGTCTCTTGATCCTCCCAGTATCCGCAGAAGACGTTGGGCCCACGTATTGCGATCTCGCCTGCGCCACCGGCCGGCAGCGTGTGCCCAGCATCATCTATGATCGCAGCTTCGCAACACAGACCTGCGAGGCCGCTCGATCCCTCGGGCGCGAGGCCCCCGCCGAACTTCGTATACACAGCGATCGGGCAGGTCTCCGTTGAACCGTAAACTTGCAGGACCGGCACCCCGCGCGCGGTAAAGAGCTCGACAAGATCGGGGGGCACCATAGTAGATCCGGTACAGATTGCCCTCAGCGCGGAGAGGTCTGTGCTATCCCATCGGGCATTCTCGGTCAGGGCTCGCATCATAGCCGGCACCAAAACCGCCAGCGTGGGTCGATCGCGCTCGAACGCGTCGAGAGTGGTCTCCGGTGTAAAGCGGCTGTGGATAGTAACCGTCGCACCGTGATGCAAACTGGGCGTCGTCTGGATGTTCAGTCCACCGACGTGAAACAGTGGCAGGACAGTCAAGGCGTGATCGGCCGAGGTGAGGTCATGCATGTGCTGACTCATGACGCCGTTCCAGAGCAGCGCTTCCTGACGCAGTACGGCGCCCTTCGGTCGTCCTGTCGTGCCTGAAGTGTAGACGATCAAAAGCGGGCAAGACAGGTCCGCACCCGGATTGCGTCCGTCAGTACAGTCTGCGTCCAGAAGATCGTCCAATTTGTTTCCGCTGATAGGTGTGAAGTCTAGCCCGACAACAGAAACAGAAGGCAGTTCCCTCGAGACAACAGGTAAGACTGCATCGAAGGACTGCTCAACTAGCAACACGTTTGCTCCTGAGTCGGACAGAATGAACAGCTGCTCGGCAGGCGCGAGCCGCCAATTTAAAGGTACGAGAATTGCGCCGAGCCGCGCGCACGCATACAGCAGCACGAGATAGTCTGGTCGGTTCAGGCTAAGGATCGCGATCCGGTCTCCTCGCTCTACCCCGAACTGGCTCTTGAGGGCGCAAGCCGCCCGCCATATCCGGCGATTGAGGCCCGCGTAGCTTAGAGTCTGCCCCTCGAAACGGATGGCGGCTTTATCAGGAGCATACGCTGCGTTGCGTTCAACTAGCGTGCAGAGGTCCAACTAAATCTCCATATGATCCAGCTCCGCGCAGCGGTTCGGACAGGCATCGCAACGCGCTCGGGAGGCCCACCACATGGTTCGGTTCCCGTTGCACAAGCGACAATCACACCTTCTGCAGCACGACGCAGCTATTGAATGTTGCCAGGGTTGCGATCAACGGATATTGCCTGGCGAATCGCTGGTGACTGATTACTCGTTCTGTTCGGCTCGGCGGCGGTCGTGTGCATCTGCCCGTAGTGGTAGGCGCACCATGACGACTGTTTCTTGCCCGGTCTTTGACAGACAGGCTCGCCGCACATATAGGCGGCTCTGGTATCTCCATCCTTGAAGCCGATGATGGCCCGGCACTGGCCTTCAATATGGTCGATCAACAAGACCTTGTTGCCGCCGTCAGGCTCTTTCAATTTGTTGCTCCAGGATACCAGGCAATCTCTTCGGTGCCGTTCCGCTCACGCCGAGTGACACTTGCAGCTCAGGCCCTTTGAAAACCTCTGGAGGCTCACGGCCTGTCGCAGTCTGCGCGGCGAGCATGCGCCGGCAGGCCGGCATGAACGGAGCGAAGAGCCCGTTCGGCGGACTGCTTCTGGGGCTGCCTCCCGGCAGAAGAGAGGGGCGGGTTCAATATCGGGAAGAGGCCGCGCCCTGCACTGGTGCTGCACCGAACCCTGCATCGATCTCGTCCGACGTCACCCTCTCGCTGCAGGCCCGGCTTGCGGCAGCCACAGTGTTGCGGTCCTGCAATGCCCAACCATTTGCAACTAGCCGCCAGCCTTAAGACGGCGGTCAAGACGCGTTGCGTCAACGTTTCGACCGAAAAGCCGTCGGGGATGAAGATCATGACCAACCGGCGCGGGGTTGTTCTGACTAGCTCAGACATTCGTCGATCCTTCCAGTCCCGGCGGCGGATGAAGATGCGTGCCAACCGTAAGATTGTACAACTTAACGTTACGTCCGATTCAAGCCCTTTCAGACAACCTCGCACGACCATGCCAAAGGATATGTCGGGACGGACCTCCGGGACGGGTGGAGAGCTTCTAGCGCGATCTGCGTCAGAAAGTCGCGCTGCCATGAGAATGGTTCTGCGGCTGGCAGGGCCCTTATCGAAAAGGCTCCCACTTCCAGCGATCGAGTGCTCGCTACCAGGAGCGATTGCGCGACACCCTCCGCTTGAGTTCGCTCGCCGATCGATGCGTGGATTATCGCAGTGTCTGATAGAGGCGATACAGCAGCCGCGCGCGGGGTTCAATCGATGAAATATAGAGTTGCTCATGATGCGTGTGCGCGCCCTTGCCGTCTACGCCGAGGCCATCAAGGGTTGCGGTAAGCGGCGCGGTGAAATTGGCGTCGGAGCCGCCGCCGCTGAACGCATCGAGCAGCTCGAAACCAATCTCAGCGGCAAGTTGCCTGGCGTGTTCGTAAAGCGTGGCGCCCGCCTTGCTCTTCTCATAGGGAGGACGGTTCAAGCCGCCCGATACTGTCAGGCGAACGCCATCGGTGCGAGAGGTGATTCGGAGAATTCTCGGCACCAACTCGTCTGCATGAGCCGTAGTCGGCACGCGCAGGTCGACTTCCGCATGGGCCTGTTCGGCAATTACGTTCGGCTTGGTGCCGCCGCGGACGACGCCAACGTTGACGGTGATGCCGCGCGAAAGATCGTTCATCGCTTCGAGCGTCTGGATCACATTGGCTAGCTCCCGGATCGCGCTATGGCCGTCTTCGGGGCGTTCGCCGGCGTGCGCTGGCGCGCCCTTGATGAACACATCGAAGCGGCCAACACCCTTCCGCCCGGTGACGATCTTGCCGCCGTCGCGCGCTGGCTCGGTAACCAGCACATATTTTGCCTTGCGTCCTTCGGCCTCGATCAGCGCCCGCGAGGTCGGACTGCCGATCTCCTCATCCGACACGTAGAGGTGGGTGATGCCGAGCGGCGGGCGCGCGTCGTCGGCGCAGATCTGCCGAAATGCATGATAGGCTAGATAGGCGCCGCCCTTCATGTCGTAGGTACCCGGGCCGAACGCGCTGTCACCGTTGATCTTGAACGGTAGTCGTCTTATGAATCCTATCGGATGAACTGTGTCGAGATGGCTCAACACCAGAATGCCCGGCACGCCTTGTCCCCAGGACGAGCGCGTGATCAGGTGATCGCCGCACCCCTCACGTCCCGAAATGCGCTCGATGGTGGCCGGCAGATCGCAATAGCCGGCGGCGACGACGTCAGCCAGCTTGTTGAGCTGATCCGGCCGTTCCGTCGGTGACTCGATCTCGACCCAGCGACGGATGCCATCGAGGATCGCGGAGGTTTCAAACGGGTAACTGGACATAGTGTCGGATGCCCCTCGAATCTCGACTTTCATCACTCGCGAGCAAGCTCATGGAACGACTACTTGCTCGCTTCAGGATCGAGCACGAGGATTGTGACGCAGTGTGCCTCTAAACCATGATCCTGCCGCGACAACGATGCTACGCGCCTGCCGAGGAGAACTGAGCTACCAAAGCTGGTAGTTTACGTCGGTGCTATGCTGGGCCAGCCTGCGGTAGGATGGTCTAATTAGTCGCGAGGTACGCGCGCTTTCAGCGCGAGGTGAGGCGGTAAGAACCAAAATCGTCCGCGAGTTGCCCGGATGAATGTTTGAAAAGGATCGCTTCAGAACCGGACGTCCGGTCAACGCGTATTCCATTCTAGCGGCGTTCTGCGCAGAACTTGGCAAGGGGCAAGGTTCGAAGCGCGCCCTGGAAGTTGATCAATGGATTGCCATGGCCAGCCCGAGCTGCGACGATTCGTCCGATAAAGATCCTGTGTGTGCCAATGATCTTGTGCTCATACAAAATGCATTCCAGCGCGCAAAGTGCGTTGGACAATAGCGGCACGTCGACCACGCCCTGAGTCCAGGAAGCTGTGCCGAAGCGATGAACACCTTTCGCTCCCTCCTGACCGCCAAAACGCCGGGCAAGGTCCTCCTGGTCACTGTGGAGAAGATTGATTGCAAAACTGCCGCTATCGAGTATCGCGTCATGCGCTTCAGATTGGGCGTTGATGCCAACGAGCAAGCACGGCGGTTCCATGCAGATGGACGTCACAGAACTCACCGTTAGTCCACGTCGTCCGCCGGCCGTTCCGGTCGTCACGATGGCGACGCCGCTTGCCAGATGTCGCATAGCATGACGGAAATCTGCCGGCTGGATAGACGGCATGTTCCCAACCACAGGGGATGACCGGTGCGTCATGACCTGCCTTTAGAGTTATACCTCACTCTGGTGCTCCGTTAGCTTGGGTAGGCTCGCGTTCATCTCGCGGCCGCAATTGGGCCCGCAGTCTCGGAAAACCGCGTGTCCAGAGGGCAAGGATGAGACCGAACATGACATTGATGTCCTCCGCGCGCGGACCAGAGTGCCGCCCAGGGTTAGCGCTCAATGTGCGCGTAAGAGCACACGCTTTTTTGCATCTAGAAGATGCACATCGAGCGTCGCGTGCAGAGAACCCCGCAGTTCGGGCGGGATCGAGCAATCCGTATCGATCAATTCACGAAATTTTCGAATGATGTGTTCTATCATTGCGATGGATCCGAGTGCTTCCAACTTCTGTGATGACATTATCTGACTATCTCCTTTAGAACGCAGCGCATGCCGCGGCTCTGTGTTTCGGCAACAGGCTCTGGAGCAGACCCTCGCCGATGAACAGGGATGGCTCTCGTACCGCGTCTTGAATGGCGCTCGCAGGCGGCGCGTGCTCATCGAAATCTCGAAGAAATAGACGCCCATTCGCAACTGCTATTGCATAGCCGCTTCTCATAACTGGCCTCCCCGTCGAACCATCTTCCAAACCGCCTGTTAGGCGTTGGAAACTGCAATCAAGCGTTTCAGTCGAGCGGCAGCGGCGCCACCGTCAAGCGCGTGTTGTGCGAGTGCGACACCCTCCTGCAGCGTCTCGACGCGGCCGGCCACGATCAATGCCGCCGCCGCATTCAAAAGTGCAGCGTCGCGAAATCGACCTGGAACGCCGTCGAGCACGTTTTGCAAGGCGACCGCATTGGCCTTGATGTCGCCGCTCTCGAGCGTCTCCTCGTCGCTACGGGCAAGCCCGGCTTGTTCTGGTGTTACTTCGAAGGTGCGCACCGTGCCGGCCTCAAGCGCTGCAACAAAGGTCGGCCCCGTGAGGGTAACCTCGCCCAGCCCGTTATAGCCATGAACCACCCACACCGATTCGCAGCCGAGGTTCTTCAACACGTAAGCCAGAGGCTGGACCCATTCGCGAGCGAATATTCCAACGATCTGCCGCTTGACCCTGGCCGGATTGGACAGTGGCGCGATGAGGTTAAGGATGGTGTGGGTCCCAAGTGCCGTCCGGATTTGGCCAACGCGCTGCATCGCAGGATAATGAGCTGACGCGAATGAGAAACCGATTCCGGCTTCGTGCACACAGCGCGCAACGGCCTCAGGCTTGAGGTCGACGTTGACGCCGAGATGCGCCAATAGGTCTGCAGTGTTTGCACCTGAATATCTATCGCTGTTGGCATGCCTGGCAACAGCAACGTCGGTTCCGGCCACGATAAAAGAGGCGCACGTCATCACGTTGGCCGAGTGTGGGGCGGTATCGCTCGTACTAGCGATACCGATGGGATCGCATGCCACCTCGACCCGCGGCATTCGCTCGCGTACCGCGGAGACCGCACCGGTGACTTCGTCGATCGTTTCGCCCCTGACTCGCAAACCCATCAACAAGCCGCCGATCTGCGACGGAGTCGCATGACCCGACATCAGGCCGTCGAATGCTGACGCAGCTTCGTCACGAGTCAGAGTGGCGCCGGTGGCAACTTTACCGATAATTGATTTCAGCGCTTCCATCGACTTTACGCATTCTTTGTCTGAATCTGAAGCGACCCGCTTCAACGGAGGCTTTTGTTGAAGAGACTTGGCACCGGCTGTCTTGATGAAGCCGGCCCATCGGCGGCACGGCCTAAATCGACGTTTGAGTGATCGGTTGGGTTGGGCACCGCCATTTCGGCAAGGCTACAACCTGACGCTACGTGAGGGTCAAGCTCTCCATGTCGTGATGCGGTCAAGAGATCGCCGACCGATGGGGGCAGTGCAGTTGCCGCGCCAGCAAAGATGGCGTGGTCTACTGCCGCTCATGTGCTTTAGCGGCGGCTTCTTGATCACGATCATTCAGCCGAGGCGACGGAAACTTGGAAAATCGTCCGGCTTGTCGGCACCGCTGTCCTGTCGGTAAAGTCGCCTCTCACGTGTTTTGGGCGGAGCAGTGCTGATCTGCTTCTGCAGACCATCCCGCAGAGTGCAAATCAAGGTGCATTAGGCGAAACCGGAAGCCATCACACCGCAACGGAGAGCTCCGGGTCTGCTTGCGTCAGGGTCTAAGTGGTCGGTGCTCGGTCCTGCCTTACAGTCGGAACACGCCGTACTGCGGCGCGTCGATCGGTGCGTTGAGTGAAGCACTCAACGCGATTGCAAGGGCGGTCCTGGTATCGACAGGATCAAGAATGCCATCGTCCCAGAGTTCGGACGTTGCATAATAGGCGCTTGATCGTTCGCGATATTCTTCAAGAACCGGTTCGCGAATGCCTGCCAGTTCCTGCTCAGAGAGGCGCCCTCCGGTGCGGGCCAATTGTCTCGCCTTGACGTGGGTGAGAACGCCGGCGGCCTGTTCGGCACCCATCGCAGAGATCTGAGAGTTCGGCCAGCTGAACACAAATCGAGGATCAAACGCGCGTCCTGACATGGCGTAAGTTCCTGCGCCATGAGAGCTGTTGCAAATAATAGTAAACTTCGGGACAGACGCGCTGGACACAGCCATGATCAGCTTGGCACCGTCCTTGGTGATCCCACGGCGTTCATATTCGCGACCAACCATAAAGCCTGTGACGTTCTGCAGGAAGAGCAGGGGCGTCCGGTTCTTGTCGCATATTTGAATGAAATGGGCGCCCTTTAGCGCACTGTCGCCGAACAGAACGCCATTATTGGCAACGATCCCGACTTGATATCCGTAGAGTCGGGCAAAGCCGCACACGAGTGATGTTGCATAATGCGGCTGGTACTCATCAAATCGACTGCCATCGACGAGACGGGCGATAATCTCCCGCATGTCGAACTGCCCTCGTGCGTCCTTTGGAATGATGCCGTAGAGTTCAGATGCATCATAGACCGGCGGCTCGGGGGCTACACGATTGATGCAGGATTTCGCCGGTCGGTGAAAGCGCGCGACAATGTTGCGCGCTATCGCGATTGCGTGGATCTCAGAAGTTGCGAAATAGTCGCCGGTGCCCGAAACGCTGGTGTGCATCAGGGCACCGCCAAGCTCTTCGGCGGAGACTTGTTCGCCAGTGGCAGCCTTCACGACCGGAGGGCCGCCTAGGAAAATTGCTCCCGTGCCTTCGACCACAATGTTGTACTCGCTAAGCGCCGGGACATAGGCCCCTGCCGCGGTGCAGTGGCCCATGACGATGGCGACCTGCGGTACTCCCATCTTCGAGAGTATCGACTGATTGCGTAGAATTCGACCCGCATGGTATCGATCAGCAAAGAATTCCGCCTGCAAAGGCAGAAAACCACCGGCGCAGTCGCATAGATGAACCACCGGCAGACGGTTTTCGATGGCTATGTCCAAGGCCCGCACGATCTTCTTGACCGAGAGTGGATACCATGCGCCGCTCTTCACGCTGGAATCGTCAGCGTGAATAATTACTTCTCGCCCCGCAACGATGCCTATGCCGACCACCTGCGCGGCGCCCGGGACCTCTCCATTGTAGGCCTTGTTGGCGGCTAGCGTAGAAAGCTCCAGGAAAGGAGTTTCCGGATCCAGCAAAGCTGCGATGCGGTTGCGAACAAACAGCTTGTTCTGCCGACGCAGCCGCTCGAAGTCTTTCTCAGGTCTTTCGAACCGGGCCGAGCGTTGGCGCACCTTCAATTCGGCAGCCAATTGTCTGTTGTGGAGGTCGTTGCGACGAAATTCCTGAGAATCGACATCTGCCGCAGAACCGATCCGCTGCATTTCAGAACCCTTCTTTAGACAGCGTTACGAGTGCGGCGTCGTGCTCGAAGTTCTCATTTTCCTTGACGTGAATCCGCTCGACGATGCCGTCCTGGGGTGATCTTATGATCGTTTCCAGCTTCATACTTTCAATCATCATTAGCGCCGTCCCCGCCGAGACTGAGTCACCAGGCGACACTGCTATCGCGACAACCATCCCGGGCATTGGCGCCCGGGCTACGAGGGGACAAGCCCCGTTATTCCCAGCCGCGTGGCTCCGTAGCGGATCGATGTAGCGCAAAGTGCGCGTTGTGCCGCGGATATGAAGGTGGATGAGCTCCCCCTCGATCACGAACCTGACGGGTTCGCTCTGCCCGGCAATGGTCAGGATACCGCTGCTCTCGCTGCGCTGGGTGAATGCGACGGGGGCAATCACCTCGTCTCGCAAATGCAGGCGGTAGCCATGCCGGCTGGCCGAAAGCCATAATGTATGATCTACGCCGTCAACCTCGAACGAGTGATACACTTCAGTTTCTCCAATTGCCGAGCGCTGAGTGGAGCTCTGGCACGGCATCTGCCGAGTCGCGGACCGGCCTCGTCAGGAGAGCGGCGGATGCTAGGAACGCAGACATTCCGGCAGCAAAATTGCCCGCTGCGAGATGCGGGTTTTGTTCAAGGTATCCGACATGGAAGTGACCGCCGAGAAATGCCTCGTCGGAAACGATCCGGGCGAGCAAGTCCGCATTGGTCTCGCACCCGAGTAAAACCAATTCGCGAACTGCACGATGGGCTCTCAGAGCAGATTCCATGCGGCTTGGTGAATGCACGATGATCTTGGCGAGCATCGGATCGAACGCCGGCGTGATGTGCTGGCCTTGCATGATGCCGCTGTCGATCCGTACGTCATTGGGATACTCAAGTAGAAGTACTTTTCCGGTAGTCGGAACGTACCCGCGTTCAGGAGCCTCCGCGTATAGCCGGAGCTCGATTGCATGGCCGTTCGAAACGATATCGGATTGGGAGAATGCAAGTTCGCGGCCCGCTGCCGCATAGATCTGTTCCGCCACCAGATCGAGGCCAGTAATCATCTCGGTGACCGGATGCTCGACCTGAAGTCGTGTATTCATTTCGAGGAAGTAAAAATCGTCTCCGCTGACGATGAATTCGACGGTTCCTGCATTCCGGTAGTTCGCTGCACGAGCGATGCGAATAGCCGTATCGCAAATTCGAGCCCGCACTTCTTGGGATAGCGCAGGCGAGGGCGCTTCCTCGATAATTTTCTGGAATCGGCGCTGTACGGAACACTCGCGCTCGAACAGATGCACAAGGTTCCCTAAGCAATCACCGAGCACCTGTACTTCGATGTGTCGCGGGTATTCGAGATATCGTTCGGCATAGAGGCGGGCATCTCCAAAGTAACGGCCCGCCTCACTGCGCGCCTGCTCGATGGCTGCCTCCAAGGTATTAAGGTCGCGTACAATCCGCATGCCTTTACCGCCGCCACCAGCCGATGGCTTCACGAGCAGAGGAGCTCCCATGGCCTGTGCTCTGGAGGCAAACGTCGCCGGATCATCTTCTTCGGTGACGCAGATCGCGACCGGAAAGCCGTTGGACTGAACGAAATTGCGTGCGCGGATCTTGTCCCCCATCAGTTCAATAGTGTCAGGAAGAGGACCGATGAACGCAATGCCGGCGTCTGTCACCGCTCGGGCGAACTCCGCATTCTCGGAAAGCAGCCCATAACCGGGATGCAGCGCGCCGGCGCGCGCCTGGTCGGCGGCCGCGATGATCTGCCCAGTATCGAGATAACTTGCGATCGGTGTGCTGCCGGTGATCTGAATGGCCAGGTCGGCCATGGAGACGGCCGGCGTTCTCGCGTCTATTTCGTGGTAAGCAATTGCAGAACGGAGTCCAAGTTTACGTAGCGTTTTGATGATGCGAGCGGCTATCTCGCCCCTGTTGGCGATCAGTACGGTATCGAAGGGCAATTGTTGCATTGGCCTATCCAAATAAGCATTGAGGGACCAAAACGCCGTGAGTGGCCGGGCTCGCTCCCTCCAGCCAACGTCGCGTGAAAGTCCTGCATGCTAGGTGGGCTATCTCGAAACGTGAGGCGGGCGAACAGGCCATCTGATCCTCTACTTCGAGCCGCCGCCGTTCTTGCCCGTATCTCGTGAGGAGATCACGTAACGGCATTGCTGGCTGAGGCTGGCGTGCTTGGATCTGAGGCAGGCAAGGATAGCGATGTGGCTCGGTATGTGATTGCTGCAAAGGCGGAACACGTCCTCCATACACGCCTGTCTCTCCTCGGGAGTTGGAGCTTGATCTCGCGCGCGCACCTGACAGGGGATTAAAGCAGTCACTGCGGCAGCTACAGCGATGGCGCGGCAAGATTTGAGGAGCGAAGCCGAACCGGTCCCTTGGTTTTGAGTCATGTCATTCCTTAAGGTTGGTAGGTCTGCGATGTCTTGAGCGAAGCGCAAAATGGCCTGTCCGTCGGCCAATAGACGTATAGCGCCAAGGGCAGCCTGGAGCCCGTTTCGCCGATCCGGTGTGCCTGGATGTCCTGAAGTATTCGCGTGGCACGTCTTGAGGTGCTTGAGCGCTGCCCACCTCACGGCCGATAGTTGCCGTTACGGCCGGCGCGATGCGGAATCGAACAAGACCTGCGGCCCGGAGCCGGGGTTATCGAGGCAGCGAGATGAGCAAAAGCCAGGTGCGCTCAAACTATAGCTGATGACACAATTGATCCTGCGTAATGAACCCCGATGAGGCGCCTCCAGGTCATGTTCAGTGTAGCCGGCCTGCGATCCACATTAATGTGGAGACGGCGATTGGGATGAGAGCGCCTTCTGTAGAAATATCGATGGGCTCGATCTCTCTCGCTGCTGGCCGAGCTAGCCTCGGGTAACGTGCAAGCAGGCACGTATCTGCGGAAGCGTATGATCCCGAGCGCCTCTCGCCAGCTGCGCTTAGATGTTTGACACATTCGCTATTCTCATTGCCTGCAGGTAGCGTCTGGATTGTCGGGGTCGGTCCCGAGCTGTCCAGGATCGTACAATCTGACGCTGCGTGCGATTCAAGTCCCTTCCTGGATCAAATCGACCGAGTATCTTCTTACGGTGGCAAATGGCGCTTTGGCGGCCGCCCGCCCTTAGGTGATTATACGGAGCGCCGCTGTCGCATTTCTTTGATTTCCAAATTGCATGCTCACGGCATGGATCCGAAAAGTAAACTCTATCAGCCCGACCACTGGCGAAGCCGTGCGGAAGCAACGCGAAAAAAGGCGGAAGGACTCGCTTACGGTAAACTAAGAGACAGGCTTCTTAACGTTGCGATCGAGTACGACAAGCTGGCTCGGCGTGCCCAAGAGTGGCAGACGCGTAGAAGGGAGGACGAAACATGGCCCGAGCGAGAGCTGTAGGGCTTTGCTGGGCTTCGAGAAGCTGCGCCTCAGCTGGACGGCCGCAGCGCCAATCGCGGAGCAAATGTCACTCGGCAGTCGGCGCATCCAAGCAAGTAGCGCTAAATTTCGCGCTTTGGTCCACGATAGGCCTTTTGGCTTCGAGGCACATTGAGTGGCCTCGAAGCTGGTTCGGCATGGTATGCCGGATGCGTCTTCCTGCCTCAGTTGCGGATTCATATCCCGCTACCCAAGCCGGGGCGCAGGGCTGGCCCGTGAAGGAAGTTTCCGCTGCCCACTCACGCGGGCATATTCCTGCCCTGCAATCGGACCGCCGAGGCCAGGAAGTGCGTGGGCGTGCCACCCGACGCAGCTTCCTTGTTTCTCTGCGAGCTCTTTTGGCTCATAAAGCCGCTGCAACGATCCAGTAAATGCTGGCCCAGAGCAGCGCACCCAAGAGGAGTGCGGCCAGCGGCCATACATTCCATTGCCGTTGCGGCTGCGAACAACGGCAATCGGCACCGTAATGCCTGACAGTTGGGTCCTTTGGTGCGCGCCAGTGAGTCATTGGCCACGTGCCGCACTGGTCCGCGGGGGACGGCTGATTTCCGGATGCATCGTATCGTTCATAAGTTCGCAGTCTTCCTTCATGGCTCGGGTTGTCAGATTCTTGTTTGCAGCGCGATCAATGGGCGGTTAGAGGAGGTGCTCCCAAAGCTGAGGGGCGCTGGGCAGCGTATCGCGCAGAACAAAACAAATAGCCAGATGAGTGACGCCTAGACTCCGGCAGTAATCAGCATGCCACGAGCGGACAGGTGCCGGCGCAGCCTTGATGCGAACGAAGCCACACGAGCTCGCTGCCGTTGGTCGGAGTTGCAACCTAGGTGTCCGGAAGGCGACATCGGCATCGAAAGGCAAGAGCTCGTTAGCGACATTCGACAAAATAGGGGGTGGGGAGTTTGCATGGTAGGACGCGGCAAAGGGGCAGCCGGCGCTAGCGCGATTGCAGTGCCTCAAGATAGATTAATCAGCTTCTCTGACCACTAGCTTACGAGATCTCATCAGCCCATGGATGCTATCGGTATGTGGACACGGTATGCTGTCACAACGCGAGCTCGTTTCGATTTTGCTTCCGTACGAATCAATTACGGTCACATAGATGACGCATTGGCACTGTTTCAGAGCCGGCGAGCAGAAAGCAACGAGTGATCGCAGTGCAGTTGATGAGGCCGCAATCATCGCGCTCGCGAAGCATTGAACGAGGATAGGCGAAATATGTTTTGGTATTGCGAGCGATAATGGAATGTAGATGTCGGG
Organism: Bradyrhizobium acaciae; assembly: GCF_020889785.1. Taxonomy (GTDB): domain Bacteria; phylum Pseudomonadota; class Alphaproteobacteria; order Rhizobiales; family Xanthobacteraceae; genus Bradyrhizobium; species Bradyrhizobium acaciae. Next base: position 161,608 of record NZ_JACMYK010000004.1, read on the forward strand.
CCATTTCGGAGTGCATACCAAGCATGGTGGTCGATCCGGCGGCGATGAGGTTGTCGCCCTCGACGCGTCTGTAGGACTAAGCGCATCTCCGCGAGACCTCGACGCGGCGCACGCAACGAACCATTGTGCGTCAACCGCGAAAGCTCAAGGCAACATCGTATGCTGATGCGCACGTTGTTCGGCGGTGTACGCTGCGGTCAATGAGCAGGCGCTGCGCGTGGGCCTCGTGCGATGATCGAGATATAGGCTCCCCATACCGCCGAGCCTCCCCGAGTGGCAATTCTCGACCCATGCGCGGTCATCATCGATTGCAGCTTGCACGGTTTGCATTCGGGCAATAAAGGCCCCGCAAGGACTGCCAAGCGCCCTGGGCAGGGCGTCGGTGTCCAAAAAGACAGGAGAACAAGTGATGGACATCTGCGGCTTTCTCAGCAGGTGGTTCGCTGAAGATTGGTATCGGAGCGCCGTCCCAAAGAGGGCGGAACATGCGCCAAGTCGTGAGTTGCAAAACAACAACGTCATCTACATCGACTTCAAGGCGGTCCACGAGGCAAAGGAGGAAACGTGCGGACGCAAGTGATAGAGAGGCTGGAGGCCGGTCGCGTACAATATGGCCAGTTTGCAAGCCTTCCAGGATCAGGTCCTTGCGGCATGTTCGTTGTACAGGGACCTTGCGGCTGTGAACTGACGATCAGCGGATTAATTCGTCCCGGCTGGGAGCATGTCGCTGTCTCAACGCCGCGACGTTGTCCGAATTGGGAAGAGATGTGCTTCGTCAAAGACCTGTTCTGGGATGAAGAGGAATGCGTGATGCAGCTTCATCCCCCACATTCGCAATATGTAAATAACAGTCGGTACTGCCTGCATCTGTGGAGGCCAACTCATCGGGACATCCCAATGCCGCCACCGGGCTTTGTAGGCGTCGTTGGGCTCGGCCCATCGGAGGCGGCAACGTGGTTTGCCCGCATGAGTGCGACCGCAATATGAGGTGGGCTAAGGATTGTCCGCGAGGCAGATGAAAAGCAGTGGTTCGGCGCTGTTGTCAGCCCACACCGCAACGGAAGGTGTCGGTAGTTCCGTTTGCCTAACGTCGCCGGCTTGCCAGCCCAGCGAAGCAGGAGGTGATGATGACGCACCGGTCCGGCGAGTCCCGTGCCGGCGAATTGAGGGAACGACAGCGTCAGGATCTGGCCATCGCCGCGCCAAATATGCGTGGACAGCCGCGCCGAACTCGAGCTCGGGATAAATTGCATCCTCCGACGATTGTGCCCGACCACTCCTATCCTTGAAGTCGTCGAGCAGGTCGCCGGCATTTCAGCCGGGATTGGGTAAGCGGAAAAGGTGGCCATGCAGGAGACGCCATGCGCCGGCTTCTGCAACTTGTTCTTGCTCGTCAGCTCGTCGTCAGCTTGCCGCAATAAACTCACAGGTGGAGCTCGCCCAGCCCTACTCCGTCAAGGCAAGCACATGCTAGAGGCAAGGGAACGCCATGTTCAATCCGGTAATCGGCCAAGCCACGGGCGCCGATCAAGCTCATGAACTGAGTCAGTCGGCGGACAACAGCAACTTCGAGCAGGTGCTTACGGATCTCGGGCAGGAAGAGAGCCTGCCTCCCGAAGAGCTGTCAGATAAAATGGGGCTCTGCTGCAGCAGGCCGCATACCTCAGATGCGAACATTCGCACCCCGGCCTCATCGGACCTCACCACCACTTCTCTGTCTTCCGGTTCAGCTTCAGCCTCTCCGGCGGAGCCGCGCCAGCCTTTGTTCCGATACAGAACTGCCGAATTATCTGGCGCCAATGTCAATGGAATCTGCATGGGCTTGGCAGCTGAGTGGATCCTCAATCTCGCCAGTAGTCCATCGTCTCGAATGAGCGCTCTGGCACCGGGCGCTGAAAACCATGTCTCGGCGGCAGTGCGGCAGCAACGGTATGAAGATCTCAAGGCCTTGTTGCGAAATGACAGGGCGGGGAGTTCTACCAACCTTCAGGCAAAAACCGCAATGCTGCGTGAGGCGGGATTAGAGCCTGCGAGCAATCAGACTCGATATGAGTTTGGAACGTCCTCCGAAATTGCCCGGATAGTGAATGAAATTACCCACTATCCATCGGTCTATCTGATCAGCCTGCGTTTCAAACCGCGTGGCGCGCATACAATTGCGACCTCGACATCGAATGGAATGACGACCCTGTTTGATCCAAATTATGGAGAATTTACCGTTCGGTCAGACCAGATGGGCGAGTTGTTCAAAAGCCTCGCCGACCGGTACAGGACGCCCCCGAACAGACTTCAAATATCCTCGGTCATCACGCAAAGAATGACGTGAGCAACATATCTGCGCTGCGGAGATGGGTCCGACGTCCTCGCGCGAATTGTTTTGCCTGAAAGTGGCCGTGGAGCTTGGAAGCCGAATTGGTGTGAGGTGCCAACTCCAAAGTCATCGAAGATCAAATTTGCTGCCCACATCCCGGGAGTGCCCTGAAGGTATCGCAGCTTGGCGCCGAGATTCACGATGGTTGCGCATGAGGTGCTGTACCTTAGCAAGATTGCCTTGCTTGCTTGGACCGATAGCTCCGGCACGACAGAAGGTGCCTACCTCAAGCTTAAGCGGCTGGAGTCGCCCTATGCCGATTGTACGGCGCGGGAAGGCGCAATAACGCTGTCTGTTCAATGGTCTTGGTTGAGTTGCGGCGAGCACTCGACTCCTTGAGGCGCAAGATTGAAGCCGTCTCAACCTTTCAAAAACGGGATAAGCTCCTGGTGTTGGCTTCAACGGCTTGTCGACCTGCGGAGGTCGGCATGTTCGCCGGCCAGCTTTCAGCGACGCACGGAAACGATCCGCTCCGACGCGCTATCGGCTGGTCGGCAAGGCGCGTGGTACGCAGCAAGCTATCTCTCGTCCAATGAGAGCGCATGCATCCCTTTCGCGCGGGCCTATTTGATTGCTGCGGGCTCGTCCGCATGGGCGGCATCATCTCAAACCTTGCAACGGCCGGATCGGTCGCCCAGCGTAGATCGTGAGCTCGCGGTCGCCCGGCCAGGCGCGGTTGTCCATTCAACGCCCGCCGTTGCGCGTGAGAGAGTAAAAAAATGTGGTGGGCTCCTGCGGTCCCTGTCGAGCCGCCTGTCAGGTTCGTGACCAAATGTTGATTGTGGACCGAAATGCAGGCCGCGGCGACGGCAAGATTAACGATTTTGAATTGGCGCGCCGCTTGCTTCTCCATGGCGTTATCTCGATCGCTCCAGGGCGATTGGTTAGGTTGACTGCAGAAGTGGAGAGGAGGCCAGGTTCTGAGCTGAGAACCGACACGTGACGCGTCCAGCTAGGAGAGGGTCCAGAGGTACTCAAAGAGTGTGTGACACGCTTTGAACGCCTAGGCTCGAGATACGTAAATTCGTAATCCGCCAAGTCGCACGCGTATTCCCGTTGTCGTGGCGAATTATCTGGATGTCTATTCGCGTGTTTTCAGGATCTGTTCCTGGATGTCATTTGTGCAGATATGAGAAAAACCCCAATCATCACGCCGCTAAGCGTAGCCAATACGAATCCGGCCGACGTATATATCTCGCCCGTCAACTTGACGGCTAATGGCAGGGCACATCTTGGCCACGCTGCCGGCCCATTTCTCAGAATGGACGTTCTACAAAGGCACCTGAAGAGGGCAGGGCATCATGTTCGCTCCGGTCTGACGACCGACGGTTTCGAGAACCATGTTCTAGTCCGAGCCGTGCGCGAGAACATCGATCCGTCGGACCTGGCTCATGGCTTCCACATGCGGATTACTCATGATCTCGCCTCACTAGAGATCGTTTTCGATCATTTCGACGATCCAGCCCACGGCGTAAATCTTCAGCGGTTTTCCAATGTCAGCAACGTGCTTATGGATGCGTTATCTGCAGCAGGATCGCTGGAATTTCGCGCAGCGCGGCTACCCGTCGACGATGCGGGCTCTGCTCTGACGTCAACGGAAGAGCGTTTCTGCATTGGAGGCTGGTTTGGCGCAACCTGCCCCATATGCGAAGCATCCGCAGGGAGCTTCTTCTGCGAACAATGTGGACATCATTTCGAGCCAGATGAAGCACGAAACCCGGTGTCGAGGCGAGGACGGATTGTAGAATGGACAGATAACATTTCTGCCTTTCTCTCAATTGCGCGAAGAGACCAACTCGCCCGGGCGTGGGACGATGCGGCTATCGAACCTGCCTTTATGGAGATAGGAAAGCGATATATCGCACGCAAAGGGCAGCAAATGCGGTTGACCGTTCCTGGCCTGCATGGATTGTCCTGGAATTCGCACCAGTTCAACACACGTCAGATCCTGTTTAGCTACTCCTCGTTGCTCTACGCTCATTCTCTCTATTGTGGGCATAAAAATGCGGAGGCATTCGGCACACCAAGTGCTTTTGCGCGCAATTCCGATACTTTTCTGATCGGGGCGACCGGCATCGACAATACAATCCCGATGCTCGTGGGAGTTACCGGATGCGCATTGGGCCAGGAGTCATTTCGTCAATTTGACCGAATTTTCTTTAATCATTTCCTTCGGTTGAACGGATCGAAGTTCTCCACCAGTCGCGGCCACGTGGTTTGGGCGGGTGAAATAGCTCAAGTGCCGGATATATCTATCGATATTCTCAGAGTATGTTTGTCGGAAATCTGCCCCGAAGAAGCGGAAACCGATCTGATCCCAAAACAATTGATTGATCGTTATAACGCAATTCTCGACAAGAGCGCTGGGGTCTTCAACCGTTGTACGGACATCATCAACGCGATGCCGGCCTTCGCCGCGTGTCACATAGATAATGCGATGATGATCATGCTGGACCGGCTGTACGACCAGCAGTGCTCCGCTCTCTCGCTAGATCATCTGCGCGTATCGCGCGCGTTCAGATCGGTGACCGAATGGCTCGATTGTCTTGAGTCCAATCCGAGCCATCAAATCGCTTACACATGGCTGATGGGCTTCAGCATATTGGGTTGGCCGTTGATGCCTAGGATCACAGAAGCTCTGTGGCACTGGCTCGGTCATGAAGGACATCCCCTCGCAGCCCGCGCGGCGAGACCCTCATCCAAACGGAGCGGAAACGCACCAAGAATCGATGGGCGCAGCTTGACGGCCACAGACATAGATCGATGCCTTCCGGGGAAAGTAACGCAATGAAAGCCGCAGCGAACATTATCGCCGCCGATAAGTTGCCCGATGAAGTGCCGCTCGAGGTCTCGATTCCATTCATGCTAGGTAGCATCAACGTGGCCGCGTCGTATGGGTCGAGCTTCTTTCTAGTGGATGCTCTGCAGTCGGCTCCACAGAGCGCATCCATAGCAGGAACAGTTATTTCGACCGGTACGGTCGCGACAATACTATGTTCGCTTGTAGCGGGCGGGATCGCCGATCTATTGGGCGTGATGCAAACGATCACCCTTGCTGCCGCGGTGATGGCAATTGCAATGATCTGTTTTGCCGCGGCGCCGGCTTTTATGTTGCTCGCTTATCTCGGCGGGATCTCGCTCGGCATTGGATGGTCAATCTTCTATATGCTGGCTCCGCTTCAAATCCTAGAACGCGTGCGACCTACGGCTCGCGTCAAGTATCTCACCTTGCTTTCCGGATCCCAGATGCTGGGGATCGGACTTGCTGTTCCACTGGCGCGCACCGTCGTGGAGATTTCCGGATCCTATATCGCAGCGTACTCTCTATTCGCTGCTGCATGTCTCGTTGGCGCCATGCTGCTGGTGTTGGCCGGCAGGGCACTGGCGCAGGCTCCTCAGATCAAAATGGCGGCTGTCCGACTCACGTTTGAGGGCGTGCAAGAGGCCTTCAAGTCGAATACGCGTTATCCGATCGTCATGATCGGCGTCGGCGCATGCGTGTTTTCAGGTCTGTCAACGTTCCAGACGCTTTACGCCTCATCACGCGGGCAATCCGCCGATACATTCTTTATAGTCTTCACGTTGACAGCTGTTTTCTTGCGCTTCGCGGCTGCGCCGGTCATCGGAAAGTTTCGGCTTGAGTGGGTCGCAGCGTTTCTCGTCTTGTGCACCATGGCAGGACTATTCTTGCTTTTGATGAATGCAAGGAGTGCGGAGATCTACATCCTCGGTACAGCGATGTTCGCCCTTGGATACGGACTTAGTTATTCGACTCTGAACGGTATGGTTGTCTTCATCGCAGGTACAGAAGGGACATCATTGGCGGTTGCTTCTCAGGTCTTCACAATCTCCTACTTCGTTGGTTTGTTCGGATTTCCATATATCGCCGGGCAGATCGTGAGCGCCCACAGCTTCGATGATCTGCTGATCAGCATGATGATGCTTGTCGGTAGCAATGGCATCGTTCTCGCAATTCAAATGTTTTCAACGAGCCGGGAGCGCTAAATGGCCCGGCTTGCGGACGGCGTGATGTCGAAGCAGGGCGGCCATCAGGTAACGGCAATCGGCGCGGGCCCGGCGAATCTGAGCCTGGCAGCGCTCGCGGCCCCGATTCCGGAAATTTCCTTACACATCCTGGAAAGATCGGAGGCGCCGAGTTGGCATCCAGGGTTGCTTCTAGATGGGGCTCTTATGCAAACCAGCCCCTTAAAGGATCTCGTAACACCAGCAGATCCGACCAGTGTATATAGCTTTCTCGCCTATCTGCACGAGAAAAGACGGCTTTATCGAGCCATTGTTCGAGGAATCGCTTCGGTTGGCCGCAGCGAATTTGAAGATTATTTGAAATGGGCCGCAGAAAAGCTAGCAAACGTTCAATTCGGCGAACAGGTCATTGCAGTCGAGCTACGCGGTGATGCGTTCAGTATCGCTACCAATCGCCGCAATTATCAGACCCGTACGACAGTGGTCGGCGTAGGCCGGGTGCCCTCTGTTCCTGACTGGAGCAGAAATGCGCCGGAGAATCAGGTGTTTCACGCGAGTACCTTTCTCCTGCGACGCCGCGAGTTCGCCAACAAGCGTGTTGTCGTGGTAGGTGGGGGGCAAAGCGGAGCAGAAATATTTCTTCATCTGCTAACCGGTGCATGCGGCGCGCTGGGAGCCTTGGCCTGGATCACGCGCCGCGCAAGCATATTTGCGCTCGAAGATAGCCCCTTTGTTAATGAGTGGTTCTTTCCACAGTTTGGCGCATGGTTCCTTGGGCAAAGCGACGCCGCCAGAAAGCAAACACTTGAACGGCAGGTTTTGGCGAGCGATGGCGTCAACCCATCGACACTCCGCGCGATCTACAACGCACTTTACGATCGCGAGGTTGGTCGAGGTTTGTATCCCGCCGAGGTCGAAATACGCGTCGACGCCATGGCTGAGGAGCTGCGTGCCACATCTCCATTTCGCCTGGGGGTACGTCAGCAGGCCACCGGCGCGTGCGCAGAATATGTCGCTGACATTATCGTGCTCGCCACGGGCTACCGTACGGAGATCCCTCCCTTTCTGGAGCCGGTCGCAAACCGGCTTTCGATTGTGAGCGCGCCTGGTGGCTCTCGAGAGATCGTGGTCGGCAAGGAGTTCCAGGCCCGGTTTGATGGCCCCGAAAGCTGCCGCTTATACGTCCAGAATGGCGCACGATTTCAACACGGCATCGCCGACACAAATCTGAGTTTGGTTCCTTGGCGCGCCTCAACTGTGCTCAATTCGATCATTGGTCGGGTAGCTTACGATTGCGGGCCCGCAACAGGAGCTCTCAACTGGTATGGTGTGGTGCCTGAGAGCGCCCGCTCGGCAATGGGCAGCATGTCGCGATCCAGCTGCATGATTGGAGATAAACCGTGAAGAATGCTCAGCTGATGACCTTAGGTGACGTAACGGTCTATAGCCCCGGCGTACTGGTACAGGACGTCAAACGGATAGATGATCCGGAGATCACCGCTCCGGTCGAATTCATTGAATTTCGCCTCGATCCGCTCGCGGTGTCGACGCCTCATTCTCATCCATCCAGCGAGATTTGGCGGATTACGAGCGGGCGCGGTCAGGTGGTGACCGACGATGGTGAGTTGGCCGTGAAGTCCGGCGATCTGGTGTTTCTGCGACCGAATCAGACCCATCATTTGCAGAATAGTGGCAACGAAGTTCTGAGTGCCTTCTCCATCTCCTGGAAACAAACTCAATGACTGACAAGATCTATGACCTCGCAGTCATCGGGGCTGGCATTATGGGTCTTAGTGCGGCCTTCATCGCAGCGAGGGATGGCCCGGAAAAAAGAATAGTCATCGTCGAACGAGATATCGCTGGATCTGGTACTAGCGGGTTTGCGCCTGGGATCCAGATCAATATCTGTCGGAACCAAAAGGAAAGGAGCCTCATCGATTGCGGTTCGGAATTCTGGCGCGGGATCTATCCCGACGGACAATGGCCCAAGGGACGAGACTGTGATGTGTTTTGGTTGACGCGCAATCCCGGTGAACTCGCGCGACAGAGCAGCGTGGGCCACCTGACCCCATCAACATCCTTCGCTCTGGCCGAGAAGCTATCATCTTTGCCGCAATTCTCGGTCCCTGCCGATGTGGCCGTCCTGTTAGATCGTGGTTCGTACTGTCAAGTGGATTCCATTGTTCAGGATCTGACTAAAAGGCTCAGGATCGAAGGGGTTTCAGTAAGCGAGCGTACATCGATTACAAGCATACGGAAGGGGCCGCGCAATATTGTTCTCCAGACCTCTGATAACAGCGAACTCGCGACGAAGCGGGCCATTCTTGCAATCGGGCCCTGGTTACCAGGCTCACTGTTGCGGCGGCATCTAACAGACGAATCGGGATTGCGAGTTAAGAAGGTAGTCGCGCTCCATTTGGCCGCGCGGCCCACGCCGAACTGTCCAATGATCGGGCTATTCGATGACTACGCGTTCCTCATTCCCATGATCGAGCAGGGATACTGGCTGTTTAGCTTTACCTCGCAGGAATGGGATGTAAACCCGGTCTCCGATGAACTGCGGCTCAGTTCGGATGATCTCGCGCGTGCCACCGCAATTCTGGCCAAGTGGTTTTCCGCCGAATGGCCAGCGGTGGCGTCAGCACGTGTGTTTTGCGACTGCTATTCGGCGGATGGTGTGCCGTTTTCCCGTCCTGCGAAAGATATCGCAGGTTTGTGTGTGATCGGCGGCGGTTCGGGTAATGGGTTTCGCTTTGGGCCGGCGTGTGCGGAAGAGGCGGTACGATTCCTATATGCTGCGGATCGACACGACGTTACGGCGACATGAGGGTCGGCACATGCCGGATGTGATTGGTCTTAACTCCAATCTCTCTGATAATCTGTCAGATGCCGGTTATGCCAATACATCGAGATCGACCATGGTTGTTGATCTCGGCGCAATAGAATCTAACTACCGGAAGTTTCGGATGCTGGCGCCCCATAGCGCTTGCGGCGCAGTTCTCAAGGCAGACGCCTATGGCCTTGGCGCGCTGCGCATAGCGCCGTTTCTTGCGCGGCTTGGCTGCGGGCATTTCTTCGTGGCCGATGTGGAAGAAGGCGTGGCCTTGCGCAGGGTGCTGCCTTTAGCTGCGAAAATCTACCTGCTTCATGGGGTTATGCCCGGTTTGGAGGCGGCTATTGAGCACCATGACTTGCTGCCGATCCTGAACAGCAGGGAACAGCTGAATGCATGGCTCGGGCATTGCCGCCTTCGCAACCGGTTGTTGCCCGCAGGTGTCCATGTCGACACGGGCTTGTCTCGACTGGGGTTTCCCGTCGATGAGCTGCAAAAAGCCGTCGAAAATGAAAAGGTGCTGTCGGATCTGCCGGTCGTGCTGTTCATGAGCCAACTCGCCTGCGCGGAGTGGCGCAACGATATTAGTCGGCAACAATTGTATCAGTTCCGCAAACTCACCTATCTGTTTCCCAAAGCAATCCTCTCGCTGTCGAACTCCGCGGGACTATTTGCCGGATGTGAATTTCATTTCGACCTCATACGATCGGGTGGTGGAATTCTCGGCCTTTCCATATCCGGTGATCCCGACTTCAGGCCATCGCAAGTCGTCCGCCTGCGAACGCGAATCGTTCAATGTCGCAGGGTAAAGGTCGGGGAAGCGATCGGATACCACAGATCATACCCAGTGAAGAGACGGATGCGTGTCGCGACCGCCTCTATTGGTTATGCAGATGGGTTCCCGCGTAGCCTCGGCAATCGAGGTCATGTCTTCATATGTGGTGCTCGAGCGCCAATCGTCGGCTTCGTTTCGATGGATCTCATCAGCATCGATGTGACGGAGCTGCCCGAGAGTTCGACTGCGCCAGGTACAACGGTCGACCTGATCTGCCCCGGGCAGACGGTCGCAGATATGGCTTTAGCCGCCGACATGCTGAGCGATGAACTGACCACAGCGATCGGACGCCGGTGTCGCAGACTTTATATTTCGGGCAAGCGGAATCAGATGAGGTGCCAGTGAACTCCTCTGCATTCCGATCCCGCCAAGTGAATCGAGCGATCTATCTGGGTGACGAAGGCATACGTCTCATGCGTCCGAGCTACTTCACCGCTCAGGTGCGTCAGTTCCACGAACGTGAGAGAGCGTTCTGTCTTGAGCTCCTGCGTTCGACCACATACCGGTTGATTATTGAGGTCGGTTGCAGTTGCTACCGCCTTATTGGTATCAAGAACGATGAGAGTGATTACCTTGGTATCGATATCAATCCACCTCGCGTACGTAGATTGAAGGAAGACAAGGGAGCTGTTGTCCGCTGCGAGGCCAACAAGTTTTTTGAAAGAAGGCGTCTGGTCGGTGAGATCATGCGGCGATATGACGGAAGCGTGCTTTGCATTCTGCCGTTCAATGTTCTTGGCACCATGGATCGTCCAATGGAATTTCTCGCGCTGATGTGCCAGACGCCCTTTGATCTCGCGTTGTCGCTTTTTTCAACCAGCCAGACAGCGACCGCGGCGCGGCTAGAATATTATGATCTTTGCGGGATAAACGTTCAGGCTGTGGTGCGGACAGATGGCTACGTCCGATTAGATTGCTCGAACGGCTTTCAGGCGTTTGCTTTCGATCCATCTGTTCTGACGAGCCGAATATCGGCATTTGGATTCCGCTTGAATGAGGAAAAGTACTTTGAGGTTTGTAACTTCCTTCATTTCAGGAACGAGCGGGTGTGAAGGTTATTCGCGTTCGTCTCACGAGACCTGCAGAAGGGGCAGGACGGGAGCGATGCTTGCTTCGTCGTAAGCATAAACAAAACGATGAAATACAAGTCGATTTTGAGTATCGAATTCAGTGAAGTAGGGATTGTTACGCAGGTACGAGCCTTAGCAAGCGTATGCCGTTCAACGTTGGCTCAAATGCGGACGCCGAGAGCAAGCAACGGTCCAGGCGAAAGGGCCACCTGATCGTTTTCAACGGCAAGTCCCGCATCGCGCGATCGTGGATCCTCCGTCCAGCGGGCGGTGATGGAGCATCTCAAGGCTGACGTGATGCGCCTTCATAAATTGGCAGCTTTGCGTGGTCAGCGGCTCGTTGTCGCTGACAAGGTCAGGTCATGGCCGAAGTGAGACTTGGCGCATCCGCAATGGCTGTGCGGCAGATCGCCTTCGCTCCACCTCCTGGCTGCAGGTTAGACATATTGTACCAATTTAAGGTAATCGTCTGTTAGAACAGGGCAGCGGATGGAGCAGGCCGCGTCTTGAAGAAAATTGGCCAGCGTCTGGCTGGCACGATTGCGGCGTTCGACACTTAGGCGTGTCGGCGCGCGAGAACGCACCGCAGCTAGTTCGGTACTGACGAGATCAGCCGCCGCTGTGGCACAGTCCGAGGCAGTGAAAGTGCCAGCAGTCATCACAGCTTGTGCTAATCCCAATGTGGTGAGCCAACCTGCATAGATTAGCACGACACCGTCTGTCTCATTGAGGCCGCGGAGCTCCTCAACGGCGTCCGCATGAACTGATGCGGCACCCAGAGAGACAAAAAGATCGGCTATTTCGTCGCGGGTGGCTCTGGAAAGAAGACAGCGGCCAAGATGGGACAAAAGCGTCTCCGTCGGACCTTCGAAGATGCGGAGAATACGGGCGTCACGATAGATTTTAGCTAACGGCGTCCCCTCGTCGTACCCTCGGCCACCCAACAGTTGGACGCATTGATCGGCGACAAGGCCGCACCATTCGGACGACAGTACCTTTGTTGCTGACGCAAGGTGGACATTGGGAGATCCCTGCCCAGAGACGAGCCGGCAGGACGCCGTAAGCATCGCCTTCACGACTTCGCGGCGAAGTACCATCTGCCCAAACAGCTGCTCTATATAGCTGTTCTCAATCATGCGCAGCTTACCTAGGCGACGATGATTTGCATATGAAGCCGCGACCTGGATCGCGCGCTCAAGGGCGCCAAGGCCCATCGCAGCCACACCTATTCGGCCGCGGTTCATACTGGATGTCGCTGCGCCCCAACCGTCTTGGTCGCGAGAAAGCACGTAAGCACGCGGCACCTCGACATCCTGGAACTCGAGAGTATTCTGTATAATTCCACGCAAACCGAGGGTGCGATGCTCGTGCGTGACTTTAAGGCCGGGAGCCTGCCTTTCAACCAGTACACCAACGAGGCGACCTTTGGCGTCATGACCGGAAGCTCGCGCAAAACAAACGATCCACCGGGCCCAGTCAGCGAGGCCAATCCAAATTTTACGGCCGCAGATGCGAACCTTATCTTGATGCATGAAAGCCGAAGCTTCTATGTGCCTCGGGGCAGAACCGGCTCCAGGCTCCGTCAAAGCGAAAGCGCAAAGATCGCCGCGCGTTGCCCCCAGTATGACCTGCTCTTGGTTGGGGAGGTGCGGTGCCGCTTGGATACAGGGCAAGGCCAGGAAGTTATGAATGACGAGGGTAGAGGCAGCGGAGACATCGAAAGACGCAGTGGCAGAGATGAGCTCAATGGCGTTTTGCAAGGAAAGAGCCAATCCGCCGCGATCTGCCGGTACGGTGAGTCCGAACAGTCCATGCCTTGCCAGCATGCTATGTAGGGTCGGAGGGAATGCTCGACGGTCGTCCGCGTCTGCGAAATTCAATTGACTGAGGTCGTCGATCAAACTGGAGTATAGGCTGGAAGCACGGACTCCGGCTGAGCGTTCCTGCGGCTCCTCGAAAAGGGCGCAAACTTGAGAGGACATAGCCATGCCGCCAAAATGATTGGCCTTGCGCTTTATGCCAATTATCCCTGCGGCTGGCCCGAATACACATTGGTATAGCTCGCTCGCCAGAGCCCCCGGAATTTGTGCGGAGGACGCTAGGCAACAGCACGCCCGCGGAATTGCCGGTCAGAGCGCACCGCCGGTTCTGAGGACCCCGTTACTCCGCATTAGAACGTGGCGCCTGGGTTGTCCGCTTCCCCGATGAGCGAACAGGTGCAGCAGCCTCGTGGCACCGGTCTCTCAGCAAAGCTCTGCGAAGCGGTAGAATCTTGATCAGACTGACGGTCTGCCACACGGCGACCCGGACCGTCCCGCCGACTGGCACCGGTGCTTGCCCACATCGAGCTTTACGAAGTCCGGCCCGATCGATGTCGGAGCGATTTCGAATTGAGACGCTGTACTGACCTCGCGACAACGTTCAGAAGCGAGTCAACCGCAGCTTTGGTGGAAAGAATATTGGCGCGCATCCAGTCAGGCGGGGGCTAGGTCTGCGACGATCGTCTCTCGTTGGAAAACGTGGCCGAGATTCACATATGCTAATGGCCCAGTTTGGCCCGCTCTTTATTTTCAAGCCGCCCGTCTCTTATCCCTGAGTCAGGCAAGATGGCGGCCCCGGCACCGGCCCTTGGCCCCCAGAGGTGCTGGGGCCGCTTTCCAGCGGCCGTCAAAAAGTTGGTCGGCAAGCTGCTTGTAGACCCTGAGGCCTTCCTCTCGCTCACTACGTTGCAGGTTATTGCCGCGGCATGCTGAGCAATTTGAAGATCGAGTTGGAAATTGAACTTGAGGAAGACGCCGAGGCGTCTTTCGATGTCCGCGTGCGGGATTCTCCCGGCGACTTGGTTAGTTCACGCTCGGCGCCGCGTTGCCGCGGAGGAGGCGGCTTGATTGTGAGCTCTCGAGGAGCAAAGCGGCTCATGTGGCTTTCTCGCGACCGTGTCGTCAAAGTCACCAAAACGCTTGAGCATCGGCCTATGTTCGTCGGGAGCGAGGATCCATGTACGATATCTACGTGAACGAACGGAACGACTTTCTCGTCGTTCCTCGGGGCGATTCCATTCCGCTCCATTTCAACAGGAACTGGCGGAAGAAACGCGTCGTACGGTCGGTGAGCGAGCAGATCCGCGAAGACATCCGGGCGCACGGCTACCATCGGCGAAGTGTTACAGCCAAGCCGCGTGTTCGGGGAGCTTGCGCGTCCTCTCAGCCACGCGCCTCGTTTGTGAAATGATGCATCAGGGTCTTGCGGCGGGGTTCAGCGCTCGGTTGGCTCTGTGGGCTGTGGCTGTTGCTTGTACAGCCCGGACAACTCGCCGCGCCGCTTGATCTTTGATCAAGCGAACGGCTCGTAGCAGTAGAGTATCTTTGCAGCTTCTTGAGCAAGTTGTTTCTTCGCCAGGGTCCCGCGATCCGCGATCTGCCTGTTCGAACACTCAACAGCAAGAATTACATGTCTTGCTGTCGCGTCGCTCCAGGATTGATATGTCGATCCCCAGAGGATGCGCTGCGAAATTGAAAGATCCGTCGTCTCGAACGCACTTCAAACCGGCCCGATGAGATGTCAGGCCAAAGCCAGGAACGGTATCTGGCGCTTCGGACTGCGCGTCAGAATTGGAAATATAGGCGGAAGGTAAAAGCTGTAGCTTGGCACCGGATATGCGTCTGCTCAGATGAGGTTCTTCAAAAGACTCGAATGAACAGAGGCGGCTTCGTCAAGCCGAATGGCCCGCAAGTTAGGCGCCGTAAGCTGGGTTCCTTTTTTACCCTGCCGAGGTGCAGAGCGTCAGACCAGCCGGGCCAACCGCTCGCGACATGGATGACCGATGCGGCTTTCGGCGCCACCTGCCGATCCAGCTCAAATGGTGTCTAAGATGGTTCGCCCGAAGCTGAAAAACCCTGGCATTCCTGCCAGGGCTCCGCATGTGTCGGCGTTTTGAAAGGCGCAGTTAGAAATCCATACCGCCCATGCCGGCGCCGGGAGGGATTGCGGGACCCGCCGCGGCTTTCTTCGGCAGTTCGGCGACCATCGCTTCCGTGGTGATCAGGAGCGCGGCAACCGAGGACGCGTTCTGAACCGCGATGCGCACGACCTTGGTCGGGTCGATGATGCCCTTGGTGACGAGATTGCTGTACTCGCCCGTCTGGGCATCGAAGCCGAAAGAATATTGATCGTTCTCTAGGACTTTGCCGACCACGATCGAGCCGTCTTCGCCAGCGTTGATCGCGATCTGGCGGGCCGGCCAGGACAACGCCTTGCGCACGATCTCGACGCCGGTCTTCTGGTCGTCGTTCTTGGTGCGCAGGCCCTTGAGTTGCTCGGAGGCACGGAGCAGGGCGACGCCGCCGCCCGGCAGGACACCTTCCTCGACAGCCGCACGGGTCGCATGCATCGCATCATCAACACGATCCTTGCGCTCCTTCACTTCGACCTCGGTCGAGCCGCCGACGCGGATCACCGCGACGCCGCCTGCGAGCTTGGCGAGACGCTCCTGCAGCTTCTCACGGTCGTAGTCCGAGGTGGTCTCCTCGATCTGCGCCTTGATCTGGGCAACGCGAGCATCGATGTCGGCCTTCTTGCCGGCGCCGTTGACGATCGTGGTGTTCTCCTTGTCGATCGTCACCTTCTTGGCGCGACCGAGCGTCTGCAGCGTGACGTTCTCGAGCTTGATGCCGAGGTCTTCCGAAATGGCCTGGCCGCCGGTCAGGATCGCGATGTCCTGCAGCATGGCCTTGCGGCGATCGCCGAAGCCCGGAGCCTTGACGGCCGCGACCTTCAGGCCGCCACGCAGGCGGTTGACGACGAGGGTGGCGAGCGCTTCGCCTTCGACGTCTTCGGCGACGATCACCAGCGGCTTGCCGGTCTGCACCACGGCCTCGAGCAGCGGCAGCAGCTCGTTCAGCGAGGAGAGCTTCTTCTCGTTGATGAGGATGTAGGCGTCATCCATCTCGACGCGCATCTTGTCGGCGTTGGTGACGAAGTAGGGCGAGATGTAGCCCC
>NZ_JACMYK010000005.1 GCF_020889785.1 Bradyrhizobium acaciae
AATACTTCTGCGGCGAGCTGAGCTTCCGCCACCGTCTGCCGTTCGATCGATCGTCGATGACGCGCTGGCGGCAGCGGCTCGGCGAGGAGCAGCTCGTTGCGCTAATCCAGGAAAGTCTGTCGGTGGCGCACATGACAGACGCCCTCGGCCCGAAGGACCTGGAGCGGGTGGTGGTCGATACCACGGTGCAGCCCAAGGCGGTTGCGCATCCGACCGACGCGCGGCTCCTGCATCGAGCAATTATCAAGCTGGTCGGGCTCGCCAAGCGCAACCGTGTGCCGCTACGCCAGAGCTATCTGCGCCTGGCCAAGCGCGCCGCCATCATGACCGGCCGCTATACCCACGCCCACCAGTTCAAACGCGCCCGGCGGCAGCTCAAGTTCCTGCGGACACGGCTTGGCCGGATCATCCGCGACATCCGCCGCAAGATTGATGGCGATACGGTGCTGGAAGCTCGCTTCGGCCCGTTGCTCAGTTTAGCGCAGCAGGTGCGCAGCCAGGATCAGCATCAGCGCGGTCCGAAGGTCTATGCGTTACATGCTCCGGAGGTTGAGTGCATCGGCAAGGGTAAAGCCCGCGCGCCCTACGAGTTCGGCTGCAAGGTCAGCATCGCCACCCCTGTGACGTCTCCGAAGGGCGGCCAGTTCGTGCTCCATGCCAAGGCGCTGCATGGCAATCCCTTCGATGGGCACACGCTCGGTCCCGTAATCGCCGACATGGAGAAGCTCACCGGGGTGGAGGCTCGCGGTATCCACGTCGACAAAGGATATCGCGGTCACAACCACCCGCATCGGTTCAGGGTCTGGATCTCGGGTCAGGTCCGCCGCGTCACAGCTTCCATCCGTCGCGAGATGAAGCGTCGCGCGGCTGTCGAGCCCGTCATCGGCCACGTCAAGGCCGAGCACCGCATGGACAGAAATTATCTCAAGGGACGCCTCGGCGACCGCATCAACGCTGTTCTCGCCGCTGCCGGCTATAACTTCGGCCTGCTGCTGCGATGGCTCGCAGAGCTCTTGCGTGTCATCATCCGAGCCTTCTTCGAGACCGTCCCGGCTCGAAACACCGCTTAAGCCGGGCGCTGGCGCCAGTTCTTCACAAACGACCAAAAAGAAGGGACGAGCGGAGCCTAGAAGTGCCAAGCACCCCAACCCTTGGTGGCAACGTCGTGCTGAGTGGCCTGACGCCTGGGCAGCTCACGGGCCAAAAAGGCAATGCGACATCGACTGGCGCTGGGCCGCCTGATTTCGCAGAGTCCGCTTCCATAAGATCGTACCGAGCTTGCGACCGGATCTCGACATTCGGGGCTGAAATGACTTGCTGCCGGCTGATCGTTTCAAGTGCATCCTCCGTTGCGGTTTTCCTTCAGTGCGGCATCGAGGTGCTCGATCAGTGCATGTCCGGCGAAGGGCTTGGCCAAGAAGCCAACCGCTCCTGCGCTTAGAGCTGAGGCGCGCACGCGGTCGTTCGGGAAGGCAGTAATGAAAATGAACGGCACCCCGTGACCGCGAGTCCGCATTTCCGCCAGCAGATCCAAGCCGCTCATAACCGGCATCTGCACGTCCGTAATTACGCAGGAGGTCTCCTTCAACCGCGGCGATCTCAAAAATTCCTCCGCCGATGTAAATGTTTGAACGATGTAGCCGCGCGATTTCAATAGGTTCTCCGTCGCCGCGCGGACAGATGCATCGTCGTCTACGACGGAAATCAAAGGCGTGGACAAGACGATCCCTCCTGGCGCGGGACTAACGGCTGCCGAGGCATTAGCCACCCTGGGTGAAAAGTGGGCTCGAGGGACGAAATTGTAAAATCATACTTAGGTTTGTTCAGGACGATTGGCGCCGATCCCCAGAGTCTCAGCCATTCTGATCAGATCGGCCAGCGAGCGGGCACGCATCTTTCTCATTACGTGTCCCCGGTAGATCTTGACCGTAATCTCGGCGAGCCCAAGCTCAGCGGCTACCTGCTTGTTCATCAGGCCGGAAGCGACCAGCTTCATCACCGCCTGTTCGCGCGGGCTTAGGGTCTCAAATAGGGACTGCAGGTTCGCGACGGTTTGCTGGGCCTCCCGTCTTTTGCGGTCGCGCTCGGTCGCGGCAATCACCGCGTCAAGCAATTCCTGATCGCGAAATGGTTTGGTAAGAAAATCGACCGCGCCTCCTTTCATCGCCCTGACGCTCATGGGAATGTCGCCATGGCCGGTAATGAAAATGATCGGAGTATGTATGTTCAACTTCGCCAGCTCGGTTTGGAACTCCAAGCCGCTCAAGCCAGGGAGCCGAACATCAAGAACCAGACAACTAACAACATCCGGAAGTGTGCTCTGCAGCATTTCGCGGGCCGATCCAAATGCAACGACGTCCAACCCTACCGATTGAAAAAGGTTGGTGAGCGATCGACGCATGGAGATGTCGTCCTCGACGACGAAGACGATCGCCTTTGTCGAAGCCTCGAGATTGATGCTTGGCGATTCAAAGCGTCGCGTCATAAGGCGATCTCCTCATGCAACGGTAGGGCAAACTGGAATGTCACGCCCGGCTCCTGCTTGCGCACCACTGACAGCCGTCCTCCGTGAGCCTCAACGATTGACCGGCAGATCGAAAGACCCATTCCAAGGCCGCTGGATTTCGTGGTGAAGAAAGGCTCTAGCACGCGGTCCGCATCATTCTCGGCGATCCCGACGCCCCAGTCTGTCACGGCCACTTGTACATGCCCCATATCGTCCATAGACGACTGAATCAGCAACTCACGCTTCCGGTCCCTAATTGCGTCCATGGCTTCGATCCCGTTCATCACCAGATTGATGATCACTTGCTGCAGCTGAATCCGGTCACCCAGAATAGTTGGCAGCGCTGCCGTCAGCTCGGTTCTTAACGCCACCTGGTGGCTCACCAGCTCTCGGGTCACCAGCGCAATGACGTCTCTAACAACCTCATTGATATCGAGCGGCACCATCTCGATCGCGCCTTTCTTAGCAAGAGCGCGCACGCGACGGATCACTTCGCTTGCCCGTATTGCATCTTCGATGATCCACTCAACCGAAGAGCGCGCCGCCGATAGATCAGGAGTTTCGCGGCCCATCCAGCCGAGGCACGCGTCGGCGTTGCTGATGATTGCGGCGAGTGGCTGGTTAATTTCATGGGCAATGGAGGTTGTCAGCTCTCCTAACGTCGTCACACGTGTGACATGCGCAAGTTCCGCCTGTGCCTTCCGCAACTGTTGTTCGGCTTGATCTGCGCGAATGATAGCGGTGATGTCGGTGCTGACGCCGCGGTAACCAAGGAACTTGCCGTTCGTATCAAAAAAGGGCTTGCCGCTCGTCCGAACGTAGATCGGACATCCGGTCCGGTTGACAGTACGGTAGACGAGATCTCGGAACGGCAGATGCGCCTCCAGTGTGGCCCGGTGCTCCTGCCACTTCTCAGGTTCTTCTTCGACATCGCACGCAATGTCCCAGCGGAGCAGGCCCATCAATCCTGTCGCCAGGATTCCCGCCGTGCTGGTGTGCTCGGACAAGCGGGTAACCTGGTGGTCCGGCCCGGTCTCCCAGAGCCAATCGGACGCCGTCTCGGCGTAATCGCGAAAGCGCTGCTCGCTTTCGCGCAGCGCAGCGAGTGTGTTTTCCAGGCGCTCTCTGGCGGCGTATTGCTCGGTCACATCCATATGCGTTCCGATCAGTTCGCTCACGCGACCATCGTTGCCGAGCACGATATGCGCAACGGCGTGTATGCGCCTTATCCCGCCGTCTTTTAAAAGGATTCGAAAATGATATTCGAAGCGATCTTGCTTGAGCTCGATAGCCTGCCGCTGCACCTCCTGGAGCCCGGGGAGGTCGTCTGGATGAATGCGCGAGCGAATGGTCTCTATTGATACAGTCTCTTGCGGATCAAACTCAAACAGACGATCGACCTCGGCGGAGCGATACACAAAATCGAGCCCGTGAACATCCCAAGACCAGCTGCCAGTGTGACTGAGATGCTGGGCTTCGGCGAGATAAGCCTCGCTGCGGCGCAGCTTCTGCTCTGCTTGCCGTTCCGCGGTAACGTCCGTCGCTGCTCCCACAAACTCAATATCACCGCTTGCGGTTCTCGTGGCTCGTGCAAGCGCATGGATGTGCTTCACGGAGCCGTCCGGCAGCAGCAATCGGTATTCATGTTCGAAGTCCTTCGGATCTCGCATCGCCCGATCAATGACCTCTTGAACCGAAGCCCTATCATCTGGATGGGTGCGCTCGACGACGAGGTGCGGCGACGGAACGGTCTGCGGGTCCAACTCAAATATTCGAAATGTCTCCTTTGACCAGAAGACCTCGCCGGTGAGGACGTTCCAGCCGAAGCTGCCCGTATTGCTCAGCTCCTGCGCCTGGGCCAAATGTGCTTCGCTCCGCTGCAGGGCAAACTCGGTCCGCTTCCGTTCCGTGATATCTTCGCAGGATATCAGAACAATGGGCCGATCATCAGCCCAGAGCATGGCTTTGGCATTTTCACGTACCCACAGCACCGATCCATCGTTCCTGACTTTCCGGGCCTCCCAGGTCCGCGATTGACCGATATCTTCAAGGCAGGCGCGAATGCATTCGCGAGCTAACTCGCGATCCTCCTCCAGAAAGACTCCCAGGATGGAATGGCCGATCAGTTCGGAACGCGCGTAGCCAAGCTGTGCCGCGCCGAACGTGTTGGTATTGAGGACGGTACCGGCTTCGTCGACCATGACGTACATGGCCGGATTGTGTTCAAAGATTGCTTGCCAGCGTTTCTCGCGGTCCTCCAAATCGGCCGCGCTGATCCGGAGTTTGGCTGCGGCGTCACGCGCGGCTTGGCTTTCTTGGCGGACTTTTCCGATTAGGTGCGTTCCGATTATCGAGACAATGAAGAACGCGACGACCACCGGAAGATCTTGTGGGTCATCGATCCGCAGACTGAACGCTGGCGGCGCAAAGTAGTAAGCCAGAGCTAGGATGGCCACGACACAAAGCGCGGATGACGCGATGAGGCTGCCCATCAACGAAAACAGCAATACGACTAACAAATAGGCGAATGCCGTCGCGGCGAACTGCGCGTGAAGGTACAAGCAAGCCAGCGTCACCACGGCCAACGTTATGCTGCCGAAGGTAAACTGAGGGGCTGAAACTTTCAAACTGCTGATCTGGCTACGCATTTTTTTATCGTCCGGCCTTTTCTCCGGCGGGAGAGCTATAACATTTTAGGCAAAAATGAGGCAGTCCTTTCCGTGCCGACGTTTGTGCGCGGTTCCGAGATTGATTGCCTTCCGTTAAACTCAGCACGCGCCGAAGGAAGACGCATTACAAACGTACGTATAGTTGTCCTAAACCTTTCAATATTGCGAGCTGACTTCTGTACATCGAGGCTGGGTTGTCTGCTTTCCTCCGCCGACGCTGACCTCGGGGCAGGCGTCCGAAACTGCGGCCGAGGACCGACGCCGCGACCCAACGGCACCGACGACGAGGACAAGGAACCAGTTCAGCCAGGACGGCGCGGACGAAAAGCAGGCTTCCTCGTCGGACCCGGTAAAGGGCAGGTGCAAGCTGCGGGATCACGCATCTCGCGATCGATTATGCGGAAGGGAGCGCAATGCAATGTGCTGAGCTAGCAAGGCGAAGTTATGCAACTGCTGTCTATGCCTCGGGCCAGGTCCGCCCAGGCTTGGTGCCGACGAGCCGTCAGCCGAAATCCAGAGCGGGCATATGAGGGCCGAGCCGACACTTGCTTCTGCGATCTGTCTCGTCCCAGTCAAGGTGCCAATCTAAGTCCACGCTGATCACATCCATCGCGATCTGATACACACCGTGTACGGAGTTGCTCGGAAGACGCTACCGCCTCGTCGGCCGGTCGAGGCAAGTGTGTTGACCACCCAATGGGCATTTGTCGGCAGGCCGACACGTTGGTCCGTCACGCTGAATACGGTATTTGGCAGTCTTACCGTCTGGCTCGGCAATGTTGCACAGGCGCTCGGCTGGCCGAAGTCTGACCTCGAAAGCCCACGCTTGAAAATGACTTTCTAGAACTGCAGCTTTTTATCGCGTGCGGTAACCCGTCACAGGCGATCGCCGAGGGCGTGATGCGGAGCAAGAGCTGCGTTCCGGGGATGCCGTGGCAGAAAGCTCCGATTCGCAGATCAGGCACAGCGCCGACTTGAACTACAAGGACCGTAAATGCGGTTGCGCTTGGAGTCGACGCGTCTTGCAATGACGGCGGCCAAAATCCGGGGCCTACCTCCCTGTGTCGACAGTGGTGGGCCGGTCGAGCCGAGCGAGCAACGTCGCGTGCTCTAGCTCGCCTTCCCACCAGGATACGAACACGGCTGCAATGCCATTGCCAGTGATGTTGGTAAGGGCGCGTACCTCGCTCATGAACTTGTCGATCGAGAACACGATTGCCATACCCGGTACCAGCGCTGGGTTGACGACCGACAATGTTGCTGCGAGCGTGATGAAGCCCGCACCGGTGACGCCGCTTGCTCCCTTGGAGGTCAGCATTGCCACGAGCAAGATCGTAAGCTGTTGGCCAAAGGTCAGATCGACTCCGAGCGCTTGGGCGATGAACAATGTGGCAAGCGTCATATAAATGTTGGTGCCATCGAGGTTGAAGGAGTACCCAGTTGGGACAACCAGGCCGACCACGGGCTTGGAGCAGCCGAGCCGCTCAAGCTTCTCCATCAATTGCGGCAGCGCGCTTTCCGAGGACGAAGTTCCGAGCACGATCAAAAGCTCGTCCTTGATATAGACAATGAACTTGAAAATCGAAAAGCCGACGATGCGTGCGATAACGCCGAGCACCACCACCACAAAAAGCGCAGCCGTCACGTAAAATAGCGCGATCAGACCGATCAGATTGCCGAGCGCCGCCGGCCCGAACTTGCCAATCGTGAAGGCCATGGCGCCGAAGGCTCCGATCGGGGCCGCTTTCATAATGATGCCGATTACGCCGAACACCGCGTTCGCGACGTCGTCAATCATGCCGCGCAGCCGCTCCCCGCGTTCTCCTAGCGCCATCAGAGAAAAACCGAACAGGATCGCGAATAGAAGTACCTGCAAAACATCGCCGCGAGCGAACGCGCCGACCACGGTATCGGGAATGATGTTGAGGATGAAATCGACGCTCTTGGACGCTTCCGCTTGCTTGACGTAATTGGCAACCGCTGCCGTGTCCGGCTTGAGTGCAAGGCCACGACCGA
Organism: Bradyrhizobium acaciae; assembly: GCF_020889785.1. Classification (GTDB taxonomy): domain Bacteria; phylum Pseudomonadota; class Alphaproteobacteria; order Rhizobiales; family Xanthobacteraceae; genus Bradyrhizobium; species Bradyrhizobium acaciae. Next base: position 7,192 of record NZ_JACMYK010000005.1, read on the forward strand.
TTTGGATCAGATTACCCATAATAAGGCCCAATAGCAGCGCAAAGCTGGAGGCGATCTCGAAATAGACCAATGCTTTGACGCCGACGCGACCGACTTTCTTTGCATCCTGGATGTGCGCGATGCCGGATGCGACGGTGCAGAAGATGATCGGCGCGATCACCATCTTGATGAGTTTGATGAATCCGTCGCCGAGCGCCTTGACCCAGTCGTTGGTCGCGACAGCTGGCCACAGCCAACCGACCAAGGCACCAACCACGATGGCGATCAACACCTGAACGTAGAGGATCTTATACCAAGTCTGCGACGCGCGTGCGGGCGCTACGGTTGCCATGGTGGTCATGACGCTTCCTTCCCGAATATACTCGAATGCAAGTCGCCGCGTCGTTGAGAGGCGGCAGCCTCATGCGAGCTCGTTGTTTTAGCCGTGTCCGATTGAAGACGATCCGAGAGGCGGCGCGTCATCCCAAAGGCAGGCGTTCAGTTACGTTATCTTTTTTCGCTAAGCAAGATATGCACCAGATGTCCGATCTGCGGCGAATCAAGTGTCCGCGGATAAACCGTCTCTCCTTGGCTCGGTCCAGACCGCGGTTGCAAGCTCGAACATGACGTTGCAGCATAATGCGTATCTTTGGTTGGCTGTGCGTAGCGCGAACTCGTCTCGACCTAGAAGCCTGGCGTGGTCGGTATGCGCCGACTCATGAGATTGATGCAACACTGCGAGAGATTGGTAAAATCGATAGTTTCGATCGCAGGTATTCACACGATGGAAGTCTGGCACATCGAAGATCTAGAACGCGATTGCCTCCAATTCTGTGATGGAGGCGCCACTTTTTCGCTAGCGGCAAGGCGTGTCCGTTCGCGGGGCATTTGTCTCCAGGTGAAGTGACCGCACAGTTCAGCAGAAAGGCTGACATCTGGGCCTGTGCTCACAAGAGTCCGCAGAGGTCGTCCAAGAAGAAGGGATCTTACGGCCCTTGATGTCCTGCCGTATGTCGCCGAGTCCAGCGGCAACGTGGCCCCTCAAGACGGGCTACCGTCGTCGCCGCCGGAGCGCGGTTGGCCAGAATGGAACGCCGCACATGCTCTATCGCTCCCCGCATGTGGGCGCGCACTACGAAGCCAAATCGTGGTTTGATGAGAATCTCCGAGCACGGCCCATGCGGCGCAGACGAATGGGCGCGCTGATTCCGTCGTTTTTTATCGGATTGTCCAAGCCACGCGATGCTTGCGCCTTCACGACATCCATGCGCATGGGGAAGGGGCTGGCACGATCGTAAATCGTGCAAAGGCCCGCTTCGGCAACTTGGGGCGCGGCGAGTGTGGCGTTCGCGCCGACGACATCGTCAAGACGGACGGTGATCTTGACCACCGTGACGTCTTCTTCGGCGAGCCGCAGAAACGCGCGAAATGAAAAGATTCGCCCGGGGCACTACCACGGTCGACATCCGGGCGCTCTGTAGGTTCGCTGCAAACCATTCCGGCAGGTCCCGGTCCCAGCACAACTCTGCTGTCACCAGCACAACTTTGCATGTCACAAGGTTGTTCGCCCGCGGATTATGGTGCGCACATGATTGCCGGATGAAGGCGTCTCCGCTTGATGGTCTTTTCCGGCGCGTCAGTTGCGATGTCCTTGCAACCAGCCGCGTCCATTGTCGTAAATGGAAATGCAGCGGGTTGTGCTCGCGCTCAGCCGCGCTCGCGTTTGCTCGAACTCTAAACGGCCGGGGCAATTTTCGAAACAGAATCCACTTAAGGATCTCGTCGAGCGATCATCAAGCGCCGAAAGATCCAATAACAAACCTGAAGGCATCAAACTTCGCCAACAATTGTGCCCGCGCTGTCTGCTCGGGAACAAAGATGCCGCAAACCTGACAAGCGCAGGATCAACTTCACAGTGAACTCGTCGTCTGTGCGTATTTTCTCACGTTGAGCCTAGGATTCACCACATTGCTCAAGCGGCACAGGGATTGCTGGATGATGAGCGAGGAGCTGCCGCCGTCAAGATCGGTCGAAGCGGCCTCGTAACAGGAGTCTCCTATGAAGCTTGCGACGCTGCTCTTGGTTACGAGAACGACGGACGTCAAGGTGGTGGCCGCCAAGAAGTTCCGCACGACTAGGAGGTGCCGCGCGCCACATGCCTCGGCGCGCCGGGCGTGCAGGCGATCACTGCCCCGAGACGGTGACCGTCTCTCGGTGGGAGGCTGACGGCGATGGATGCGTTTTTGGCAGAGATCTGGCAATCGGTTGCGCTTACGGTGGAGCTCGCCAGCGTGACGACCATGATCCTCCTGGTGATTGGCGCGCCGCTCGCGTGGTGGTTAGCGCGTTCAAAGACTGCTCTGCGCGAGGCCGTGGCTGCGATCATCACGCTGCTGCTGGTGCTGCCGCCGACGGCACTCGGTTTCTGCGTCCTCGTGCTGCTCGGCCCCAGCGGCCCGGGCGGCCTTCTCGCTGCTTTCTGGGGTGAGCGCTCGCTCGCCTTTACCTTCGCAGGAATCGTAATCGGATCGGTGCTCTCGGCGTTGCCTTTGGTGGTGCAGCCAATCCGCAACGCCTTTGTTGCGATGGACGACCTTCCTTTGGAAGCTGCGGCGCGGGTTTCTCCATTGTATGCCTTTATTACAATCGGTTTGCCGCTGGCGCGATTGGAGTTTGTCAAGGCCGCTGTGATTGGTTTTGCTCATACGATCGGCACATTCGGCGTGGTGATGATGATCGGCGGCAATATTCCCGGCCGCACTAAGGTGTTGTCAGCCTACGTCATAGACTACGTTCAAGCATCGCGCTGGCGTGAGGCGAGTGTGGTTGCGGGCGGTATGGTGATGTTCGCATTTGCGGTCATCGTCACTTTAGCTCTCCTCGACAGACGCTGTGCCAGGAGAAGCACATGAGCGCAGGCACGCCAAGCCGGATGGGGAGGGGCGTTCCGCTTGCCGAACCAGACATGCCAGAGCTGGAGCAGCGCAAGGCACACTAACTAATGGCAAGGATAGAATGAACAAGCTTGCTATGGCCGCTGCGGTTGCTGGAATCAGCGTCAATTCAGCGCATTCAGCGCCTCTGGCCGAGGTCGTTGCCGATGACATCGGAGTTTCTCAGACGCCTTGCTAAGCTAGATGAGTTCTTCGATCGTGAGATCGAAAACAAACGAGTGCCGGGCGCGGTGGTTGCAAGGACGAACGCGACGCCTCCGCACCGCGAAGAAATGTCGGAGGCGCGTGCGGTGTCGTGATACGCCAAGAGGACCGCCGCCTGCCATCGATTGGCTCGCGCGATGCGCTCCTAGATGATAGCTCAGAACATCCAGCCCCTTGCACCAGATCCCGCGGTAATGCCGTGCGGCAGCCACTTGTGTGACAGATCGGATCGATCCGCCCTTTCAGATCAGAGCATGTGCGCTGCACGGCTCGGTATCGCCTTCTGCTCGGCCGTGGGCTGCCACTTTGGCGTGTTTCCGCAGTCGGACTATGACGCGGATCGAACCAATTGGCCCGTAGAGAGGAAGTCTGATTGAGACGGACGGCTGGCGCGGTGCTCGTCACCTGCACCACTCCTTCAAAAAGGGCACGCGCGCGTGTGTTCCGATCGTGCAAAAGCGAGCGTAGTCGCCAGGATTGTCAAATCATTGTGGTGCTCTGTTCAAGTTCTCACATCGACGTTCAAAGGCCGACATCACCGGCACGACAGGGCTCGACGGCGCGCGCCTGGCGTTTGCTGGTCGGCCCGCCGATTGGGCAAGAGTCGAAAGGCTGGCTTGGCACCCAGTCAAGCGTTGCGCTCCGATGGCCTGTTTCTTGCTGCTGGGTCAGCAGTTGATTACCGCCGACGACGACTCACATGGAAGGGTTCATGAGTGGGGCAACGGAGACGCTTTACAATGTCATCAGACGGCAGGGCATAACGCGTCGTAGTTTCCACAAATTCTGCAGTTTGACGGCCGCAAGCTTGGGACTTGGTCCGCTTGCCGCAAGCACCATTGCTGACGCCTTGGAGACCAAGCCGCGCGTACCCGTGATCTGGCTGCACGGGCTCGAGTGCACCTGCTGCTCGGAAAGCTTCATCCGCTCGGCCCATCCGCTGATCAAAGACACGCTGCTCTCGATGATTTCGCTCGACTATGACGATACGATCATGGCAGCGGCAGGAGAGCAGGCTGAAGCTATCCTGGAGGAAGCCCGCGCCGAGTATAAAGGCAGGTATGTGCTTGCGGTCGAAGGTAATCCGCCGCTGAAGCAGGCGGGTATGTTCTGCATCGACGGCGGCAAGCCGTTCGTTGAAAAGCTCAGGTCGATGGCTGAAGATTCGATGGCGATCATCGCTTGGGGTACGTGTGCGTCCTGGGGATGCGTCCAGGCGGCCCAGCCCAATCCTACTGGCGCTGCGCCGATCGATCAAGTGATCAAGAACAAGCCGGTCATCAAGGTGCCCGGGTGTCCGCCTATCGCAGAGGTCATGAGCGGCTTGGTGACTTTCATCACGACGTTCGGAAAGCTTCCGGAGCTCGATCGCCAAGGGCGCCCCAAGATGTTTTATTCCGAGCGCATTCACGACAAATGCTATCGACGTTCCCATTTCGATGCCGGGCAATTCGTCGAAGAGTGGGACGATGAGTGCGCACGCAAGGGCTATTGCCTCTACAAGATGGGCTGCAAGGGACCAACCACCTACAATGCCTGTTCGGCCCTTCGGTGGAACGGCGGTGTTTCATTTCCGATTCAATCCGGCCATGGCTGCCTGAGTTGCTCCGAAGACGGCTTTTGGGACAAGGGTTCATTTTACGACCGACTCACGACTATCCAGCAGTTCGGCATTGAGAAGAACGCCGATCAGATTGGTATGGCTGCTGCCGGGGTGGTTGGGCTGAGCGTCGCCGCCCATGCGGCGGTCACCGCCGTGAAGCGGTTGACCAAAAAGCCAGATCGCTCAGCTCCACCCAAATAAACGGAATGAGAAGAGGGTGATGGTGGCCGGACAGATACCAAATGGGTTCGATCTTGATCGCTCTGGCAAGCGAATTGTCATCGATCCGTTCACGCGCATCGAAGGCCACCTGCGTGTCGAAACCAATGTCGATTCCGACAACGTGATCCGCAATGCGGTTTCGAGCGGGACGATGTGGCGTGGCATCGAAGTCATCCTGCGCGGGCGTGATCCACGCGACGCATGGGCGTTTACTGAGCGGATTTGCGGTGTCTGCACCGGCACCCATGCGTTGACCTCCGTGCGCGCGGTCGAGAATGCGTTAGGAATCACGATTCCGGAGAACGCTAATTCGATCCGAAACATCATGCAGCTGTGCTTGCTGGTGCATGATCATCTCGTGCATTTCTACCATCTTCACGCGCTCGATTGGGTCGACGTGGAATCCGCGCTCAAGGCCACCCCCAAGTCGACCTCTGCGCTGGCGCAGTCCATCTCGCCGTGGCCATTGTCGTCCCCTGGCTATTTCAAGGATTTGCAGATCAGGCTGACTAAATTCTTTGGATCAGGGCAACTAGGTCCCTTCAAGAACGGCTATTGGGGGCATCCGGCCTACAAGCTGCCAGCGGAGGCGAACCTGGTGGCCCTGGCACATTATCTGGAAGCGCTCGACTTCCAGAAGGAGATCGTCAAAATCCAGGCCGTCTATGGCGGCAAGAATCCCCATCCGAACTGGCTGGTCGGCGGCGTGCCCTGCGCGATCAACATCGACGGAACTGGCGCGGTCGGTGCGATCAACATAGAACGCCTCAATCTCGTATCCTCGATCATCGACCGTTCGATCGAGTTTGTCGAGCAGGTCTATCTGCCCGACGTCGCAATGATCGGCTCGATCTATAAGGAGTGGCTCCATGGCGGAGGACTTTCAAGCAAAAGCGTAATGTCCTATGGCGATATCCTCGAAAACGCCAACGACTGTTCTGCGAACAATCTCAAGCTGCCGCGCGGCGTGATCCTTGACGGCAACCTCGCGGAGATATTGCCGATCGACCATAGTGATCCCGAGCAGATCCAGGAGTTCGTCACGCATTCGTGGTATAAATACCCGCACGATTGCTGTGGACTGCATCCATGGGATGGCATCACCGAACCGAATTTCGAGCTCGGGCCAAGAGCCAAGGGCAGTAAGACTGATATTAAGGAACTCGACGAAGGGGGCAAGTATTCGTGGATCAAAGCGCCGCGCTGGCGCGGCCACGCCGTCGAGGTCGGGCCTTTGGCGCGATACATCATCGGTTATGCGCAGGGCAAAGCCGAGTTCAAGGAGCCCGCCGACAGACTGCTCAAGGAACTGAATCTTCCCCTGACGGCGATCTTCTCGACGCTTGGCCGTACCGCGGCGCGGGCACTCGAATGTCAGTGGGCGGCGCATCAGCTGCGTTATTTCCAGGATAAGTTGGTCGCCCACATTAAGGCAGGCAATACGGCAACTGCCAATGTCACAAGATGGAAGCCGGAAAGCTGGCCCAAGGAGACCATGGGCTACGGTTTCGCTGAGGCGCCGCGTGGTGCGCTTGGACACTGGATCAAGATTAAGGACACAAAGATCGACAACTATCAATGCGTCGTGCCAACGACATGGAACGGATCTCCTCGCGATCCCAAGGGCAATATTGGCGCCTTTGAAGCCTCGCTGATCGGCACCCCGTTGGCCGATCCGCTGCGACCCCTGGAGATCTTGCGTACGATCCATTCCTTTGATCCCTGCCTGGCGTGCTCGACCCATGTGATGAGTCTTGACGGCCAAGAAATGGCTTCAGTCAGTGTTCGTTAGGGACATGCGAAACGAGGCTCGGCAGCCCCCGGCTGTCGATGCGGTACCGACCGAGCGTGGCATCGGGGATCGCGGCGCCTATGTTTATGACGCGCCCGTGCGACTGTGGCACTGGGTCAATGCGGCGGCCATTCTGATGCTGGCCTCAACAGGCTATCTGATCGGAACGGGCACACCGGCGATGTCGGGAGAGGCAAGCGGCAATTTCCTGTTCGGCTATATCCGATTTGCGCATTTCTCGGCAGGATATGTCCTCAGCGTCGGCTTTGTTCTGCGCATTTACTCGGCCCTGATCGGAAATCGACATGCCATGCAGATCTTTTGTGTTCCGCTCTGGCGCGGATGCTTTTGGCGCGAGGTGCACCACGAGATTCGCTGGTACGCGTTCCTTGCAGTTGAGGCCGATAGACACGTCGGGCACAACCCCCTGGCTCGGCTCGCAATGTTCGTTATGTTTACGCAAACGATCACGTTCATGATCGTCACAGGCTTTGCACTTTATGGGCAGGGCGCCGGTAGCGACAGTTGGCAGGACAGGTTGTTCGGCTGGGTGTTTTCGATCTGGCCGAATAGCCAGGACGTCCATACCTGGCATCATCTCGGCCTGTGGGTGATCGTGGTCTTTATGCTGGTTCACATCTACGCGGTAATCCGGGAGGACATCATGTCGCGCCGGAGCATCTCCTCCATGATTTCGGGTGAGCGCGAGTTTCGCGATTGAATGGCAAGCGGTTACTTATTCCAGAGAACAAGCAACGAATCCTTGTGCTTGGCATCGGCAATATCCTGTGGGCAGATGAGGGGTTCGGGGTGCGGGCGGTAGAGGAATTCCATCGCCGCTATGTAGTCGCTGACAACGTCACCATCCTCGATGGCGGCACGCAGGGGCTCTACCTCGTGAGTTATCTTGAGCAGGCTGATTGCCTGATCGTGTTCGATGCCATCGATTTTGCACTCCAGCCCGGACAGTTGAAGCTCATGCGGGATGCCGAGGTGCCAAAATTTGCTGCCGCCAAGAAGATGAGCCTACATCAGACCGGCTTTCAGGAGGTCTTGAGTGCGGCCGATCTGCTTGGCCGCTGCCCGCGAGACCTCGCTCTCATCGGATGTCAGGCGCTGGACCTGGAGCATTGGGGCGGTCCGCTGACAGCTCCGGTGCGCTTGCAGATTGCGCCGGCGATCGAACTGGCTTGCAAACTCCTGGCGCAGTGGGGCTCGCCGGCCACGCTGCGAGCGGCGCCGCTGCCTGCATCAGAATGGCTGTTGGCGAACAACATCGACCATGCGAGTTATGAGATGGGAGCGCAGCCGATCTAGCGGCCCGCGATTGATCATGTGCCTTGGTTTACCAATGACGATTATTGAGACCGACGACATCACAGCACTTTGTGAGTATCGCAGCGAACAGCGGCGTGTCTCGGTCATGTTGCTCTACTGCGCCCCGGTCGGCGCCAGGGTGCTCGTTCATATCGACACCGCCGTGCGGCTCTTGGATGAGGATGAAGCAAGACTGATCTCGGAAGCACTCGATGGGCTTGACGCCAGCCGCAACGGCCAGGACTCCAGCCCCTTCTTTGCGGACCTGGTCGGTCGTGAGCCGCAATTGCCCAAGCACCTACGTTAGCGGTTCTGCCGCAAATGTTGCGGTGACTACGCTTGCCCGCAAATCGATCAATCGCGCGCACTTCCGCATGGAAAAGTCAAATGCTTCGAGCGATGATTCCGGTCTCCCTCGGTGCGACGATGATTGGCACGTGCCTTGCTACATCTCGCCTAGCTCAAGCCAAGGACCATCCGAAAGGAGTCTGATGAAGTTCCAGCCGGCGCGGTATGACCTCGGACCCTGCCCGTCTGAAGTGGAGAGCATCAGCGCGCATGCAGGCTTGGTCACGCACGCTTCCCCTCGCGCGCCCGAACTGCCGCTGACGGTCGATGCCGTACATTCGCTCCAGGCCGTCCATGTTGCATTATCCGTTCCTGAATTGTTCAAGGCTCTTCGGCGCTGCGTGCAAGGCGCAGTGCCTGCGCATGCGTTGACTGGAAAGCTGGTCGGATGGTTCGGCTCGCGACGGGCACGGAAAGTCTCGATGTATTCCATAGCGGGCCGGCGACTATGGAGGCGATAGCCAAGCGCGCCCGGCGCGACGGCGACGAGCTTGCAAGGAACTATCCGAACGTCACGGTGCTGTTGTCGAACGTTGTCGCTGCCGCTCGCGGCCATCGGCAGAGCACTCGGACGCAGCTGTACGGACTCGCCAATCTCAGCGAGCTCGAGCGCAAGCTGATTGGCGAAGTGCTCGGCGAGGGCGAGGTCACCGGCGTAGTTGCGCTGCCAGATGGCTCTTTTGCGCAACTCCGGGAGTCGGTGCTTGCGGGAATCTGGCGCGTGCGTATCGGGGCCGAACCGGCGCACGAATATGTTGAAGTTGGGGCAATCCCGCAGATTGTGCAACGCGCCGCAACTGAGTTGACGTCTGCCGGCTTTCTGATCGGCGCGGCACCGGACGGCGCCATGAACGTGCTCGCGGTGCTTGCGGAAATACGCGAGCGGGCGCGTGTCTGGCGGTCGAACATGCGGGCGTATGTTATCAACCTGACATTGCTGCCGATGACCGCTGTGGACATGGCGTTCCTGCAGCAAAGTTTGCGCAACGGTCCGGTCCAGCTCATCTTCCGCGGTTACGGCACATGCCGCGTGCAGGCGACCGGGGTGAGGAACGTCTGGTCGGTGCAGTACTTCAATTCTTTGGACGACGTCATTCTTGATACGGTGGAGGTCGGAGACGTGCCTATCATTGCCTTGGCTGCTGACGAGGATTTCGAGGATTCTGCCGAGCGCCTGCAGGAAATTTTGGAGGCGTACTTCACATGAAGAACTCAACGAATTCTCGCAATCCGGTGGGACCTCGCAGTCTGCGCGCGGACGGCTGCTGCCAGGTGTTTTGCGCGAGCTAATAACGCAGCGGTGCATATGAGCTTCCCGGTCCGCAACAAAATCGATATCTCGGTCTGGCTTGCTGCCGACGTAATCGCCGCGGTCGAGATCATGCCCCGAGTCCGGCCACCGCTGGCGCGGCTGTTCGCCGGCAAACCGGCCTCGTTACTGCTCAAACAGATCCCGCGGCTCTTCGCATTGTGTGCCGTTGCGCAGCAAACCGCGCTTCTATCTGCGATCGAGGTGGCGCGCGACGAAGCGATTAGCCCCACGACAAGGCAGCATCGTGTTGCGCTGGTCGTTGCCGAGCGCATCGCGGAATTGCTACGGGGGCTCTTTGTCGGACACCTTGCCCGGGACACCGCCAGTGCTGCGGCTATTCGCTCCGTGATGCAAGGAATGTCAGCACTTATCGGGAGCGGACAACCTGCCTGCGGTCCTGCTCGACGCGAAGCGACGGCAAGAATTGTGGCTGGGCTGGCCGCGATCGGCATGCCGAACGGAGATGGCGCGGCCAGGCCCTGCAGCCCATTGGCAATCCGCATAGCCGCGCTGGACGAGATCGATCTGAAATCGATCCGGATCGCGCACTCGTTCCTGTCCGTTGCCGACGATCGTAACATCATTGAACGGCTGCTCGGCGATGACCCAACATTTTGTCATTGTCCGGACCTTGGAGGGCGTGCGCCCGAGACGGGTCCATGGGCACGCCAGATGACGCGTGATCGGCTCTGGCTGGGCCGGTCGGGTGCGGTCGAGCGGCTGGAGGCCAGAATTGCAGAAATCGTTCGGCTATCCGATTGGCTCAAGGCCGGTGCTCATATCGACTCAGCAGAGCCTGGGATTATCAAAAGCTACAAGTTGGGTCCAGGATGCGCCGCGACCGCGGTCGAATGCGCCAGGGGCAGGCTCTATCACGCGGTTGAGCTTGATCCTCAGGGCCAGATATACCGCTTCGAATTTCTTGCTCCGACGGAATGGAATTTCCATAGGACCGGACCGCTTGTCCGGAACCTGCAGGGCGCCGTTCTGACGGCGAGAAGGCATCGGAAAGCGGTTCGCGCTGTGATTGAATCGCTTGATCCCTGTGGCGGATTCACACTCAGGTTTCGCAAAGTTGACGATGCATGAACTGGCGATTTGTCTGGGCATTATCCAAATCGTCGAGGAGGAGATGCGTCAGCGATCTTTGTCGCGGGTGCGGAGCATCTGTCTGGAAATCGGGGCGCTGAGTCATGTCGCGCCTGATTCGATCAGGTTCTGCTTTGCTGTCGTTGCTACGCGAACGATTGCCGAGGGGGTAGCTCTTCAGATCCTTGAGCTTCCGGGTATCGCCTGGTGCATGAGCTGTTCTAACAGTGTCGAAATTGCTCGCCGCGGCGATCCCTGTCCTTGCTGCGGCAGCTATCAGTTGCAAGTAACCGGCGGCGAACAGATGCGAGTGAAAGAACTGGAGATCGATTGATGTGTACCGTTTGCGGTTGCGGCCAAGCGACGTCTTCGATCGAACTTGCCGGAGCGCGTGATCCGGAGACCCGAGGCCGTTGCTATTCTCATGAGCAGGACGATTGCGAGCGCCATGGCGTAGGGGTTCACGGCGACCAGAGCGTACAGAATTCATCCCATGCTCGACACAGCCATGATCACGAACATTATCAGAGTGATGGTCGGCAAGCGCGTCTGAGCTGCGGCGCGGCCCCAGCTGGATTGAAGGTCGCGGGCATGGACAGCGAACGCATCATTCGTGTCGAGCGTGACATCCTCGGCAAGAATAATGCGATCGCGGCCGACAACCGGACGCTTTTTGCGGCCGATGAGCTACTGGTATTTAATCTTATGTCGAGTCCCGGTGCGGGCAAAACCTCGCTGCTCGTCCGCGCCGTATCCGAGCTCAAGCTCAGCTATCCGACCGGAGTCATCGGGGGCGATCAGCAGACCTCAAACGATGCCGAACGCATTCGAGCGGTCGGCGTGCCAGCTATTCAAGTCAATACGGGTAAGGGGTGCCATCTCGATGCTGCAATGATTGGCGAGGCTTATCGTCGCTTGCCGCGGCTCACGCACGGCATTCTCTTCATCGAGAACGTCGGTAACCTGGTGTGTCCGGCGGCCTTCGATCTTGGCGAGGCCTGCAAGATCGTTGTGTTGTCGATGACCGAAGGTGAAGACAAGCCGTTGAAATATCCCGATATGTTCGCGGCTTCTTCACTCATGGTGATCAACAAGATCGATCTGGCTTCGCTGCTTGAGTGCGATCTGGACAAGACCGTTGGATATGCCAGACGCGCGAATCCAAAAATCGAAGTGGTTACGGTTTCGGCCCGTACCGGAGAGGGGTTTGGCGCGCTCTACACTTGGATTGATAGACAGGTGGCTCACCAAAGGCGAGCCGTCGAAGGCGCCGGGCAATGAGTGCCGCAATTTGCGACCGAACACGGCTGCGCGTGCGCGTGAGCGGAGCGGTGCAAGGGGTCGGCTTTCGTCCTTACGTCTATGGTCTGGCTACGCGGTACGGATTGGCGGGATTTGTCGCCAACGGCCCGGAGGGAGTCACAATCGAAGTCGAAGGGAGCCGTGCGTCGGAATTTGTTGCCACATTGCCGCTCGAGGCGCCTCCATTGGCGCGCATCGACCATATCTGCGTACAGGAGACAGCCGCGCTCGCGACAGAAAACTTTTCGATCGGCGCGAGCGAAGGCGGAAAATTGTCAACGCACATCATCGCCGACGCCGCGATCTGCGGGGAATGCCTCAGCGAGCTATTCGATCCGGAGAATCGGCACTATCTTTATCCCTTCATTAGCTGCTCCCATTGTGGCCCACGCTACACTATTGCCGGGCGGCTCCCCTACGATCGCCACAACACGGTGATGAAGGCGTTTAGGCTGTGCGCCGCTTGCGCGGCCGAATATGCGGATCCGGCGAGCCGCAGGTTTCATGCAGAGGCGATCGCGTGTCCAGAATGCGGCCCTCGGCTTAGCCATGGGATCAACACCATTGCCGCTGCGATCGCAGGCGGTCAAGTCATCGCCATAAAGGGTCTCGGCGGCTACCAGCTCCTCTGCGATGCCCGTAACCAGGACGCTGTGCAGCGCCTGCGCAGCAGAAAGCAGCGCGGTCAGAAGCCTTTTGCAGTTATGCTCGGTTCCATAGAGTGCGTCGACGAGATCGCGGAAGCGAAGGCTCTCGAGCTCGCGCTGCTCGAATCCGCAGCACGGCCCATTGTGCTCTTAACTTCGCGCAAATGTCTGGCGCCCGCTATAGCGCCCGGTTTGTCTCGCCTTGGCGTCATGTTGCCTGTTGCCCCGCTGCATCATCTGATTTTTCATGCGCTTCGCTCGACAAGAGCGTGGATTGCGGAACCAACCCCGGTCTTGGTCGTCACCAGTGCAAATCCTTGCGGCGAGCCACTCCTGATCGACAACGCGCAGGCGCTGCGCCGCCTCGAGGCCATCGCCGACCTTGTCGTTACCCATGACCGGGATATTTTAACGCGTGCTGATGACTCCGTGGTCGCGGTGGTGGCTGGCCGCTCCCAATTCATTCGTCGCGCCCGTGGCTATGTTCCCGAACCGATTCGGCTTGCGCAGTCAGTGCCGCCCGTGCTCGCTGTCGGCGGCGCGCTGAAATCGACCGTCACCATCACGCGGGACAACCAAGCGTTCGTCTCCCAACATATTGGCGACCTCGATACGCCCGAAGGCATCCGCGTGTTCGAAGGAACGATCCAACACCTCACATCGATTCTTGACGTAGAGCCTGTCGTCATCGCTCATGATCTGCATCCCAATATGGCATCCACACGCTTTGCGCAGGCAAGCGGCCGCGCGCTGATTGCAGTCCAGCACCACCATGCACACGCTGGCGCCGTGATGGCTGAACATGGCCATGCGGGACCGGCGCTAGCTCTGGTGCTCGACGGCCATGGCTTTGGCTCGGATGCTGGTAACTGGGGCGGCGAGCTATTATTGTGCGAAGGCGCGATGTGCCGACGCATCGGGCATCTCGCGCCGCTGCAAATGCCTGGTGGTGATCGAGCAACCCGTGAGCCGTGGCGCATGGCGAGCGCGGTACTGCACTGGCTCGGGCGGGGTAACGAAATTGCGCCGCGCTTTGCAGCGCAACGACAAGCTGGATGTATGTCGGCCTTGCTCGATCAGCCGGGCGGGGCCACCACGACCAGCGCGGGCCGGTTATTCGACGCGGTGGCGGCGCTGCTGGGGATTGTGAGTTGGCAGAGCTATGAAGGTGAAGCCGCGATCAAGCTCGAGGCGCTCGTGCGGCGGACTGCGATTCTAGAGGCCGGGTGGACGATCGATAGTGGCGTGCTGTCGCTTCGTCCGCTGTTTGCGCGGTTGATTGCAGACGACATTGACGCTGCGGGCGGAGCTGGCTTGTTTCATGGCACCTTCGCCGCTGCCTGCGTTGACTGGGTTATGCACTCCGCGCAGACGACCGGCGTCAATACCGTCGTTCTGAGCGGAGGTTGCTTTCAGAACGCGATACTGATGGATGGAGTCTGGCGTGGGTGCTGCGCTGGTGGCCTGACCGCGCTGTTGCCACAGCGAGTGCCGCCCAACGATGGTGGTTTGAGCTTCGGGCAAGCCTGGATTGCCGCTTTGCAGATTGCTGAACAGCCGTCCGCCAGCGAAGGGAGAGCCTGATATGTGTCTTTCGGTTCCGGCAAAGATCGTAAAACTTCTTCCCGATCACATGGCCATCGTGTGCATCGATGGTGTTAGCCTGGAGATATCGATTGCCCTTATCGACGAGCTCGATGTCGGCGATCACGTCCTTGTCCATGTTGGGTATGCACTGGCCAAGATCGATCCAATAGAAGCCAAGCGCACGCTTGAGCTGCTGCAAGAGCTAGGCAGCACAAGGCAGGAACTCCGGCCATGAAATATGCCGACGAATTTCGCGACAAGACCCTTGCGCAGGGGCTCGCCGGTGCGATTAGCGCGGAAGCCGATCCGCAAAAAGCCTATCGGTTCATGGAATTTTGTGGTGGACACACGCATGCGATATCCCGCTATGGCCTTGAGGATCTGCTGCCCGCCAATGTGCGCATGATCCACGGTCCTGGTTGTCCGGTCTGCGTTCTACCTGCCAGCCGCATCGATATGGCGATTCGTCTAGTCGAGCGGCCGGAGGTCACCCTTTGCGTCTACGGCGACCTGATACGGGCGCCTGGCTCGCAAGGACAATCCCTATTACGAGCCAAGGCGCTCGGCGCAGACATCCGGATGGTCTACTCGACGCTTGACGTTATCCGGATCGCCGAACAGGCGCCGAGCCGCGAGGTCGTGTTCTTTGCCATCGGATTTGAGACCACGACACCCCCGACAGCCATAATGATCCAGATGGCCGAAAAGAAGCGGCTGAAGAGCCTTAGCGTGTTCTGCAACCACGTGCTCACACCCTCTGCGATGCAGAGCATTCTCGAGAACCCGAAGATCCGCAATATAGGCGGGGCCGCAATCGACGGTTTCGTCGGACCTGCACATGTCAGCACGATCATCGGGACGCAGCCTTACGAGCTCCTGGCGGAACAATTTGGCAAGCCGATCGTGATCGCCGGATTTGAACCGCTCGACGTGATGCAGGCGATCCTGATGCTGGTGCGGCAGGTGAACGAGGACCGCTACGACGTGGAGAACCAATACAGCCGAGCAGTGAGGCGTGAAGGCAATCGGCGGGCCAAAGACGAGGTCTCGCAGGTATTCGAATCGCGTGAGCAGTTCGAATGGCGCGGGCTCGGTTTCGTACGAAATAGTGGACTGAAGCTGAGGCGGGTCTACGCGCGGTTCGACGCGGAGGCGCGTTTCGCGATGCACGAACTGCAAGTCGCCGACAATCCGGCGTGCGAGTGCTGCGCCATCCTGCGCGGCGCCAAGCAGCCAGTCGACTGCAAGCTGTTTGGAACCCTCTGCACGCCGGAAACTCCCATAGGATCCTGCATGGTCTCATCGGAAGGTGCTTGTGCGGCCTATTGGACATATGGCCGGGTTCGCGATGATCAGGTGAGGCGAATGTCATGAGCGGCTATCATCGCAAGCTCGATCTCGAGAACGGACGCGTTGATCTTTCCCATGGGGCCGGGGGACGAGCCATGGCACAGCTGATCTCCAGCCTTTTTCACCGAGCCTTCGGCAATGAATGGCTTGCCCGCTGCAATGATCAGTCGGCCTTTGACGTTGAGACTGGTAAACTGGTGATGACGACCGATGGTTATGTAGTTTCGCCGCTGTTCTTTCCCGGCGGCAATATCGGCTCTCTCGCGGTGCACGGGACGATTAACGACGTCGCGATGTCCGGCGCGCGCCCCCTCTATCTGTCGGCCAGCTTCATCATCGAGGAGGGTTTCCCGCTGTCTGATCTAAAGACGATTGCGGATTCGATGGGCGCGGAAGCGCGCGCCGCGGGCGTTTACATCATTGCGGGGGACACTAAGGTCGTCGAGCGTGGCAAGGCCGATGGTCTGTTTATCTCCACGACTGGGATCGGCGCTCTGGCCCATGGGTTCGATCTCTCCGCCGACAAGGCCATTGTCGGGGACCGTGTGCTGGTGTCTGGTAGCCTAGGCGACCATGGCGTGGCAATCATGTCAAAACGCCAGAACGTCGCGTTTCAAACCGAGATCGTGTCGGATTCCGCAGCGCTGCATAACCTAGTCGCGGTCATGATTGCGGCTGGCGGCGCCGGGATCCGGGTGATGCGCGACCCTACGCGTGGCGGTCTTGCGGCAACCCTCAATGAGATTGCGCATCAATCGGGCCTTGGCTTCCGTCTACAGGAAGCAGCCATTCCGGTGAAGCCAGCAGTTGCGGCAACCTGCGAACTCCTTGGGCTCGATCCGATCCATGTCGCTAATGAGGGCAAGCTCGTTGCGATCGTCGCGCCCAATTTGGCCGATGCAGTGCTTACAGCCATGAAGGCGCATCCCCTCGGATGCGATGCTGCTGATATTGGCGAGACGGTAGCTGACGATCACAAATTTGTGCAGATAGCGACCAGTTTCGGCGGCGGACGGATCGTCGACTGGTTGTCAGGCGAACAGTTGCCTCGGATTTGTTGAACAATCCACGCCCAATTGCGACGAGCATCAGGCGTCAAGCGTGGGCACTGCCGTTCAGGGAGCCTGATTGATAGCTAATAACGGTCATTTGGCCATCAGCGGTGGCAAACGATCCAGTCTCTGGGCAAATCCTGCCTCACGGGGAGACTACGATGTTCATTCTTTAACACGGTCGGCACCACGAGCCGAGAGCTGATTAAGCGAGTCATCGCATCGCGGAGTGCAACAATTAAGTTGAGCAAGCACTGCGGTCGCTCAACCCGCTCGGCATCGACTTGTTCGAAAACCTGCGCGGCTGGTCAAAGATCGCTGAATTCCTGCGCCATTTAGGCTGCTGCGTCGCAATATCGCTGCGCTCTTTCAATTAGAAAGGCGCGCTAGGCAGGGAGTTTGCAAATGAAAGTCGGAGTTCCCAAGGAAATCAAGGCACACGAATATCGGGTGGGCCTGACCCCTGGAGCTGTTCGCGAATACGCGGCAGCAGGACACCGCGTAATGATTGAGACCAATGCCGGCGCTGGCATTGGCGCAACCGATGACGATTATCGTGGCGCCGGCGCAGCGATCTTGGATTCTGCAATTGAGGTATTCGCATCGAGCGAAATGATCATAAAGGTCAAGGAGCCTCAGCCGTCCGAATGGGGCCAGCTGCGGGAGGGCCAGATCCTGTTCACATATCTGCATCTGGCACCAGACCCGGAGCAGGCCAAGGGGCTTCTAAAATCGGGTTGCACCGCGATCGCCTATGAGACCGTGACTGATGGCTATGGTGGCCTTCCGCTGCTGGCTCCGATGAGCGAGGTCGCAGGCAGGCTCGCGGTCGAAGCGGCGGGTAGCGCCCTAAAGCGCAGTGCAGGCGGACGAGGGCTGTTGATCGGTGGCGTGCCCGGTGTTCAGCCGGCCCGCATCGTGGTGATCGGTGGTGGCGTCGTTGGTGCGCACGCGGCACGGATGGCGGTCGGTCTGGGTGCAGAGGTGAGCATCATCGACCGCTCGATACCTCGGTTGCGCGAGTTGGATGAGCTGTTCGAGGGGCGCGTTCGAACCAGGTTTTCGACCATCGAAGCTGGGGAGGAAGAGGTATTTGCGGCCGATGTTGTGATTGGTGCCGTTCTCGTTCCAGGTGCGAGTGCGCCGAAGCTGATCCGCGGGAGCATGCTGAGGTCGATGCGTAAGAGGGCCGTGCTCGTGGATGTCGCTATCGATCAGGGAGGCTGTTTTGAGACTTCGCACCCAACCACTCACGCCGATCCAACCTATGAAGTGGATGGCATCATTCATTATTGCGTGGCCAATATGCCCGGCGCCGTGCCGCTGACCTCGAGCCAGGCACTAAATAACGCCACGCTGCCGTTTGGCTTGGCTCTGGCCAATAAGGGTTTTTCCGCCGTGCTGGAAAATCCGCATTTGCGTGCAGGCCTCAACGTCCATCGAGGCCGGCTGACTTACAAGGCGGTGGCCGATAGTCTCGGGCTCCCCTTCTCACCGATCGAGCAGGCTGCAGCCTGATCCCAGAGGCCCCTAAGGGCGTTTCCTCCCTGACTTGGGCCACCCTCCGGGGTGGCTTTTTTTTCGGCTCTGTCAATCTGCTGGGGTCCGCTGAGATTTATTTGCGACGCCGAGCGGCCGTAATCTGCGAGATCTGAAGATTTGCGTGCGCCGGCTCGGCCAGAAGGCCTCGATCACCGGAGCGGCTTTATTAGCGCCATCGCGACGATTTTTCTGGTTGCGATGTGGAGACGTTTGTTGAGCCGATGACGACGTCGCCCGATTGACATCGTGGTGCCTTCGCTGCCGCTGTCCGGGTGAGCAAAGCCTTCAGGGAGCGGTCTGCCCCCACCGAGGCGGTGGCACGGCTACAATCGATACCGCTTCAAACGCGCTCCGCCGCGACGTCAGGTCGAGCCGAGCTGCGTCTTATTGGCGAACCCCTTCACATGATCGCTGGCTGTCGCGAAATCTCGACAATGCGCAAGCTACGAGATCAAGCAGCTGCGATGCAGATTGTAGGGTTTACGACACCTGATCGAGGCGGCGGCTTGCGCTCTCGAAAGTAACCGAGAGAAATCAAGCACAAGACTCCTTGGCATGAGACTTGAAGGCAAGGCGTCGTCCCGCACCTTTGCTTATGGATCGGATTGATGGCCTACAAAATAATCGCGTCACAATGCACGGTCTGCGGTGCGTGTGAGTACGAATGCCCTAATGCCGCGATCAGCCTGAAGAACGACATTTATGTGATCAATCCGAGCCAGTGCACTCAATGTGAAGGGCATTTTGATGCGCCGCAATGCGCCGTCGTTTGTCCGGTGCCCGATACCTGTGTGCCGGCATAGATTGAGTACCGGCGGGTGGCCTCCGGCGTAAAACATGATCGAAGTCCTATCGAGGGCGGCTCCCTTTTTTGGTCGGTTTCCTAGGTCTTTCACACCCTGGCTCCGAGTTGGCCGAGACTTAGGCGATCTGCTCGGAGGAGAGGCGGCGCAATCATCGCTGCCGGTGATCGTCCATGCGCGAATGGAGTAGGCAATGGTAGCTGTACAAGAGACGGTTGAGCGCGTCCGGCGCATCGACGTCGACCAGTATCGATATGGGTTTGAGACGCTGATCGAGTCCGACAAGGCCCCAAAGGGGCTGTCGGAAGACACCGTCCGCTTCATCTCCGCAAAGAAGAATGAGCCGGCCTGGATGCTGGAATGGCGCCTGGAGGCGTATCGCCGCTGGCTGACCATGACCGAGCCGACCTGGGCGCGCGTCGACTATCCGAAGATCGACTACCAGGACATCTATTACTACGCGGCGCCGAAGCCGAAGAAGACGCTGTCCTCGACCGACGAGATCGATCCCGAAATCCTCAAGACCTATGAGAAGCTCGGCATTCCCCTGCGCGAGGTCGCGATCCTCGAGGGCGTCGAGCCGCCGCCCGGCGGCCCGCAGACGCCGAACCGCAAGATCGCGGTCGACGCCGTGTTCGATTCGGTGTCGGTTGCGACCACCTTCCAGAAGGAGCTGAAGGCGGCCGGCGTGATCTTCATGCCGATCTCCGAGGCGATCCGCGAGCATCCCGAGCTGGTGCAGAAATATCTCGGCACCGTGGTGCCGACCTCCGACAACTATTTTGCGACGCTGAATTCGGCGGTGTTCTCCGACGGCTCGTTCGTCTATGTGCCGCCGGGCGTGCGCTGCCCGATGGAGCTGTCGACCTATTTCCGCATCAACGAGCGCAACACCGGCCAGTTCGAGCGCACGCTGATCATCGCCGACAAGGGCTCCTACGTCTCCTATCTCGAAGGCTGCACCGCGCCGCAGCGCGACGAGAACCAGTTGCACGCCGCCGTGGTCGAGCTGGTCACGCTGGACGATGCCGAGATCAAGTATTCGACGGTGCAGAACTGGTATCCCGGCAATTCCGAGGGCAAGGGCGGCATCTACAATTTCGTCACCAAGCGCGGCGACTGCCGCGGCAAGAACTCCAAGATCTCCTGGACCCAGGTCGAGACCGGTTCGGCGATCACCTGGAAATATCCGAGCTGCATCCTGCGCGGCGACAATTCGAGCGGCGAGTTCTACTCGATCGCGATCTCGAACGGCTTCCAGCAGGTCGATAGCGGCACCAAGATGATCCACCTCGCCAAGAACACGTCGAGCCGGATCATCTCCAAGGGCATCGCAGCCGGCAAGTCGCAGAACACCTATCGCGGCCTGGTCAGTGCCCATCGCAAGGCGACCGGCGCGCGCAACTACACCGCCTGCGACTCGCTTCTGATCGGCGACAAATGCGGCGCGCACACCGTGCCTTATGTCGAGGCCAAGAATTCCTCGGCGACGTTCGAGCATGAAGCGACGACGTCGAAGATTTCCGAGGACGTGCTGTTCTACTGCTTGCAAAGAGGCTTGAGCGAGCAACAGGCCATCGGCCTTGTCGTCAACGGTTTCGCGAAAGATGTCCTGCAAAAGCTTCCGATGGAGTTCGCAGTGGAGGCGCAGAAGCTGATCTCGATCTCTCTCGAGGGATCTGTCGGATAACCAAACGTCCCGCGAGCCCTCGAACGCGGCTCGCCGTTCCGGACGACGCATTTTGAGGGATCAGATCAAAAATGACGCTGCTCGAAATCCGAGATCTGCATGTTGGTGTCGACAGTCGCGAAATAATCCGTGGCCTCGATCTTATGGTCAATGCGGGCGAAGTGCACGCGATCATGGGGCCGAACGGCTCCGGCAAGTCGACGCTGTCCCACGTCATCGCCGGCAAACCGGGCTATGAAGTCACCGGCGGCCAGATCCTGTTCAGGGGCGAGGACCTCCTGGAGATGGAGCCCAATGAACGCGCCGCCAAGGGCGTGTTCCTGGCGTTCCAGTATCCGGTCGAGATCCCCGGCGTCACCACCATGAACTTCCTGCGCACGGCGCTGAACGCCCAGCGCAAGGCACGCGGCCGAGGGGAATTCTCCACGCCCGAATTTCTGAAAAAGGTCCGTGAGGTGGCCGAGTCACTCAACATTCCCCGGGACATGCTCAAGCGCGGCGTCAATGTCGGGTTCTCGGGCGGCGAGAAGAAGCGCAACGAGATCCTGCAGATGGCGTTGTTCGAGCCGAGTCTATGCATCCTGGACGAGATCGATTCCGGGCTGGATATCGACGCCCTGCGTATTGTCGCGAGCGGCATCAACGGCCTGCGTTCGCCGGAAAGGGCGATGATCGTGATCACCCACTATCAGCGGCTCCTTCATTACATCGTGCCCGATTATGTGCACGTGATGTCGAAAGGCCGCGTCGTGAAGAGCGGCGGCAAGGAACTCGCGCTGGAACTCGAGGCCTGTGGCTACGGCCAGTTCGAAACCGCAGCCTGACGGCTCAAGGGATTTCCCATGAAGCAAGTATTGGCTAAGGCCGATGCCGGGTGTGCAACGAGCAATTTTCTCGCAGCTGCGCTCGGCCGGCTGCCTGGCGCGGGCCTCGTCCCCCATATCCGTGCGAGGGCATTCGAAGCCTATGAGCGCGCCGGCCTGCCGCATCGGCGCATGGAGGTCTGGAGATACACGGATCTGCGCGCCCTGATCGGCGAGGTGTTGCCACTCGCTCCGCGACCCGATGCGGCGGCGTTGGCGCGCGCAAAGGCGTCGGTCAGGCGAGTGGCTGTCGATCAGGCGGTCAAATTGGTCTTGGTGGACGGCATATTCGCGCCTGAGCTATCGGATCTCGGCGAGCTGGAAAATGAGCTCCATGTGCAGTCACTGCGAGAGCTGTTGGAGAATTCGGCCACTGGCGCAATGGCCGGTTTGGTGCTTTCGACGACGGACGATGCGGTGATCTCGCTCAATGCGGCAATGGCCTCAGATGGTCTAGTGATTTCGATTGCCGAAGGCAACACGATTAGACGCCCTATTCAAATCGTTCAGGTCGCAACGGGATCGTCGGTGTCCGCTTTTACACGCTCATATCTGCAGCTCGATAAAGGGGCGCATGCGACCGTGGTGCAAAGTTTCATCTCGGCCGAAGGCGCGAGCGGCTATCAGGCCAACGATGTCTTAATCGCCCTGGCTGGGGACGAGGCGAGCCTTTCGCATATCCGCGTAGCGGCTGACGCCGCTGATGCGGTGAACATCTCGTCGGGGATCATCGCGGTCGGCACCAAAGCTAAGCTCGATCTCTTCAGCATGACGTGCAGCGGCTCCATCAATCGCTATCAGGGATTTGTGACGCTGGGTGGCGAGGAATCCAAGCTCTCTGCGAACGGGGTTAATCTCATCAAAGACAAACTGCACGCAGACACAACAATTGTGGTCGACCACGCCGTGCCGCATTGCACCAGTCGGCAGAAATTCCGCGCGGTCGTTGATGATTGCGGCCGCTCGGTGTTTCAGGGCAGAATCGTCGTTCGTCCCGTCGCCCAGAAGACAGACGCGAGCCTGTCGACGCGAGCGCTGCTCTTATCCGACCAGGCCGAGGCGGACAACAAGCCGCAACTGGAAATCTCGGCCGACGACGTGACCTGCGGCCACGGAGCGACCTCAGGAGCGCTAGACGGCAATCTCGTATTCTATTTGCGCGCGCGGGGGCTGTCCGAGAAGGACGCGCAGATGTTGCTGATTAAAGCGTTTATTGGAGAGTCGATTGAGGAAATCTTCGCCGATAACCTGCGCGATTTTGTGACCGCGCAAGCTGAACACTGGCTGCAGGAACGGCAATGAGCGAACATCCCGCGGTCAGCAATGGTCGTTACGAGGTCGACCGTCTGCGTTGTGACTTTCCGGCGCTGGCGATGACCGTGTACGGCAAGCCGCTTGTCTATCTCGATAACGCTGCGTCCGCGCAAAAGCCAAATGCGGTACTTGACCGCATGATGCAGGTGTATTCCAGCGAATATGCCAACGTTCATCGTGGCTTGCACTATCTCGCCAATGCGGCGACCGAGGCGTATGAGGGCGCCCGTACCAAGGTGGCGCGGTTTGTGAACGCGCATTTGAACGAAGAGATCATCTTTACCCGCAGCGCCACCGAGGCGATCAATCTTGTCGCACAGACTTTCGGTCGAGAGCGCATCAGCCCGGGTGATGAGATCGTTCTGTCAATTTTGGAGCACCACTCCAACATTGTGCCATGGCATTTTCTTAGGGAGCGGCTCGGTGCAGTGATCAAATGGGCACCAGTAGATGATGACGGTAACTTCTTGCTCGATGAATTTGAACGACTGCTGACCTCCCGCACCAAGATGGTTGCAATCACACAGATGTCGAACGTGCTCGGCACGGTTTTGCCGGTAAAAGACGTGGTCAGAGTTGCACATGCTCGAGGTATCCCAGTGCTGGTCGACGGCTCGCAGGGATGCGTCCATCTGAGCGTCGACGTTTGCGACATTGATTGCGATTTCTACGTCATGACCGGCCACAAACTCTATGGTCCGACCGGAATCGGTGTGCTTTACGGAAAATCCGAGCATCTGGCATCGATGGCGCCCTTCAATGGCGGCGGCGAGATGATCCGAGAGGTCTCACGCTCCGGCGTCATTTATGGTGATCCGCCGCACCGGTTCGAAGCGGGTACGCCCCCGATCGTCGAGGCGATCGGGTTGGGCGCGGCCGTGGATTACATCAATTCAATAGGCAAGGCTCAAATCCGCAAGCACGAGAGTGCACTGCTCGCTTACACGCGGGAGAAGCTCGAGGACATCAACTGCGTGCGCATGATCGGAGCGCCGGCCGAGAAGGGGCCGATCATCTCGTTTGATGTGAGAGGTACGCATGCGCACGATATTGCTACCGTCGTCGATCGCGCCGGTGTAGCGGTACGAGCGGGAGCGCACTGCGCGATGCCGCTGCTCAAGCGCTTCGGCGCACTGGCAACATGCCGTGCGTCCCTTGGACTTTACAACACCCGTGAAGAAATTGATGTGCTCGTGCGCGCGCTTGTCAAGGCACGCCAGCTATTCGCATGATCGGCGAGCGAGCTGCGTTGAGGTGAGAGGGAGCCTGCATTGAGCTGCGAAGTTGAATGACGTCGTGCTCCTGAGCGTCATCATCATCGCAGAAGGTCAACATCTGAGGTCTCGGCAAGCAAAGTTCGCATTGGCAAGCCTGTTCGGCCAGGGCACCTTGCAGCCGTTGCTTCTTTGCGTCCGCCTTCGTCGAGCGCGGGGGCCGTAGTTCTAACGGCAGGTCGCGCCATAGCGCACCAGACGCAGGACCCAAAAGATGCCATCGAGCACGCGACGGTCATTTATGCGCTAAACGTCGCGCGGCTGGTTTGGTAGCATCGGTCTGATGGCGTCCATTCGTAATCGCTGAGTTCGTAGCGCATGATTTGAGGCTCCGGTTTCGGAGCTTGAATCATGTCTCGGGCCGCGCCATCAACCGCCATCGCCCCGCGGCTGAGCCGCTAACGCTCTGAATATACTTACGCTTTCGGCGGCGTAGCGGACTTGGCCGGGCTTGCTAGTGGCTCGATCCGGTGTCCATGACCGAAGTGGACATGACGTAAGATCGTCCTTCCAGAGGCTAGTCGCGCTGTCGTGAAAGTAATCGGAGCTTCGAGCGAAGGGCGACCCGCATTCACGTGAGGCCTTTTCGAAAACTCGCATGGCGATCTGGTCGATGCGCGATCCATAGTCGCTTGTGGCCCCGAACGCCCTGCGTCGCTCCGCGCCCGGAGGAAGGCGGATCGTTGCCTCCACGAGGGGCAAAGAACTGTGCGAACAACCTGTCTAGCTCGCCAGAAGCTCACCTTGCGTCCGTCCGACCGCAGTGAAAGGAGAGAGGTGCGGACGATCTCCGCAACTGAGACGTTTCGCAGAATTTAAAGGAAACCTATGGAAATCCACGGCACGGCAGCCACTATGACCGTGCCGAGGAGCAAGGCCAGCATGTACGCCAGGATCGGACCCATGCCTTCGTCGGGATGAATCCGACTGATGGCGCACGCCGCATAGTAGCCGACACCGAATGGCGGTGCGAAAAGTCCAATCCCCATCGCCAAAACGACGACCATGGCATAGTGGACCTCATGCACCCCCACCTGGCGGGCAATGGGGAAAAGCAGCGGACCGAAGAGCACGATGGCAGGGATGCCTTCGAGCACGCTTCCCAGGACGACGAACGCAAGGATCGTGACGATCAGAAATATCGGCGCACCACCCGGCAAGGAGGTCATGAAATTCGCAAGTGACGCCGAGAAGCCCGATTGGGTCAAAGCCCAGGCCATCCCCGTCGCCGTACCGATGATGAAGAGGATCGCGCCCGACAGAGCCGCGGTCTCAACCAAGATCGGATAGAGGCGACGCCAGTCGAACCGACGATAGACAAAAAGCCCGGCCAATACGCAATAGACGATGCCTATCGTCGAGACCTCGGTGGCTGTTGCGACCCCCTCGACCACTGCAGCGCGGATCACAAATGGAAGGGCAATGGCAGGAATAGCGATCAGAAAGGAACGGCCGATTTCACGCCTGGTCGCCCGCTGAACGTGCGACAAATCCTCTCCACGGTACCGCCACCACACCACCGCGCACAGTCCGACCGCCAGCACGATCGCCGGCAATAACCCGCCCGTGAACAGGGCCGCGATCGACACGCCCGTCACCGATCCGATTGTGATCAACACCAATGATGGGGGGATCGTCTCGGTCTGAGCGCCGGTCGCCGCCAGGAGTGCGACGAGATCACCACGCTTCGCGCCGCGTCTGGTCATTTCGGGGAAGAGCACAGGCGCTATTGCTGCCATATCGGCCGCCTTGGACCCCGAAATACCCGAGACCAGATACATCGCACCGACCAGCACATATTGGAGGCCGCCCCGAACGTGGCCGAGCAGGCTGGCGAGGAAACCGACCATGGCGCGGGCCATCCCGGTCATTTCGATCAACAAGCCGAGGAACACGAACATCGGTACCGCAAGCAGGATGAGATGGCTCATGCCTTCGTCCATGCGACCGATAACGACCACGTCGGGTGTGCTGGTCGTCAGCGTTATGTAGCCGATGGTCGCCAGGCCGAACGCGAAGGCGATCGGCACCGCTGCGAAAACCATGGCGCCAACGATAAACACGAAGAAGATCAGCAGGTTCAGATTGCCGAGCGGTTTAAGGATTGGTGCGAGCAGCGCGAGAACTCCGATCAGCGTTCCCACCGCAGCGATTGCAGCCGCGAAGTGCTTCACATTGGCCGTGGCTGCCAGCCTCAGAGCGGCAACGAGCAGCATCAAGCCGATGCCGACCGGCAGGGCGGCGCGCGCCAAGTGTTGACTATGCCCAGAGCCGGAGTTGTGACGAAGACTTCGTCGGCCGCAAACTCGTAGGCCGGGCGAACCACCAGAAGCAGGAACGCGAACGAGGCAGTCGTCGCAAAGACGTCAAGGAACAACCTGGCTTCCGGGCGAATCATGCCAACGATAGCCGTCATCCGCATATGCTCGGCCCGCTGGAAGGCGACGACCGATCCCAGCATCGCCAGCCACAGAAACAGGATGCCGGCGAGCTCATCCGACCAGACAATCGGGGTATGGAGCACGTAGCGAGAGACGATGCCGACGAAAAGGACTATCACCTCCGCAACGACCAGCAGTGCGGCAGGAATGGCGACGACGGGCTTCAGTGCCCTGTTCAGGTTCACAACAGCCTTGCGCCATCCGGAGGCAGGCTCAGGAAGTGCAAGTGTCGCCCCGTGCATGTGCGCATGTTCCATGGCTCACCCCAACTTGCCCGCGGCTTTCTCAAGTTGAACCCAGGCCTCTGCGCCGAATTTGGATTTCCAGTCGGTATAGAAGCTCGTCTTTGCCAGCGCCTGCCGGAAGGCGGATCGGTCGACGTCGAGGAATTGCATCCCCTTGGCCGTCAAATCGGTGCGGAGGGATGCACTAAGCTTTGCGATGTC
This sequence comes from Bradyrhizobium acaciae, assembly GCF_020889785.1. Lineage (GTDB taxonomy): Bacteria > Pseudomonadota > Alphaproteobacteria > Rhizobiales > Xanthobacteraceae > Bradyrhizobium > Bradyrhizobium acaciae. The sequence goes on from NZ_JACMYK010000005.1 coordinate 34,323, forward strand.
GGCTCGTTCATCGTTGGCCGAGCGATCGAGCTCGTGCGTCACGATCTCTTGCACGTCCTGCGGAAGCTTCTGGAACGCGCGCTTGTTGCCGAGGATCCAGTAATTGTCCCAGACGTGCCCCGTCAGGCTGCAGGTTTTCTGCACCTCATACAGGCGCGCCGTTGCTATGATCGGAAGGGGATTTTCCTGACCGTCGACGACCTTGGTCTGGAGCGCGGAATAGACCTCGTTGAAGTTGATCGGCGCTGGTCCTGCCCCGAGCGCAAGAAACAGCGACGTTAGATTGGGTGCGGCAGGTACCCTGAGCTTGAAGCCCTTGAGGTCGTCCGGTGTCTTGATCTCACGGCCCGACGAAGTGATGTGGCGGAAGCCGTTGTCCCAAGGCTTGGACACCGCCATGATGGGCGTCTTGGCGATCTGCGCACGGATGTAAGCGCCCAGTTCGCCGTCCATGGCCTTCCAGACGGCATCGTAGTTCGGGAAGAGGAAGCCGAGATTTACGACGCCGGCGGCGGGTACAAGGGTAGCGAGGATCAGAGAGGAGAGGTTGAAAAACTCGACGCTACCGTTGCGAACCTGCGTCAGAAGATCCGTATCCGAGCCAAGCTGGTTGGCGGGAAAGAGATTGATTTCCAGGCGCCCGCTCGTCGCTTCCTTGATGCGATCGGCGGCCTCCTTGGCCCGAGCATTCACCGGATGCGCGGGGGCCTGCCCGGTCGCGAGCTTGTAAGTGAACTCTGCGGCGGCGACCGGGCGGCTGAGGACGGTGCACAACGGGACGGCCGTGCCGGCAAGGAGCAAATGGCGGCGGGTGATGGCAGTCGATTTTCGTTGGGGCATTGCTTCCTCCTTGTTGAGTATCGGTCTGTTGATCGGCCGCAGCACGCTTCTGCAATTCCGGCCGGTTCTCGGGCACCGGCCGTCAGGCAGCGGCCATCGCTCTCCGCGGCGGCGCCGCGTAGGCGATTCTTCTCTTGGTCGAAGTTGACGATCGAGGTTGCGCGTTTAGCGCAGCCACCCCTTGATCTGCCTTGTAACTTCGGCAGTCGAAATGCCGTAGCGATCGTGCAGCGTGGTAAGCGCACCAGCGGCAAGGAACTCATCGGGCAACGCGATCTGGCGGAAGGCTGGATGGACGCCGGAGCGCATCAACAGCGCTGCAATCGCCTCTCCAAGCCCGCCGATGATGGTATGGTTCTCGGCGACCACGACGAGACGGCAGGGTTTCGCTGCTTCGCGCAGTATCGCTCCGTGATCGAGCGGCTTGATTGTCGGTACATGCAGCACGGCTACGTCCACGCTATCACCGGCGAGTTCCTTTGCGGCTTCCAGCGCTCGCATGGTCATGATTCCAGAGGAAATGATCAGGACGTCCTGACCGTCCCGAATCAAGGATGCCCTGCCGAGGCTGAATTGATAGTTGTACTCGTCCAGGACGAGGGGCACCTGACCACGCAAGAGCCGCATATATACGGGCCCGTGATGCGCTGCGATGGCCGGAACGATCTGCTCGATCTCATGAGCGTCGCAGGGATCGATCACGGTCATGTTCGGCATTGCGCGGAACAGCGCGAGATCTTCCGCCGCCTGGTGGCTTGGGCCGTAGCCGGAAGTGAGGCCTGGCAAGGCGCAGACGATCTTTACGTTGCGGTCTTCCTCTGCAATCGTCTGGTGGATGAAATCGTAGGCGCGCCGCGAGGCGAACACCGCATAAGTCGTAGCAAAGGGCATGAATCCTTCAGCCGCCATGCCCGAAGCCGCACCGTAGAGGAGCTGCTCTGCCATACCCATTTGATAGTAGCGGTCTGGAAACTGCTTTGCGAAAATGTGCAGGTCCGTGTACTTGCCCAGATCGGCGGTGAGGCCCACCACCTCGGGGCGGCTCCGGGCCAATTCGACAAGTGCGTGACCGAACGGCGCTGGTTTCGTCTTTTGTCCCTCGGCGGCGATCGACGCGATCATCGCGGACGTGGTGAGCCGCGGTTTTCCGGGCGTACCTGAGGTAACCGACTTCATGACCTGTCTCCCGCATCAAGTTCTGCCAGCGCCAATTTCCATTCGTGCGCTTCGACCCGAATGAAGTGATTCTTTTCTCGCTGTTCGAGGAACGGAACTCCCTTGCCCATGAGAGTGTCGGCGATGATGATCCTCGGTTGCGGCTCGGGATGCGAAATCGTTGCGTCGAATGCTGCCACGACGGCGTCCAGGTCATTGCCGTCGACTCGACGTACGAACCAGCCGAAGGCCTCGAGCTTGTCGACCAACGGCTCGAACCCCATCATCTGTTTCGAAGGGCCGTCGGCCTGCTGGTTGTTGACGTCAATTATCGCGATCAAATTGTCGAGCTTGTGGTGTGCAGCCGACATCATTGCTTCCCACTTTGAACCCTCGTCGAGCTCTCCGTCCGAGAACAGCGTGAAGACGCGGCTCTTGGAGCCCTTGCGCTTCAACCCGAGGCCCATGCCGACCGCGATGCTCAGTCCGAGCCCCAGAGACCCGCCGGACATTTCCATACCGGGCGTGTAGGACGTCATGCCTGACATCGGCAGGCGGCTTTCGTCGAAGCCATACGTCTCGAGTTCGACTTCGGGGATAATGCCGGCCTCGATCAGTGCGGCATAAAGGGCGATCGCGTAGTGACCGTTAGAGAGGAGGAAACGATCGCGATCTTCCCAGGTGGGCTCCTCGGGCCGGTAACGCATCGCGTGAAAATATGCGACCGCCAACACGTCGGAAATATCGAGCGCCTGCGCGATATAGCCTTGGCCTTGAACTTCGCCCATGCGCAGGGCGTTGCGGCGAATGTTGCGCGCACGCTGCGAAAGGCTAGGCGCGTTAACAAGTGAACTCGTGAACATCTCTCTCTCCATCGCTGCTCTTAGTGGATGAGCATCCCGCCGTTGACGTCGATTACGGAGCCGGTGACGTATGCCGAGAGATCCGATGCAAGAAAAGTGTAGATGCCGGCAACGTCCTTGGCCTCCCCAAGCCGTCCGAGCGGAATGCCTTCCAGGATCTTCGCCTTCATTTCGTCGTCGAGCTTGCCGGAGGTGATGTCGGTGCCTATCAATCCTGGCGTGACGCAGTTGACGCGGATACCATCGGCGCCAAATTCCCGAGCCATCGCCTTGGCAAGCCCAAGGACCCCCGCCTTCGCCGCCGAGTAGTGCGGACCACCGAAAATGCCGCCGCCGCGCTGGGCCGATACCGACGACATGCATGCAATCGATCCCGATTTTTGCTTCCGCATATGCGGGATCACTGCCTGAGACAGGAACAGAATGCCCTTCAGGTTGACGTCCTGGATACGGTCCCAGTCGGCCGGCGTGATGTCGAGGAATTTGACCGGCTGTGTGATGCCGGCATTGTTGATCAGGATATCGATTTGGCCGAAAGCGTCAGCGACAGCTTCGACTGCCCTCTGACACGAAGCCTGGTCGGCGACGTCGCAAGCAATTCCGATATGAGCGTCTCCGAGGCCTTGCGCGGCGGCTTGCGCAGCGGTCCCATCGATGTCGAGGATGGCGACCCGCGCGCCCTCTTCGGCAAATCGCCTGGCGGTTGCAAGGCCAATCCCGCGAGGCGAGGCCGCCCCTGTGATGATCGCCGTTTTGCCGCGAAGCAGCATTCGAATCCTCCCTGTCCCTGTCGTTTTGGACGCCGCGATAGGCAGCCGGTCCTCTTGCCCATTGCTAGAGCCGAGGGGGCGGCCGGGACAAACGCGCAGTTGTCTTGGATGTGTGAATCTGGTTCACTTATGGGTATGCTGCTGTCGAGCATCCCGATCTCCGCCATCCGGGCCTTCGAAGCGGCTGCGCGCACTGGCTCCTTCAGCGACGCGGCCGACGAGTTGCATTTGACACCGAGCGCCGTCAGCCACGCGATTCGCAAGCTGGAAAGCACCATGAGCACCGTTCTGTTCGAACGGAGTGCTCGTTCCGTCCGTCTAACGCCCGCTGGCGAGAACCTGATGCGCCACGCGGGTGCGGCCTTCGACAATTTGCGGCGCGGGATCGAGGAAGTCGCAGGTCGCGGGCCGCAACTCCTTAGAGTGCATTGTGCGCCAAGTTTCGCGGCGCAATGGCTGGCTCCGCGGCTGACCAAATTTCTCGCGGCCGAACCGAAGCTGGAGGTTCGGCTCGCCGCCAATACAGAGTACGCCCGCTTCACGAACGACGATTTCGATCTGGACATCGTCTACGGTTCACCTCGCGGTGAGGGCCTCGAAGTGATCCCGCTTGGTGAGGAAACTGTCACCCCTCTGTGTGCTCCTCAGATCGCGAAGAGAATCCGCCAGCCAAAGGATTTGTTGAGCCAAGTTCTCATTCGCTCCGACGTGAAGCAGGTTCAATGGTATCAATGGTTCGCCGCGAACGGGCTCGAACCTCCAGCAATTCATGGAATGCGATTCGACCGCAGCTTCCTCGCAATAGCCATGGCTTGCGGCGGGGTTGGCGTGACGTTGGAATCAACTCGCTTGGCTGAAAGTGAGATAGCATCGGGGCGCCTGATAGCGCCACTGGCTGGCCGCTCCACCGACATCCGCTACGTTGGTCATCATCTAGTGTTTCCGCGCGCTGGCCGTCAGCGCCGCGCTTTGCAGACCTTCGTGGAATGGATCAGGTCTGAGATTGCGCCGAGTTTATAGTGGAGCGTGAGCCGGAGCTGACGTCTGCTCCTGGCCGCTCGCGTTATTTCGTCGCGCTGCGCAATTTGGTCGCTATCGGGCCATAGCGGATTCTGGCAAGCCGTCCGCCCGGCAGATTTATGAGTTCACATTTAGAACGAAAACACGCGCTGATAACTGGCGGGCGGCCATTTCGAGCATAGCGCGCCCTTGTTCCGTTTCGAACAGGTCAAACCGAGAAGTCTGCGAGCAAGGCGCGATGTCGCGTTCGCAACAACGGCGTTGCACCCGCGCGAGACGCGCTAACTGCCGCTAATCGTTGCGGGTTTTGTGTTCACGAGGCGCTGGCATGCTGGTTGCAGAAGTCCTGGTCAGAAGCCGCTCTTGCAACAGAGAAACCTTGAGGACATCAGATGAGTCTCGCCACGACCCAGAGTATCGCAGATATCAGGGCTCGCAACAAACAGCTGATCGAGGAGGTGCTGAAAGTCTATCCGGAGAAAACCGCGAAAAGACGTGCCAAGCACCTCAACGTTCACCAGGCCGGAAAGTCCGACTGCGGGGTGAAGTCCAACATCAAATCCATACCCGGCGTGATGACGATCCGAGGCTGCGCCTATGCGGGATCCAAGGGCGTGGTTTGGGGACCGATCAAGGACATGGTCCATATCAGCCACGGTCCTGTTGGCTGTGGTCAGTATTCGTGGGGATCGCGGCGCAACTACTACGTTGGCACGACGGGGATCGATAGCTTCGTGACCCTGCAATTCACCTCCGACTTCCAGGAAAAGGACATCGTATTCGGTGGTGACAAGAAACTGGTCAAAGTTCTTGACGAAATCCAGGAGCTGTTTCCCCTCAACAACGGCATTACCATCCAATCGGAATGCCCGATCGGGCTGATCGGTGACGATATCGAGGCTGTCTCAAGAGCGAAATCCAAGGAGTATGGAGGTAAGACCATCGTGCCGGTCCGCTGCGAGGGTTTTCGTGGCGTGTCGCAGTCACTAGGTCACCACATTGCCAACGACGCGGTGCGTGACTGGATCTTCGACAAGTTCGCGCCCGACGGCGCACCAAAGTTCGAGCCGACGCCTTACGATGTTGCGATTATCGGCGACTACAATATCGGCGGCGATGCTTGGTCATCGCGAATTCTGCTGGAGGAAATGGGTCTGCGGGTGATTGCGCAGTGGTCCGGGGACGGTTCACTCGCTGAGCTCGAGGCAACTCCGAAAGCCAAGCTTAACCTTCTGCATTGCTACCGTTCCATGAACTATATCTCCCGCCACATGGAAGAGAAATTCGGTATCCCGTGGTGCGAATACAACTTCTTTGGACCGTCAAAGATCGCAGAATCGCTGCGAAAGATTGCCGCATATTTCGACGACAAGATCAAGGAAGGGGCTGAGCGGGTGATTGAGAAGTACCAGCCGCTGGTGAATGCGGTGGTTGCGAAGTATCGCCCGCGCCTTCAGGGCCGAACGGTCATGCTGTATGTCGGCGGGCTTCGTCCGCGTCATGTGATTGGCGCTTACGAAGACCTCGGGATGGAAGTCGTGGGTACCGGATACGAGTTTGGCCACAACGACGATTATCAGCGCACCGCTCAGAACTACGTAAAGGACAGCACGCTGATCTACGACGACGTCAATGGTTACGAGTTCGAGCGCTTCGTCGAAAAGATCAAGCCTGACCTCATCGGTTCGGGCATCAAGGAAAAATACGTGTTCCAGAAGATGGGTGTGCCGTTCCGGCAGATGCATTCCTGGGACTATTCGGGTCCATATCACGGCTATGACGGCTTTGCGATCTTCGCGCGCGACATGGACATGGCCGTCAACTCGCCCGTTTGGAAAAAGACGAAGGCGCCCTGGAAGGAAACGCCGAGGGCCAAGCTCTTGGCTGCAGAATAGGGCAGCAAGTCACGCTCTCAGCGGAGAGTAGGCGATCAATTTCGATAGCAAAAGGATCTTAATAATGGCGCAAAGTGCCGAGCACGTGCTCGACCATCTCGAACTGTTTCGCGGTCCAGAATACCAGCAGATGCTGGACAAGAAGAAGATGTTCGAGGATCCCCGCGAGCCCGCAGAAGTCGAGCGTATCAAGGAATGGACGAAAACGCCGGAGTACCGCGAGAAGAATTTTGCGCGGGAGGCGTTAACGGTAAACCCGGCCAAGGCATGCCAGCCGCTTGGCGCCGTATTCGCCTCCGTCGGCTTTGAAGGCACGCTGCCCTTCGTCCACGGCTCGCAAGGCTGCGTGGCCTATTATCGCAGCCATCTGTCGCGACACTTCAAGGAGCCGAGCTCCTGCGTCTCTTCGTCCATGACGGAGGACGCCGCTGTATTTGGGGGCCTGAACAACATGATCGACGGGCTCGCCAACAGCTACAACATGTACAAACCTAAGATGATTGCGGTCTCCACGACCTGCATGGCTGAGGTGATCGGCGATGACCTGAACGCCTTCATCAAGACGTCCAAGGAGAAGGGCTCGGTTCCGGCGGAGTTCGACGTGCCATTCGCTCACACGCCGGCCTTTGTCGGCAGCCACGTCACCGGCTACGACAACGCGCTCAAGGGCATCTTGGAGCATTTTTGGGACGGCAAAGCTGGAACAGCGCCGAAGCTGGATCGCAGGCCGAACCAGGCCATCAACATCATCGGAGGGTTCGATGGCTATACCGTCGGAAACCTTCGCGAGATCAAGCGCATTCTGGAGTTGATGGGAATCCAGCACACCATACTCGCCGACAACTCCGAAGTCTTCGACACCCCGACAGATGGCGAGTTCCGGATGTATGACGGTGGCACCACGCTGGAAGACGCAGCCAACGCCATTCACGCCAAGGCGACAATCTCCATGCAGGAGTGGTGTACGGAGAAGACGCTGCCATTCGTGGCCGAGCATGGACAGGATGTCGTATCCTTCAACTACCCGATTGGCATATCCGCAACGGATGACTTGCTGGTGGCGTTATCACGGATCGCAGGCAAAGACATTCCGGAACAACTCGCACGAGAGCGTGGCCGCTTGGTCGATGCCATCGCTGATTCGAGTGCGCATATCCATGGCAAGAAGTTCGCGATCTATGGCGATCCGGATCTTTGCTATGGGGTAGCTGCCTTTCTGCTCGAACTAGGCGCCGAGCCAACCCATGTTCTTTCCACCAACGGCAACAAGGCATGGCAGACAAAAATGGCCGCGCTGCTTGCAAGCTCGCCGTTTGGTCAGGGCTGCCAAGTCTACCCTGGCCGGGATCTCTGGCACATGCGTTCGCTCCTGTTTACCGAGCCGGTCGATTTTCTGATTGGCAACACGTACGGCAAGTACCTTGAGCGCGACACTGGAACGCCACTGATCCGAATTGGCTTTCCAGTCTTTGATCGGCATCACCATCACCGCTCGCCCATTTGGGGTTATCAGGGCGGCCTGAATGTACTGGTCAAGATCCTTGACAAGATCTTCGACGAAATCGACAAGAAAACCAACCTTCTCGGCAAAACCGACTACAGCTTCGACATCATTCGTTGATGACGAATGGTGCACGTGCCATCGCCGAGCCCGGCGATGGCACAAACGCATTAAACTTTTCAATTAGCTTCCGCTGAGAGGAAAACGGATGAGTTCGCTGGCGGCTAGGGTCCAGAATATTTTCGACGAGCCGGGCTGCGCCAAGAATGGCAGTAAGTCGGAGGCTGAACGCAGGAAGGGCTGCACCAAGCAGCTGCAGCCGGGCAGTGCTGCGGGGGGCTGTGCCTTCGACGGTGCCAAGATCGCGCTGCAGCCGTTTACCGATGTCGCTCACCTGGTGCACGGTCCGATTGCGTGCGAAGGTAACTCCTGGGACAATCGCGGCTCGGTGTCTTCTGGCTTGAACCTGTGGCGGACCGCATTCACGACTGATCTGAACGAAACGGATATCGTATTCGGAGGCGAGCAGCGGCTGTGCAAAGCAATCAAAGAAGTCATCGATAAGTGGGACCCCACCGCGATCTTCGTCTATCAGACTTGCATCCCGGCGATGATCGGCGACGATATCGATGCGGTCTGCAAGGCGGCGTCTCAAAGGTTCGGTAAGCCAGTGATCCCGATCAATTCCCCCGGGTTCGTTGGCTCCAAGAACCTGGGTAACAAGCTCGCCGGCGAGGCCCTGCTCGAACATGTCATCGGAACGCAGGAGCCGAACTACACAACCCCGTACGACATCAACCTGATCGGAGAATACAATCTTTCAGGAGAGCTCTGGCAAGTGAAACCATTGCTGGACGAGCTCGGAATCCGGATTCTCTCCTGCATCTCTGGCGACGGAAAGTATCGCGAGGTGGCTTCTTCTCATCGCGCGCGGGCGGCGATGTTGGTGTGCTCAAAATCTATGATCAACGTCGCACGCAGGATGAAGGAACGCTACGGGATCCCGTTCTTCGAGGGGGCGTTCTACGGTATTCACGATTCGAGTGATTCGCTTCGCCAGATTGCCCGCTTGTTGGTCGAGCGCGGAGCCCCCAAAGAGTTGCTCGGGCGCACTGATGCGGTGATCGCGCGCGAGGAAGCGCGCGCCTGGGCTGCCATCGAACCGTACAAGCCACGATTCAAAGGCAAAAAGGCCTTGTTGATTACCGGCGGCGTCAAGTCATGGTCGGTCGTTGCGGCACTGCAGGAAGCCGGCCTCGAATTGGTCGGAACCAGTGTGAAAAAATCAACCAGGGAGGACAAAGAACGCATCAAGGAGCTGATGGGGCGGGATGCCCACATGATCGAGGACATGACGCCGCGCGAAATGTACAGAATGTTGAAGGAAGCGGAAGCGGACATCATGCTGTCGGGCGGCAAATCGCAGTTTGTCGCACTGAAGGCGGCGATGCCCTGGATCGATATCAACCAGGAGCGGTGCCATGCCTATCTAGGCTATGTTGGAATGATCAAGCTGGTGGAAGAGATCGATAAGTCGCTCTCCAATCCGATGTGGGAGCAGCTGCGTCAACCAGCGCCATGGCAGGTCTTGGCGAAGGCGATGGTGCAGATGCGATCGCCGCTGGCCGAGATCGCTTGCGATCCTGCACTCGGCGAAACGGCGCGCCGAGCCAAAGAGATCTGCTTGTGCAACAAGGTCGATCTCGGAACAATCGAGGATGCAATCACCGCGCATGGCTTGATCAGCGTGGAAGCTGTCAGAAAGCACACCAATGCGTTCGGCGGCTGCTGCAACAGACGCATCGAGGGACTCTTGGCGGCCTCACCATCTGTCCTGCCACAGGCCGCAGAATAGGGACCTGTTATGGCCCTCGTCAAAGCGTCTAATAAATCTTGTGCGGTCAATCCGCTGAAGATGAGCCAGCCGATCGGTGGAGCCTTTGCCTTTATGGGATTGCGTGGGGCTATGCCGGTTCTGCACGGCTCGCAAGGCTGTACATCCTTCGGGCTCACGCTCTTCGTGCGCCATTTCAAGGAGGCAGTGCCGCTGCAAACCACCGCTATGAGCGAGGTCGCAACCGTGCTCGGTGGCTACGAGAATCTCGAGCAGGCGATACTCAATATCTACGGCCGAGCCAAGCCAAAGATCGTCGGCATCTGCTCGACTGGGGTCACAGAGACCAATGGCGACGATGTCGATGCTTACCTCAAGCTGATCCGCGACAAGCACCCGCAACTTGCGAAGTTTCCGCTGGTCTATGTCTCGACACCCGATTTCAAGGGCGCGTTCCAGGACGGCTGGGAGAAGGCTGTGGTGCGCATTGTGGAGGCGCTGGTCGAGGGGCCGGGCGTGAGTGGACTGCGCGACCCGTCCAAGGTGAATGTTCTTCCAGGATGCCACCTCACCCCCGGTGATCTAGACGAACTCCGGGCCATCCTGGAGGATTTCGGATTGCGGCCGTCCTTTTTGCCTGATCTGGCAGGCTCGCTTGATGGGCATATCCCCGATGAGTTTATGCCGACAACCACAGGCGGCATCGGCATCGACGAAATTGCGAGCATGGGGCGCGCTCAATGGACGATCGCAATTGGCGCACAGATGCGACGCGCGGCGGAGGTCCTGCAGGCCAAGGCCGGCGTGCCGTTTCGCCTGTTCGAACGGCTCTGCGGTCTCGATCCCAACGACGAATTTATCACCTTTTTGAGCGAGATCAGCGGCCGACCCGTACCGGTGAAATATCGGCGGCAGCGTGGCCAACTCACCGATGCAATGCTGGATGCGCACTTCCATATTGGTGGTCGCAGAGTTGCGATTGCCGCCGAGCCAGACCTCCTGTTCGACCTGTCCAGTATGCTGCATGACATGGGTGCACAGGTGACCGCAGCAGTGACAACCACACAGTCGGTCGTTATTGAGCGAGTCAAGACCGAGGAGGTCCTCATTGGCGACCTCGATGACCTCGAAGAACTCGCCAGAACCAAGCAATGCGACCTGCTGATCACGCATTCGCATGGCAGGCAAGCGGCGGCTCGACTGAAAATCCCGTTCTATCGCGCGGGTTTTCCTATGTTCGATCGGCTTGGTGCAGGACACCAGCTATCCGTCGGCTATCGTGGTACGCGGGACATGCTCTTCGATATCGCCAATCTCGTGATTGCTGACCGGGAGGAGAACCATCAGCCTACGCCGGATAGCTGGCGGGCTCCGCCCCAACCGCCACGACGAGCCGGCCACAGCTCGCTTGGCACCGCTGAGAGGTCGATAGCATGAAGGTCGCATTCGCTACGCAAGATCTCAGACGGGTCGATGCTCATTTTGGTTGGGCAAAGAATATCGCAATCTATGATGTCGCGGCGGCCGGGCACGTCTTTCTTAAAGCAGTCGAGTTTGAGGGCGATCTCAAGGAAGACGGCAACGACGATAAGTTGGCGCCGAAGATCGAAGCAATCAAGGATTGTGCAATTCTCTACGTCGCCGCCATCGGCGGTGCTGGTGCCGCGCGGGTGGTGGCCAACAAGATCCATCCCATCAAGGTGAGCAAGCCGGAAAGCATCCTGGAGCTGCTTGAAAAGCTTCAGGACGTGCTGAGTCGAACGCCACCTCCCTGGCTGCGCAAGGCCATGGCCAAGGACCAGCGCCGCGCGTTTGAGTTCGACGAATGAGGTGAGATGACCGAAGAAATAGTGCGACAGGGTAGCGGCATCGACACACCGTTCCTCATGGAGTTGATCAAGATTTGGCGTGCTCAGGATGCCAACGGCGCCTGGACGAAGAAGAGCGATCTCGACCTGCTCGAACCCTATATCTTGGATAAGGGGAGGCGGCGCGCCCTACCTATTGTCGGCGATCCCGATCCCGAGACGCTGTGGCGGCTTGAACTATTCTTCGACGCGGTCGCGCTCTCGATCGAGAGAGGCACCGGCGTGATGATCCAGCCCATTATGAAGCTGCATCATGAAGGCTTCGGCCGCGTGGTGTTGATCGCTGGCCGGCTGATCGCCGTGAACAAGCAGCTACGCGATGTGCATCGTTTCGGCTTCGTTAGTTTCGTAAAGCTGGCACAGGAAGGCGACAAATATGTCAACGACGGAATCGAGATGGTTCGCAGATTTCCGGACGTGGCGAACTATTGAGGGCGCTCATGAGCGAACGTGAAGCATTGAAAGCAGAACTGAAGAAGCTGTCAGGCAAAGCGCTGCAAGCCAAAATGGATTTGCACGACCTGTCGGAGGAATTGCCCGTCAACTGGGGCTCGATCATGACGGTGGCGCAGAGGGCGTACGATGCCTATGCCGAACTCGAGCGCAAGAGCCATGATTTGAAGGCGTTGGAAAACAATCAAAGGGGCTGACTTATGTCATTTGCAGCGCGCGATGGCCGCAAGTGGACACCGGAATACTTGATATCGATCGATGCCAAGAAGTGCATCGGTTGTGGCCGCTGTTTCAAAGTGTGCGGTCGAGATGTCATGACCTTGAAGGGAATCAGCGAAGAGGGCGAGCTTGTCGATCTAGACGATGACGCGGACGATGAGATCGAAAAGAAGATCATGGTTCTGAATGATCAGGGCGCATGCATCGGCTGCGGCGCCTGCGCCAGGGTGTGCCCGGCCAATTGCCAGATCCACGCCTCAGTCGGAGTTGAAGTCGCGTGAGCTAAGACCGCCTCGTCCAACGGCAGCAGAGGAGTGCACTCACATGCGCGGCCTCCGGATGACGCGCACGTGATCAGTGAGCTCGCCGCTTTGATCGGGCCATCGTGCTCAAACGTCCGAGACCAAGTGACTTGGAAATGATTGATTGGGTATGTTAGTTGGTTGAGAGCAACAACGTCGAGCGGCACGTCGTTGATCGCCCGTCCGCGACAAGGGGCACGCAGTTCATCTATCCAGTGGAGCCTTAAGGCGGCCGAGTCGTTGTCTGTCTTCCGGCGGATGCCTTGCCGAGCCCGTGGTGGGCCGGTGGCGCGGTAAGCTTGTGGTCAGCTAGAGATTGTATCCTCGTCGGCAGAGCTTGCGCGGCACGAGCTCGATTGCGTGCAATTCGCCGATAGGAGAACGATCCAGATGTATGGCAGAATCGTTGGCTCATCCAGCCAGTCCACAAGCGCGAAATCAGGCTGATGATTCGAGCGAGGCGGGAGACAGCCCCCGTTTTGCGGAAACAGTTGCGCGCATGGAGCGAGGTGGGTCGTCGTCGGGGGCCGCGGCGCCATATGCTCTGGATTCCCGCCCACCCATTTTCGAAATCGACGAACGAGAAGACTTCACGGATCTCGTGAAGAGATACACCCATGGCGATATCAGGGGTATCGCCGACAATCCACAAGAGTACTCCGAGTTTGTTTCGAGGAAAGCTGAGTGGGCTGCAACTGTTGCTGGAGCCTATGCCAGCACTTACCATGATCCGAATAGCCCCACGCGGTTCTTCAGCTATCAGCTGGGTAACGAAAGTGTCGGCCTGCTAGCAGTGGGTGGCCCGGTCCGGATCAAGGGAGACCGGCTTCGAGAACAGTTCGGGCGTAACGATATCACGTCCGTAGTAGATCTACGCGTTACTCACCCGCTTGTCGAAAACGCAGGCGATATCCTGCTCGAGCATCAATTGCGATTGGACGGTGATCATCCACTGGTCTTGTCACGTCCTGCCCGACCGGGGATGGAGCCCCGTCTAGCTGAAATGGGGTTTGTTCACGTGGCCCAGAATCACTGGGTGCTCGACCCTCACCAGCATCCAGAAGTGTGGACGAAGAACGAGAACGACAAGTGGCAGCGAGTAGGCAAGCCTACAAAATATCTTTCCAAAGTCGAAGAGGCCCGCAGCGGTAGTCAAGAGAGCGTTGAGACGGACTCATCTGACGATGATCCTTCGTTTTACTTGGAGCGCGAACTTCGACGAATGGCTGTTGAAGACGATTCGGAATGATCGGAGCGCGGCGGGACTGATCGGGTTTTCGCCATTGCTCGCGCCCGAGCGGAAGTCGTAGCCTTAAAGGGAGCGCGCGCCACGTCGCGCTCCCTTGTGCTTGCCAGATACCAGTTCGCGAGTTAGTTGGTGGAGCTGGGCCGGCCTTCTGTCATATGTGCCAGAGGGCCTGCTTCGCCGAGCCAGGAGGGCCTTAGTGCGGTTTGGGGGAGGACCTGCTTTATTCCGGATTTTGAACGGCAATCTGAGGCAAATGCGAGAACCGATTGCGCTCACGATGTCAGTACTTCCGTTAAACCCGGTATCACTTAACGGGTTGCGCGGTTGGCGATCGTGAAGATCGTTTTGCGACGACTAGCGCGGGGTCTGCCATCGGGTCTGCAACCAAATGGGCGTTCCAGCGTACGATCGAGCGTCTTGTCGGGCTCTCCAGCGCATGGGCGAAATTATCGCTACACCAGAAGATCAGTATTACAGAGACGCCCGTGAGCGCCAATGCGCGTACGCTGGGAGGCGGAATGGACCATGGGATTCCACGTTATGGTCCTCGATCATGACGACAATCACCGGCCGTGGTCCATCGTTGTCGTACGCTGGGGCAAGAAGGTGCTTGGCTATGTCAATAGGTGCCCGCACAACGGCATTGCTTTGGACTGGGAACGTAACGAGTTCCTCGATCCATACGGCGTCCGGTCGATGTGCGGCAAACACGGATCCACCTTCGAGCTCGGAACCGGGCTGTGCGTCGATGGTCCGTGTAAGAGCAGAACGCTCACGCCGATCGCCTTTACAGTTCTGGATGGTGATATCTCTGTCGTCGGCGTGCATGTTGTCGAGGACCGTGCGTCCCGGAACGAATGATGTCCGCGCTCAGACCGGCCGGTTCTCGTTGCGGTTTTTTACCGGCTCCATCCTTTTTAGCCCGTCTTCGTATGAGATTTCGTCGTAGGACAGGTCGAGAGTCTTTGCCGCATCGAGGAGGTAATCAAGCTTACCGCCTGCATCAAGCTTCTTGAGGTCGTCCTTGTTGAGCCCGACCAGGTCCATCATTTCCTTCCAAACAGTGGACTCATCGCACGGCAGGACGTGGAAGGTAATGCCACCGAGCTTGGTCTGGTATTTCGCCAGCAAATCTATGTTGTTACAGAACAAGAAATAACTGCCTTGTGGGCTTAAGGCACCATCAAGCACGGCAGCGACATCAGCAAGATAGGCGTAGGAGTGCAGGTAGCCAGCCAGCACCGGAATAGTGCCTTCTCCGTCCTGCGCGACCGTCAGAACCTGTTCGATCGAATAATCCGGCGGTCGCTTCTCGTCCGCGACTTGAGTCTGAAATTTTAGTGCGATGTCGCCGCGAAAGCCAAACCGGCCCGGCTTGGTCGTCCCGCCCTTGAGTACCGCATTGAGCAGGCGGCCCTCCTTTTCAAGTCGACCCAGTGCGGTGTTCTCGATTGCAGTCATTAAATTCGTCCTCGATTTGAGCTTTTCACCGGCGCGCTAGCCGATGCCAGCCGCGATGCAAAATGCTTGCCGGCGCCTCTATAACGATCCAGCCGTGCCGCGAAACAAAACGCGTATGCGAGAGGCGATCGTCCCAGGCAGCGTTGTCATGAACTCGACACCGGTGCCGAAGCCGACAGATGCGATCAAAAAAAGTGAGCTGGATCAAGCTTGTGCACGCTGGCACATGACTTGCCATTGTCAGGCAGACTAAGCTCTTGAGAGGTAGACCATGATCAACCTGACAGATAGCGCAGTGAGTGCAATCAGAGGCGCGATGGCATCCTCGATGCACCCGACCGGCGGCCTGCGCATTATGGTCGAAGCAGGCGGCTGCAATGGGTTCAAATACAAGATGGGCTTGGCCGAGGTGCCGACGCTCGGTGACACCGTGATCGAATGCGGCGGTCTGAAGGTATTTGTCGACAGCAAGAGCCATGAGCATCTGATCGGCACAACGATTGATTTCGTCTTGGCGCCGGAGAGCTCCGGCTTCACCTTTCAAAACCCGAACGCTACCGTGAGCTGCTCCTGCGGAAAATCGTTCAGCTGACGAAGACGAAACATCGCTGCATGTTGGCGGAATCGGAACAAGTATGGCAATCGTCGGTCGCTGCGAGAGAGCTTCGCATTCGCGACGCAATCGGACAGATGCAAGCGGATCTGCATGGCGATCGTAGCAACTGTCGGCTCATCGAGACCAATAGCCACAGCACCATCGGCAGTCTGTATGGCGCATCCGCGTTCCGTAAGCGTCCTCGACTGACGCTGGACCGCATTCAGACGAGGCTGGTCGAAAAAATCGGCGAATGCGCTCGTCTCGCCCCGGTTGCGGCTGTCGGCGAGATACTGGATTGAGCGGAATTCAAGTGCCGATTTACCTCGACAATAATGCAACGACGCGGACCGATCCATCTGTTGTGCAAGCCATGTTGCCGTTCTTCACCGAGCAATTCGGCAACGCCTCATCCACGCATGCCTTTGGCGGCGAGGTTGCAGTCGCCTTGAAGCAGGCTCGGCGTAGCTTACGGGGGTTGCTAGGCTGCGCCTACGATCATGAGATCGTTTTCACCTCGGGAGGGACCGAGGCCAACAATGCCGCGATTCTCTCCGCACTTGCGACCGAGGAAAGTCGCGACGAAATCGTTACCACCTCGGTCGAGCACTCCGCCGTTCTTGCGCTAACCGAGCAATTGGCGACAAGAGGAGTCAAGACGCACGTCGTACCGGTAGATTCCCGCGGCCGGCTCGATATCGAGGCGTTTCGCAGCGCGCTTGGGCCACGGACAGCGATTGTCTCCGTTATGTGGGCCAACAACGAGACCGGTACGATATTTCCTGTAGAGTTCCTTGCAGGGTTGACCCATGAGGCGGGCGCGCTGTTTCACACCGATGCGGTCCAGGCCGTCGGCAAGATGCGGGTAGACCTTAAGGACAGTGCGATCGACATGCTGTCGCTATCCGCGCACAAACTGCATGGACCCAAAGGCATCGGTGCGCTATATCTGCGCAAGGGGACAAGTTTCCGACCGCTGATCTGGGGCGGATCACAGGAACGACGGCGCCGCGGCGGAACGGAGAATATTCCCGCAATCGTCGGCCTTGGAAAGGCTGCAGAGCTTGCGGCGGAGCGGCTCGAACCGGAGCGCGTTCGCATTGCTGCGTTGCGCGACCGCCTCGAGCAGGGAATACTGCACATTGGCGAGTGTATTGCGCTCGGCGATATAAGCAACCGGCTAGCGAACACGACCAATATTGCCTTCGACCATCTCGAAGGCGAAGCAATCGCCCACCATCTCAATCGGGCCGGCATTGCTGTGTCGCTCGGATCAGCCTGCAACGCGGGCTCAATGGAGCCATCGCATGTCTTGCAGGCCATGCGGGTGCCGGCGTGGAGCATGCGCGGTGCGGTGCGCTTCTCGCTATCGCGAGAAACCTCATTCGCGGAGGTCGACGAGGTCGTGTGCGCCGTGTCTGACATCGTGGCTCGCCTGCGCGCCACTTCGCGGGAGTCGGCCCGCTTGGCCAGCCATGGTTCACAGTCGAGGAGTTCAACGTGAAAATCATGATCCGCCGGTCTCCGGACGCCGGCCTGTCGATCTACGTACCAAAGAAAGATCTCGAAGAGCCGATCGTCGAGTCCGAATATGAGACCCTCTGGGGCGGATGGATAAAAATAGCCAATGGCTGGGTACTCGATTTGCCTAAGATGGCGAGCGATACAAAATTACCGATCACAATCGACGCTAAAAAGCGGAGCGCGGACGGAGAGGGTCCGTGAAGGGGCCTCGGCGGATCGACTTTGTCGATGCAGTCGATGCCAAGACCATTCTCGTGGACATCGCTGCCGGGTTAAGGGCTGCGCGCGTGGTGCCCTATCTCGGTCCTGGCCTCACCGGCCTGTCCAGATCCGATGTGCCGGCCACGCCCGAGGCGCTGGCCGACTTCTTCGCCAGCAAGATTGCGCTGCCTCGGCGGGCCAAAGGCAATGCGTGGGCGTCGGCGCAGCATATCGAGGTCAGCAAACATCGCTCTAAGCTGACGACATTGATGGTGCAGGCCTTCGCTCGATCAGCGGAGCCGACGCCGTTACATCATCACTTCACGTCCCTGTCGCCGCCCGTCATCGTCGATGCATGGTACGATGGGGCGATGCGCGCCGCGCTGGGCAAGCGCGAGGGATGGGGTGAAGTGCAGGGTATTACCCGTGCCGGTATTGGCGAGAATCGTTGGTATCGCTTCTATGATTCCTCTGGCCAAGAGGTCGACAGTGCCGTGGCCGGCAGTTGGGCGACGGTGCTCTATAAGCCGCATGGCAGCGTGCACCCGGCCAACAACTTCCTGATCTCCGATGCTGACTATGTCGAGGCCTTGACCGAGATTGACATTCAGACGCCAATTCCGGACATCATCAAGGAAAGGCGGAGCGGACGGACCTTTCTCTTCATCGGCTGTCGCTTTAACGACCAGCTGTTGCGCAGTTATGCGCGGCAGATTATCAAGCGCTCGGGTGGCGCCCACTATGCGATCGTCGATCCGGATACGCTGTCGCGCAACGAGTTCCGTTTTCTACTCGAACAAGGTCTGGCGCCGCTTGCGATTCGGCTCCCTTGCGCGGCTGAGATACTGCTCACCCGTTAGATGTGTGAAGCTCGATAGCCCAACTGGTATCGCCAGTTGTGAGATGGCGCGATGCACGAAACGCCCTCAGAAATGAAGCCGGGTGTTGCGCGCGCTTTGGCACCATCATTGATGCGCCAGCCCGCAGAGTTCTGAGTGAGGATGAGGACGTATCTGTCGCATTCTTAACAAGCGTATCATTGCCGCTCTTACATGTCTCAACGTCGGTCGGGCCCGCTAACGCTATGACATGCTGGCCAAATGTCGTCTTCTGCGCCGTGGCATGTGAGTTGCTACGCCTCGTCTTGAGGCTCGCTCACGGATGGTCCTGGGAAGCCAATGTGCCTGCAGGGAAGAAAGAGAATGAATGCGGTCGTGGGGAGCGGAGGATACGCCAAAGCTGCGCTGGATAACGGCACGATGATGCAGTCTGCCGCCGAGCATAAGGGCTGTCGCACCGCAGCCAAGACAGCCCAGGCAGGCTGCGGGTCACAGACAAGCCAAGGCGATCTGCCGAGCGGAATCTGGGAAAAGGTGAAGAACCATCCCTGCTACAGCGAAGAAGCGCATCATCATTACGCCCGTATGCATGTGGCCGTCGCGCCAGCCTGTAACATCCAGTGCAATTACTGCAATCGCAAATATGACTGCGCCAATGAATCTCGCCCGGGCGTGGTGAGCGAAAAGCTTACCCCCGAGCAGGCGGTGAGAAAAGTGCTCGTGGTCGCGACCACCATTCCACAGATGACGGTGCTCGGCATCGCTGGTCCCGGCGATGCTCTTGCCAATCCAGAAAAGACGTTCAAGACATTCGAATTGGTCGCCAAGGCGGCGCCCGACATCAAGCTGTGTCTGTCGACCAACGGACTGGCTCTGCCGGACCATGTTGACACGATCGTCAGGTCCAAAATCGACCACGTCACCATCACTATCAACACAATCGATCCCGAAATCGGCGCCAAGATCTATCCCTGGATCTTCTTCAACTATAAACGCTACACCGGCATCGACGCGGCGAGGATACTCACCGACCGTCAGCTGCAGGGCCTCGAGATGCTTAGCGAACGGGGTATCCTGTGCAAGGTCAACTCGGTGATGATCCCCCACATCAACGATCAGCACCTGGTCGAGGTCAACAAGGCGGTGAAGGCGCGCGGTGCCTTCCTGCACAATATCATGCCGCTGATCTCCGCGCCTGAGCACGGCACAGTGTTTGGCCTAAACGGTCAACGCGGGCCGACGGCGCAGGAATTGAAGACGCTGCAAGATGCTTGTGAAGGGAAGATGAACATGATGCGGCATTGTCGCCAGTGCCGCGCTGATGCTGTCGGACTGATCGGAGAGGATCGCAGCGCAGAGTTCAGTACCGATCAGATCATGAAAATGGATGTCAAATATGACCTTGCTACGCGCAAGGCTTATCAAGACAGGTTAGAGGACGAACGCGCCGCCAGCGTCGTGGCCCACCAACAAGAACTTACACAGTTCGCCGCCGAGACGAGCGCGATCACGGTTCTGGTGGCGGTCGCAACCAAGGGCTCGGGACTGATCAACGAGCACTTTGGGCACGCAAAGGAATTCCAAGTATATGAACTTTCTACATCCGGCGCCAAATTCATCGGTCACCGTCGCGTCGACGTCTACTGCCAGGACGGTTATGGCGAGGAGGGTAGGCTTTCGACCATCATTCGTGGCATCCACGACTGCCATGCGGTGTTCGTGGCCAAGATCGGCGGCTGCCCAAAAAGCAACCTGATCAAGGCCGGGATCGAGCCGGTTGATCAATACGCGCATGAGTTCATCGAGAAGTCGACGATCGCCTGGTTCAGGACCTATCTCGACAAGGTGAAGAGCGGCGATGTCCGGCATGAGAAGCGCGGTGACGCCGCAATCCGCCAGGGAGCTCTGATCTCTGCGGCGTAAGGGGGGTATATGCCATTCAAGATTATCGCCTCTCAGTGTACCAGCTGCTCAGCTTGTGAACCCTTATGCCCGAACGTTGCCATCTCGGAAAAGGCAGGAAGCTTTTTCATCGAAGCGACGAAATGCACCGAATGTGTTGGCCATTTCGACGAGCCGCAATGCGCCGCCGCCTGCCCGGTCGACAATACCTGCGTAATTGACACCTCCTTGCCCCGCTATCAGGCGCCAGCCTAGAAAGCGAGCTTCCATGAACGGCATGCCAAGAGCTGGGGCTGAAAGCGTTGCAAACGTCGTGCGGCGCTTTGTCAACACCGTAGGTCTCGACCTTCGCACATTCCTTCGCGAAGGCGACTGCTGCGGATGTCCGCGCGATCGTGCTGTTGCTCGCCGGCAGCGGAGCGTCGGCAGGCATTTCATCTGGTGCGGCGCGCCAAAAACGCCTCTCAACTCCGAGCGTGGGCTTCGAGGTAGCGCGCCTATCGTTGATGTGACTGACGAAGCTACGCTGATCGGCGCATGCACCGCGGGATCAGCCTTACCGAGCCGCAACATCGCGGAATGCGCCGGGCGAGCGAAGCTGCCGATGACCTTCGAGGCAGCAGCCAAGTCGCCATCTGCCGGTCAGGGAGCGCTCATCGCGCGTACTTTGTTCGGCGAAGCCCCGAGCCAAGACCGGTGGACGGTTAACGCGACTGATGCTGCTGTTGATCACGCCGATATCATCATGCCGCGGTTGCATCTCTCCAGGTTGAAGGACTTCACCGGCCTCCCGATATGGGCCGGCAATCTGGAAGAAGGGACGAGGCCGCCACCAAGCTGTTCGAACTCGAACCGACTGACACGATCGGTGTCGAATCGTTCGCGGACGTCCTTGAGCGGAGCAGCCAATCCGATGATCGACCACATTGGCAACGCCGCCCCGGAGCATCACTCCAATTACGGTGCCAGCGCTCGTCCGTCGCGGAAGAAGGGCTGCGACTGCCGGCGTTCGGCTATTTGCGCAAATGATCGTGCCGGCAACGTCTCCAGCAGTTCTCCCGGCAGAATCCCGCGCTCAGCAACGGCGGCGCTTGGCGCGCAGACGTCGAGGTCCGAGCGATCGTGTCCACGCAGGCTAATGCCGTTGTCTTATTATCGGTGCTTGACGGCTATAGAAGCCTCGTCGTCCAATCCGGAAGATCGTTTCATACCGGGAAATGATGCCGATGCTGACCGACAAAATGCTGGCGACGCTCTCGTGCGCCACTTCGCCGCGCAGCTCCGCAATCAATCGGTCTGCGCCAAGGACGTCCAGTTCCGCCACATCGTGCCGCGTCGCGCTGCCGTTGCTGGGCTACTTGGCGTAGCTACGGGCAGATACGCTAGAGCGCGGTTGGATATCGCAGAACGGCCGTCACTCGGGGCACGAACTGCCCTACAGCGACATCCTGGTCAGCACGTCGACACGAACTGGCGAGCCGCATTGCGGTGGACGAATTGGCTGAGTGCGGCGAGGGATGAGCACAATCGTGAAGGATGTCTCCTGGTCGGGCTGGGCGGCACCCCCGGCATGTCTGCCAGCGAGCGATGCATGAGGAGCGCTACATGAGCGGTATTGTTCGCGACAGCGACGTCGTCGAGCTCGACGAGCCGCCTGTCTTCAGCTTTAGCCAAAAGGTACGAGCTAATCGCACCATCCGGAATGATGGCACCTTTCGTGGCAAGGAGATTGGCGACATCTTGGTCAAGAAGGGTGAGATCGGTTACGTCATCTCGATCGGCACGTTCCTGCAGCAGTTTTACATCTACGGTGTCGAATTTCTGGAAAGTGGCTACCGCGTTGGCATGAAGCGCAAGGAACTCGAGCCAGTGGATGGCAGCGGGGAGATCGATGATCTGCCATTGCCGCAAGAGGCCGTGTCATGAGTGAACCCGGCTTTCCAAAATATCGGCGAGGCCAGCGGGTTAAGACCGCAGTCGATATCATCAACGACGGCTCTTTTCCCAATGCGAAGCCTGACGGCGTCTTGCTCGGCGCCGGAGTGGCTGGAGAGATCATCAAGGTTGCCATCCATACCGAGGCGAACGTGCCGATCTATACTGTCGATTTTGGAGAACGGCTGCTCATCGGCTGTCTTGAAGAAGAAATCACAGTTTTTGAAGGGAGGCTTTTGCGATGAATGCCGGGCTGATGAGGAAGGTCAAGACCGGGCTGGTGGCGCACCCCAACGAGCTTGATCGCAAGCGGATCGAGCGCAGCTTGAGCTCCCGCACGCGCTATCTCTACGTCTCGCCGAAGGTGACGCCGGTGAAGGGCGGCTACCTCGTCGAGAGCCCCTGTTGCTCGCGCAATATTGACAAGGACGGCGCTCTAATCGACGTCGCGCTGATTCTTTATGATGGCGTGAGCGGAATCTGGAAGGTGTTTTGCAAGAACCATGCCCAAGGAATCTGGGAATTTTACAGTCTATATCACCGCCTGACTTCAGCGATCGGCGAATTGAACGCGGATCCGGAGCATTTGTTCTGGCAATGAGGGGCGGCTTTTGAGGGGTCTCAGAGGAGCCACGATGACGCTCACTACGCAGGAATTGATTGAAATCGAGCAGCTGCTTGCGGCCGACAGGGCCGAGGAGGAGCCGTTTGTCGAGCTGCGGCGCCGGTTTCCGCAGCTTGCTTGTGTGCGCTGCGATGCGTCGGATATGACGGATCAGCCATTCCGGCAGTTTGTGCGTTTCGATCTCCATCTGATCGATGGATCGGATCACTGCGTGCAGCTTACGGCCGATCCGGCGCGGGCGACCGGCATCATATTGGCCAAAAGAGACGCTGCGCAGTGAGCGGCACTGAGCTCGCAGGGCATCCGTGCGATGGCGCGCACAATCTGGAGAATAATGTATCCTTCATCCCACTGTCGGACCCGGATATTACCGTCGCTGAGCTCTCTGCAGTGGAAACCCTGCTGTGTTCGTCGCAGATCTCCAGTGGACGGATCACTGAGGCGTTCGAGCAGGGTTTCGCGGCTTATCTGGGCCGCAAACATGCCGTTGCGGTTTCGAGTGGTACCATTGGGCTCCTGCTTGCACTGAAGGCGCTCGGGATCGGAGCAGGGCACGAGGTCATCGCCTTACGCCTTTCGCGAAACAGCGCATGCCATCAGTCTTGCAGGCGCACGGGTGGTATTTGCCGACGTCGACTATTGGGCGGGAACATTGGTTCCCGCGAAGGTCGAGGAGAGCATTACGGCCAGCGCGCGGGCGACTGTCCCGGCCAATCCGAACGGTCATCCTGCGCCATGGGTAGAACTGCGGACGGTCGCACAGCGCCACCGGCTGCTGCTCTTGGAGGACTCTACCGAGGCGATCGGGTCGAGCTACAAGGGGGAGCTCGTCGGCCGATTTGGCGACCTGGCCGTGTTCGACTTTGCCCAGCCGGTAGCCCTAAGCTGCGGTGAAGGCGCAATGGTGGTGACGGATGACATCGATATTGCGGTTCGGTTGCGCCGCCATCGCGCCCACCGCCTGGACGAGCGATTCTCAGTTGTCGTCACGAGCACAGCACCTTACCAGGCTGGCATGAGCGATCTCACGGCTGCCTTGGGGCTTGCGCAGCTGAAGCGTCTCGATGAAATCTTGGAGCGGCGTCGGCTCATCGAGCAGCTCTATAACGCACATGTCCAGTCATTTGAGGGCATCAAGCCGCCTTATGTCGGTCCCGATGTGACGGATGTGAACTGGATGCTTTATCTCGTTCAATTAGGGACACGCTTCCCGCGATCCGGTCGGGACGCCATTATCGATGATCTGCGCGCCGCCAAGGTTCAATCCGCTGCTTACAGCCAACCGTTGCATTTGCAACGCCACTATTATGACCTCGGTTGTCGCCGTGGCGATTTCGCGGTTACGGAAAAGGTCGCCGATCGCGCTTTAGCGCTGCCGTTTCACACCCATCTCGCGAACAAGCAGATCGCGTTTATGTGGAGACCATGAAAGATGCCTCGATCAACGTGGGCGCAGGTGCGGCGATCTACTGAGATGATCGTTATGCACCACATGAAAGGAGGAGGACTGATTGAGCGCAATCGGAGCTTTGGGCGGGCGCGAGATGAGAAATCAACCGAGCGCATGTCATGCGATGCTCCGCGGGCAGATCGCGATCCGCGTAAATGCGGAGCACGCCGCATGCCGCTGTATCCTGTACTGTTCGGGATGCTGTGGGAGAAATGTTCCAGCCTCGCGCTCGCAGAAAACCTGCTCGATCGTCGCAAAGTGCCGTGCCCACGCCGTGGCTTAAGGCCTACGCGCCAAGATGCGCGAATCTGAGCACGCCATCCTCGGTTTCGGCTGGGCTGTCTCGAGTTAGTCAAACAGAGATTACTATGAACGTACAAGAAGTCATCATTCACGTCCGCTTCGCTCCGAACGGAAGAGTGGTCCAGATCAGCGAGCGCTCGGCAAAGCTCACGCCGAACCAATGGTTTGAAGTCCTCAATGCCCGCGCTAGCTCGGCATATCGCCCGCTCGCTCGTGGCCGTGGCATTTTCCGACTGAGCCGCACTACGATCGAAGCCTTCAAGCAGGAGACCGCGAGGCCGGGATGACCAAGCGATGATCGGGAACCCAACGCGCGATCAGATTGAGGTTTTTGCCGTCTGTCCGGCCGATGCCATCGAGCGGAGTGGCGCCAGGGGCTTTAGCCTGTCGCGTATCGATGACAGCGGCGAGAGCCGGCTGTTTTCCATTATTGTGGTGCGTACCTTCGGCAACGACTATTTTGGCTATGTCAACCGTTGTCCGCATGACGGCGTCTGGCTCAACATCGGCTCCGGCGAGTTTTTCTCGGCAGACCGCTCCTTTCTTAGATGCGGCCGGCACGGTGCAAGGTTCGAGATCGAGACCGGAGTGTGCATCGATGGTCCTTGCAATGGACAAGCGCTTGAGCCGGTAGCGCTCGCCGTGATCGAAGGTGACGTTTGCCTGTGCGGCGCCAAGCTGCTGGAGCAGGATCGGGTTTCCGAGTGCTTCGAGGACAGCGAGGAAACAATGGACATCACGATCCATCCCGATTAGCGGCGGATCATTTGGCTGTCGTTCAAGTTGTCTGAGGGATTCTATCAGAGAACAAAATCGTCGCTCCTGAGCGCTGGTGCAGATGGGTATTACGCTATCTTAGCTTGTCAGAGCATACGGCAATCCAGCGCATTGCTGCCAGACGCCCGGCGAGCTCCGCCGCAACAACAAAAGCTGCTCTTACGTCAACTCGCCAAATGGCCCTGGCAGGCGGGACACGGTTTTTGCTGCCGGCCGATAGAATATGTTCAAGAAAATGTCCTCGGCGGCTGGAAGTCCGCCGAGGACACCGTCTGGGCTGCGAGAATGGGGAGACCCAGACTGACAGGATCGTTTGGGAGGAACAATGACGATCCTGTGTCAGAAGCTTTTGACCGTCCGCTACGGCTGGCTTATTGCCTGGCCGCAAGTGCGATGCCAAACGCCTCAATGCGACCTCTCAACGTATAGTGCTCGGCTCCTCAGCAAGCGCCGCCGGTTTACGGACCCATGTATGAATCAACACGTGTTCGCTATTCGACATTAAGGCGGCAAGTGCGCCTTGACGGTATCGTGCACGGCCGTGGGCGCGACCCGGGACCGCTGTGTTGCCGCGGCCGATCAAGTCCATGCAAGGCTAAACAATAGCCTTGAACGCAGGTCGGCAATCACTCCTGACTGGTCTTTTGCGACAGGCGCTGTCTTGTTGAGGTAAACAGTAGCTCGGCAACGCTGGAGCGCATCATGCAGTGTTGGGCGAACGGATACGGTGGCTCGCGCCGATGATGCGGCTAGCCGATCACGCCAAGGCTGAGCAGGGCGTTGGATTTCACGAGCCGATCGCCCACCGCTGGAAAAGCGGCATAGGGCTGTCGAAGCTTGTTACGACATGATCATGAAACAGCCGGAACAGAGCGATCGCAACTGCGGCTTATCTGCGTGCGAACGGCTGAGGAAGATTGGAGAGCGTCAAACGCGAAGCTAACGATTGTTCTGTCCAAAACAGAAGAGAAACGACATTGTCGGAACTCCAGCATCAACGATGGGGAGCGCTTGGAAGAAGAAGAGAAAGTCGTAAAAACGCGGGGATTGTCATCTGGTGTGGAACTTGCTTTGGAGCAACCGGTCGATCGAGCAATGAAGGAGCGAAGAGATTGCGATGATAGGAGAAGATGTTGAAGCGAATCAGGAAGGTTGTGCCGGACATGAGTCGTCATCCGTCGCTGATCGTCAGCAATTAAAATTAGTGTCGCGTTAGCTCATTTCGCCTGCGTTCCCGGGCGCGCGTCGAAATCAGTAAAATCAATCAATCGATGCGGCGTTCAACAGCAAGAGACACTATGAGAGCGATGCGAGCCCGGGGCCATGTCTCTTTCGGATCACTCGCACTGATCACAGGATAATCACATGGATTCAGAAACCGAATTCGAGCTCCCCCAAATTTATAGGCATCATGTCTTTGCCTGCAACACGCAGCGTCCACCTACCCATCCGCACGGCAGTTGCGGCGCCTCTGGCGCGCAAGCACTGTGGGATCGAATGGGCAAGGCGATCGAAGCGCAAGGCCTTAACGATATCGGTTTCACGATGGCTGGCTGCCTCGGCTATTGTAACTCCGGTCCCTTGATGGTCGTATATCCTGACGGAATCTGGTACCGCGCGACTACGCCGGAGGACGTTGACGAAATCCTGGAATTCCATCTCAAGCAGGGCAAACGTGTCGACCGCCTCGTAATGGTGCTAAAGCGCGGCTAAACGCCTTGCTTCGCGCCGCTTGGCCGGGCAATCGAGCATGGACAGCTTCTCCGTCGATGAGCTGTCCCCTCGGCACGTCGGTCTGCTCAAGATGACCGGGCGGCCTTCAGGCGTCAGGGGCGTGCGAACAGCACGTCATGGAGCTTATCGTTAAGGCGCTCTTTGAGACGTTCGGTGAGATGGGGCCCAGATTAGAGCGCTGCTCGTGCCCGGGCCCTGAACCTTGAGCGTCAACTCCCTTGTCGATGGTCATTGTCCCGGCGCAACGCACCGCCTTGTATTTTCGGACCCGATCGGCAACTGGCGCAGTCGCAACGCCTGACAAAGCAAGAACGTGTTTCTTTGATAGCTGTCGGATCAATCTGTACGCGACACGGGGCAAGCCAAGGTGCGGATGGCGCTCACTTCTTCGCGAGACGACGCGTCTTTGACACGCCATCTCGCTCGCGGACGCACTGCGGTGCGGCTGAAGGACGCGCTCGACGGCTCGCCGCGTCCGCATTGATCAACCTGGTCTTCTTCTCTGGACCCTGTTCTGACGTCAGAACTTGTAAGCGATGCCGCCGCTGATGAGCCACGGGTCGATATTGGCGCGCCCGGAGACGGGAATCGCATTGTTTACGGTCGCAGAATAATCCGGTCGCAACCACAGCTTCTTCACGTCGAAGTTGAGGCCCCAATGACGGTCAAGCATGTAATCGAAGCCGAATTGGACTGCCGCGCCGAACCGGTTGTTGATGCGCAGATCGGTCACGGTAAGGCCGGCAAACGACGTATTGGCCGCCGACTGATTGAAGAATGCGGTGTAGTTGATGCCTGCGCCGATATAAGGCTTAAGTGGGCCGAAATCAGTAAAGTGATATTGCAGGGTCAGCGTCGGCGGCAATAGCCAGGCTTTGCCGATATCGAGTCCATTAAGCGGGCCAGTGCCGCCGATCTGATGGCGGGTCACGCCGAGAATGAGTTCGGCCGCGATGTTCTTTGTGAAGAAATAAGTGATGTCGAGCTCCGGTATGGCTTGATCGCTGATCGACAGCCCGGAGTTGGGAGAAGACAGCGAGGGCACCCCGCCGACGTGGACTGAACTGCCTGAGGTATCCGGCAGAACGCCGAGCACCCGCAGGCGGATCATCCATGGATTGAACGGTTCGATCGGAGGCGCCTTGTAGTAAACCGGCGCCGGACCGAGATCCGCAGCCTGTGCCGAGATGCTGGCCAACGAGATCGCGAGCGTGAGCAGCGAGGTCGTCGTCAGGATTGCTTTCTTTCTCATCGAATTCTCCATTCCAACAGTTGCGCGATAAGGCGCGCGAGAACTCTGTCACACGGGACGAGCGGCGGATGATTTGATGCGGATCAAAAAGGTGAGTGGCTCGCCGCAATTATACGGCTGAGTTGCATAAGAGGCACGGCCATCGAAGCGTCGTTGTCTTTGCTCTGATCGCTTGTTGGATTCATAGCCTGTGCTGAGGTTCAGTCTCTTCAGCAAATTGTTTGTTGGCTTGAGTCCCCGATCCAATCCAGTCCCGCTGGGCCATCCACGATCAAGGTGGCGATGCAGCGACCTCTCGCATTGGGGGACGCACACCCAAGGCGCAATATGGGTAGATCCGTGTACGGAGCAACCATGCCGGCCTTCTCAGCGAGGGCCAAATCGGCGACCGCGAAGCAAGCCGGAAGCAGGAAATGTGGTTCTTCGCATGGTGCGTCACATCAAAGCATTCTGTCCCAGCCTCACAATTGCGGGCAGCGTGTCTCGTTTGCGTCATGCGCACATCCCTCGAGATCAACTGGGGTCTTGCGGTCAAGCAGCGTCAGCACGAGCTCATGATCGAATCCAGCGCATCGTGATCCGTCGACGTCAATCAGAGGTCTGCGTATCAGGAGCGGATCACCTAACATCAACGCTAGTGCGCGTGGGGCGTCGGTCATGTTGGGATTGACTTCGCCTGATTTGATACGGGAAGCGGCTTGGTTGAACCAGGAAACAACCGGCGCATTGCCGAAGAAGCGGCGCAATTCTTCCGAAGTCCACGGCTCCGTCAAAATATCTTTGGCTATAATGTTGTGACCGGCAGCGTTGAGCGCTTGAATCTGGCGCGCATTGGTCGCGCAGCCGGGCTTTTGAAAAAAGATGACTGTCGCCATGTCACACCTATGTCGGAAGGCCGAACTGAACGATTGCCATGTGGCTGCTACGTTCTACGCCCATTCGATGGTCTTACCGATCATCTTCAATGTCGGTTGTCTGAGCGCTGCTGATATCCGCTGTCCAGTTAGTCTGGAGCGCAACCGACATTGTCGCACTGCTCAAGTCCCAGAGAGCCGGTTCACGAGAGGAACAGCAAGTTCCATTCCAAGTCCCATTCGAAGTCCCATTCCATGGCTGAAGAATTGGATAGCCCATGCAAACGGGCTTCTCGCGCCGGCGGTTGCCGCTCTTGTTCGTTTTCTGACAGCCGCGCTGACCGATAGGTTCCTAAACAGCTAGGGCGCACTCACGGCACCTGGCTTTTCAAATGTAATCAAAGACTTGGGGAGCGCTTATGAACGTTGGCACGGCGGTTGCTAATATCGGGCAGCAACACTGAGTGAGGGCTGAGTGCACGCCGACGCGTAAGACGAGCGATGTGCTCCTTCCCTTGAACCCGTGTGCCCCGTTTCTGAGAGAGAGACAAACTCGCGCATCAGAAGCGCGCAACGTTTGGCAAATCGGTTGATGGAGAGCAACATGTCTTCACTAAGGCAAATCGCGTTCTACGGCAAAGGTGGCATCGGCAAGTCGACCACTTCCCAGAACACGTTGGCGGCGCTGGCCGAGATGGGTCAGAAAATCCTGATTGTCGGGTGCGATCCTAAAGCGGACTCAACTCGCTTGATCCTGCACGCCAAGGCGCAGGACACGATTCTGAGCCTGGCGGCGAGCGCCGGCAGCGTGGAGGATCTTGAACTAGAGGACGTGATGAAGGTCGGCTACAAAGATATCCGCTGCGTGGAGTCCGGTGGTCCTGAGCCGGGCGTCGGCTGCGCCGGTCGTGGCGTCATTACTTCAATCAACTTCCTCGAGGAGAACGGAGCCTACGAGAACATTGACTACGTATCCTATGACGTGCTCGGTGACGTCGTTTGCGGTGGCTTTGCGATGCCAATCCGTGAAAACAAGGCGCAGGAGATCTACATCGTGATGTCCGGTGAAATGATGGCCATGTATGCCGCCAACAACATTTCCAAGGGTATCTTGAAATACGCCAACTCGGGCGGTGTGCGGCTGGGTGGCCTGGTCTGCAATGAACGGCAGACGGACAAGGAGCTGGAACTGGCGGAGGCGCTGGCCAAGAAGCTAGGCACTCAGCTGATCTACTTCGTGCCGCGCGACAATGTGGTGCAGCATGCCGAACTCCGCCGCATGACAGTGCTTGAGTATGCGCCGGATTCGAAACAGGCCGATCACTATCGCAATCTCGCTACCAAGGTTCACAACAATGGCGGCAAGGGCATCATTCCGACTCCGATCTCCATGGACGAGCTCGAGGACATGCTCATGGAGCATGGCATTATGAAGCCGGTCGACGAAACGATCATCGGCAAAACTGCTGCCGAACTCGCGGCCTCGTAAGGGTCGTGAGTCGCGGCCTTGTCAAGGCCTGCGACGGATGCCGGCCTCCCCCACCCCCCATCCGGGGAGGCCGGCATTCTGATCAGCGCCGCCGGCCGGACCAGGATGCGCCGGGGTAAACCTGGCCGCTATAGAGACCCATAAGATCATGTCCGAAGTACACCTCCTTCCGTTTATGGTTGCTCGTGAGCCTGATGCGAGCAGTCGCAACGGAATTGTAGTCTACCGCCTCCTCACCGGCGTACCTCCTGCGGATGCCGACATTGCCAGTGACAGTCATTTTGACCGCCACGCTTTGGCATCTATTCTGGCAGCTGCCACGATGGATGGTGGCGCTCTTCCGGAGAAGGCTGGCTTATCGGGCGATGAACTCGCGGCTTTGCTCGCGCAGCACTTTTCCTCACTTGAGATCGGACTCCCCGATGAGCTCCTGAGGTACAAATGTGACGAGAACGAAGAAATCGCAATGGTGCGCGATCTTCTGCTAAAGCACCGCTCGACGGAAGGAAATCTCGGCCGCTGGCTCGCTGCCATGGTCGCACGACGAGCGATCGAACCAGACCATCTATGGGAAGATCTCGGATTGCGCAATCGTGGCGAGCTCTCTCGGTTGCTCAGCCGTCATTACGCGCCGCTCGCCGCGCGCAATGTCAACAATATGCGTTGGAAGCGTTTCTTCTATCGTATGCTTTGCGAGGATGAAGGCCTCGCGATGTGTACAACACCAGTGTGCACGCAATGTAACGACTTCAACCTGTGTTTCGGCGAAGAAAGCGGTGAGAGCCGGATGGCGGAGCGCCGGCGCGACCTTCTGCTGCTGGCGGCCCGCCAGGAGGTCGCCGCTGACTGGCCCATCTGACTTGCCACAAATGTTCTCGTACGTTGCGGCACGAGAGCGCTCCCAGATTTGGCGAACTCCGGCAGGTTGGTTGTGCGGCCAAACGCCGTATCGATGCCAGCAACTGACGATGGATCCAAGACAGCCGGCTAGAATTGCTCCGTGATCAAGTCGCCACATCTCGGCGCGCTGCAATCGCGTTGGCTTTCGAGCGAGACTTGGGACGAGACTTGGGAATAGCAAAGTGTCCATCTCATGAGCCCGTCGCCTTCGATAATCCGATGGGGGACGAAGGTTAAGGACGGAGCGTAGATTTTCAATCGGTTGCCGAGGATAGCGCAGTGGCATGCGGGTTGCTGAAGGAGACGTGGTCAAAAGATGAGGAGCCAGCCTGCGTGATCGCCTCTACCAACGAACCCTCATGGTCCGATCAAGAACGCGCAAAGCCGACCGTGCTTAACGATACGACTCTAAGGGACGGGGAGCAGGCGCCCGGTGTTGCGTTCACCACAAAGGAAAAGCTGTCGATCGCGCAGGCGCTTGCGCGGGCCGGGGTCACGGAGATCGAGGCGGGAACGCCCGCGATGGGCAGTGAGGAAATCACAGCAATTCGCGCCATTGTCGAAGCAGATCTTCCGCTGACTACGATAGGCTGGTGCCGGATGAGGGAAGCGGACGTCGACGCGGCGATTGAATCCCAGGTGTCCATGATCAACATGTCGATCCCGACTTCCGATGTACAGATCGCGGCCAAGCTTGGCGGTCATAGCGGCCTGGCGCTGGAACGGGTGGGGCGATTGGTCGGCTATGCTCGTCGGAAGGGGCTTCAGGTTTCTGTTGGCGGCGAGGACGCTTCGCGCGCCAACGTCGAGTTTCTGATCCGGCTGATTGCAGTCGCAAAAGCCGCGGGCGCGCGTCGCTTTCGTATTGCAGATACGCTCGGTGTGCTCGATCCCGACGCAACCTACGCGCTGGTCAGGAAACTGCGTGTGACCACAGATTTGGAACTCGAATTTCACGGCCACGACGATCTCGGACTCGCAACCGCCAATACACTCTCCGCCATCAAAGCTGGCGCGAGCCACGCTTCGGTGACCGTCATCGGGCTAGGCGAGCGGGCCGGAAATGCGCCGCTTGAGGAAGTCGCGGTCGCACTCAAGCAGCTCTACGGGCGCGAGACCGGCATCATACTTCCAGAGCTCGAGAACGTTGCCGCACTGGTGGCAGCCGCGGCCGCGCGTGCCATTCCTCTGAATAAGGCCATCGTTGGAGAGCACGTATTTACGCACGAATCCGGTATTCATGTCGATGGCCTTTTGAAGGATCAGCGTACCTATCAGTCGCTTGATCCGGCTTTGCTTGGCCGCCGCAACCGCTTTGTGATCGGCAAGCATTCCGGACTTGCGGCGATTACGGCGTTGCTCGATGAACTCAAGCTTGCCGCCAGCGCCGATCAAGCAAGACAGATCCTGTCGCAAGTTCGCAAGCATGCGATCGATCACAAGCTGCCGGTCGAGCGCCAAACGGTGGCGGCGATCTGGCGCGACGTGTGCGGATGCCAAGCCATCCAAACCGGGTGAAGAGCCGTGCTTAGCATCGTTCGCGCCGACTGTTCGAGAGACCAGGTGTGTCGCAAGGAGGTTATCCGATGCCACTGATTGGCGCGAAAATGCCTCACTTCCGCGTGCCAGCTCGCCGGTCGCAAATCTGCGCTCCAGTTGTTGCGGGCTATTCCAGCATACGTGCTGTGATCTGCAATCCAGAAGCGAGCCGTCTGCGGACTGCCAAGCGACGTCTTGTCTTGAGGCTGCCGTCCGGCCCGACCACCGGTCGGACGAGCATCAGCACCGATTGCGGTTTGGCCGTTCATGCCCCTTCGTCATCCGGGCTGACGTCGCCGCCCGACCTGCAGATCTGGATAGCGAAGTTGAGCGCGTCGGTGTTCCAGGGGCGGGCATTGGCGATGCGCACCCGCTGTGCGAGGTAGAACCGCGGCAATAACATCAGGGGCTAAGCGTATCTTATTTGGCGCCCGAGAGCCGATCCAAAGGAGACTTTTCGATGATCAACTCATCCCCGGCAGCCCCTATCCTGAACCGGCTTAGCAACGCCTCGTCGGCAGAGGAGTTCTTTTCGCTGCTTGGCGTCGATTATGATCCGAAGATTGTAAATGTCGCGCGCCTTCACATCCTAAAGCGCATGGGACAATATTTCGCCAAAGAGCAATTTTCTGGCGCCACAGAGCCGGAAATCAGAGCTCGGTGCAAAGCGATGCTGGAGCAGGCTTATGCTGATTTCGTGGCATCGCCGCCGATTGATCAGCGCGTATTCAAGGTCTTGAAGGATGCCGTTGCAGGCCCTGGCAAGCCGACAGGCTTTGTTCCATTGAGCGAACTGAAGTGACCTCGCGTTCCACCGCAATGAGGTGTTCTCCAACGATTGCCGTGCTGTCTGAAGGCTCCTTCATCCAGATCATCTCTCTGCCAGCATGACCCGAGCGGCGCTGTCGCATTCCCGACCCATGTCCGGACCGGTCTCGTCCAAGGCCCTGAGCAAGCATTTAAGTGTCTGTCAAATCACTGCGTCCGCCTGATTTTTAGTGGTTTTTGCAAGTGGTACGACACTTGCTGTTGTCGTGCCTATCCCGTCATCGATGCTGACAGATGGCGGCCGTCCGAGATGAAAAAGGAAGGACTATGACGCTGCTTCTACCGCCTACCAAGCGATGCGGCATGATCTCGCGGCTCACGCTCGCGCCAGGTCCGTTCGATATAGCCTTTGATGCGAACGCAGCCAACGCGGACCGTGAGAGGGTGATCAATGGCTAAGTCGTCCGATGCGAAACAGCTGGAGAGGGCATGTACATAGTCGTCAGCGTCGAGCAGGTCCGCGGATGCGCGCAAAGGAGCATTCGACGCAACGCGGATAGCAACATGCGTCCGGCGGGGGCGCCAAGCTCGGCCGATGCAAGGTGCCGGGGCTGGAGGCTGGCCACGCAGTGGATGGTAGCTGCGCTGCTCGGATCGCGTTGGTGCTCGCAGCCGGTGCAGAGCGCTGGGCCGAAAGCGAGGCGCCGATACTGCAGAGCAGGCGGACGCAACAACTCTTCCGGGCACAGATGCCGCAGCGGCGTCGCCGGCACAATGGCGCTTGTCGAACCGAGCGCGCGAGGCACTACCGTCGAGGACATCTCTGGCTCTGGCCCGCCCGGAGCGTCTACGTCGATGACGAGTTTACTGCCTGGTCGGTTTGCACTGAGCGGGCCGGGCAGCCGAGCAGCCAGGCCACTTGCTGATCAGAACCGTTCCTCAGTCAACTGAATCTAGATACAAAGCTGTGGCGCGGGCGCGCGTATTCTTGAGGGGACTTTAAAGCATGAGCAATGTCACCAAAACAGCTGTGCCTGCGGCGGCCGGCCGGGCAGCAGCCAAGAAGGAACTGCCGGAGCACTTTAAGGCCTACAAGCATGTCTGGGTTTTCGTCGAGCTGGAGCGCGGCCAGGTGCATCCGGTTTCCTGGGAGCTCATGGGAGCGGGGCGCAGGCTTGCCGACAAGCTGAAGGTGAATCTCGCCGCGGTCGTTGTCGGCCCGGAAGGGCAGTCCACCCGTAACGCCGCACTTGAATCCTTTTGCTATGGGGCCGATCTGACCTATCTCGTGAGCGACAACGTTTTGGCGGATTACCGCAATGAATCCTATACCAAGGCGCTCACCGAACTCGTCAATACCTACAAGCCCGAGATCCTGCTGTTGGGCGCGACCACGCTGGGGCGCGATCTCGCGGGTTCGGTGGCGACCACTTTGTCAACGGGGCTCACTGCCGACTGCACCGCGCTCGATGTCGACGCCGATGGTTCTCTTGCGGCGACGCGTCCGACCTTTGGAGGCTCGTTGCTCTGCACGATCTATACCTTGAATTATCGTCCGCAGATGGCAACAGTGCGGCCGCGGGTCATGCCGATGCCTGAGCGCGTCGAACGTGATGCTGCCCGTATCATCGTCCATCCGCTCGGCCTTGTCGAAGACGATATTGTCACGAAAGTTCTGTCGTTTCTCCCAGATCGTGATTCCGAGACATCAAATCTGGCCTATGCCGACGTCGTGGTTGCGGGTGGCTTGGGACTGGGATCGCCTGAGAACTTCCGGCTGGTGCGCGAGCTTGCAACTCTTCTTGGCGCTGAATATGGCTGCTCGCGTCCTCTGGTGCAGAAGGGATGGGTTACGTCTGATCGGCAGATCGGTCAGACCGGCAAGACGATCCGGCCAAAGCTCTATATTGCGGCCGGTATTTCCGGCGCGATCCAGCACCGGGTGGGTGTCGAGGGAGCGGATCTGATCGTCGCCATCAATACTGACAAATGTGCTCCAATCTTCGACTTCGCCCATGTTGCGATCGTCAGTGATGCCATGCAATTGCTGCCGGCGCTGACGGCGGCATTTCGCGCTCGGCTCTTGCCGAATTCGCGCGCCCGAATCGCGGTCTAGAGGAGATGATGATGATTGAAGAGAGGTTCGATGCCATCGTGGTAGGAGCCGGTATGGCTGGTAACGCGGCGGCACTGTCCATGGCCAGGCAAGGCATGAAGGTGCTGCAGCTCGAGCGCGGCGAATATCCTGGATCGAAAAATGTGCAGGGCGCAATCCTCTACGCGGACATGATGGAAAAGCTAGTCCCCGAGTTTCGCGAAGAGGCGCCGCTCGAGCGTCATCTGGTTGAACAACGGTTCTGGATGATGGACGACCGCTCGCATGTCGGGATGCATTACCGCTCGGACGACTTCAACGAGGAGCGGCCGAATCGCTACACGATCATACGCGCGCAGT
The DNA here is from genome assembly GCF_020889785.1 of Bradyrhizobium acaciae. GTDB lineage: Bacteria > Pseudomonadota > Alphaproteobacteria > Rhizobiales > Xanthobacteraceae > Bradyrhizobium > Bradyrhizobium acaciae. The sequence continues at coordinate 70,895 of NZ_JACMYK010000005.1, forward strand.
TTGACAAATGGTTCTCGTCAAAGGTGCGCGAAGCCGGCGCGACCGTGCTCTGCGAGACGACCGTGACGGAGCTCGTACGGGACGAGCGGGAAAGGATTGTCGGCGTTCGTACGGATCGCCGCGACGGCGAAATACATGCCGATGTCGTCGTGCTCGCTGAAGGGGTCAATGGTCTGCTTGGGACGCGCGCGGGCCTGCGCGCGCGGCCGACACCCGATAATGTTGCGCTCGCCGTCAAGGAAATGCACTTCTTGCCTCGTGAGACCATCGAAGCGCGTTTCAATCTTAGGGGCGATGAAGGCGTCGTGATCGAGGCGGCGGGCACCATTTCCCGCGGTATGACCGGAATGGGTTTCATCTATGCCAACAAAGAGTGTATTTCGCTGGGCATCGGTTGTCTTGTCGCCGATTTCCAGCGCACCGGCCAGACGCCCTACGGCTTGCTCGATCAATTCAAAAGGCATCCCTCTGTGTTGCCTCTGCTAGCAGGTTCCGAAGTCAAGGAATATTCGGCGCATCTCATCCCTGAAGGAGGCTACAAATCGATCCCACAGCTCTACGGGGAAGGCTGGGTGGTCGTTGGCGATGCGGCGCAACTTAACAATGCCGTTCATCGCGAGGGCTCCAATCTCGCGATGACCTCAGGTCGCATAGCGGCTGAAGCTATCGGCCTGGTGAAATCGCGCGGCGAGCCGATGACAGCGACAAATCTGTCGCTCTACAAGAGGATGTTGGATGAGTCCTTCGTCATCAAGGACCTCAAGAAGTACAAGGATTTGCCGCCGCTGATGCATACTCACTCACAAAACTTCTTTCTCACCTATCCGCAGCTCATCTCTAAGGCAATGCAAAACTTTGTGCGGGTCGATGGTACGCCCAAGGTTGAGAAGGAGAAGGCGACCTTGAAATCGTTTGTCAACGCGCGCTCATGGATGGGGCTGTTCGGTGATGCATGTCGTTTTGCGCGAGCCTGGCGCTAATTATCAACAGTGTGAGTTCCAAGTATGGAAGGACAAAGCATGGATGCCGAACCCTCGGTGCGCGTGGAAGACAAGCTGTATTACAACCGCTACCTTGTCGACATTGGTCGTCCTCACGTAAAGGTTCGCGCACACACGTCCCCATCGCCGCAGCTAGTTGCGCTTTTGAAAGCGTGCCCCGCGCGATGCTATGAGCTGAACGATGAGGGGCGGGTCGAGGTGACTGTCGACGGCTGTATCGAGTGCGGTACCTGCCGGGTGATCGCCGAGCCCACCGGCGATATCCAGTGGAGTTATCCGCGCGGCGGATATGGGGTGCTGTTCAAGTTTGGCTGAGGGTGGCTGAGGATGGAACGAAGCCGTGGTACGAACCGCCCCCAAGCGTCGGAATATTAGCATCTTTCGCACGCTCCGTCTCTGGCACGGTGCGAGCAATTTGAGCTAGACACGTATCAAGGTAAGAGGACCGGTGTGGCGATACGGAACGGCGCCACACCCTGTCGATCGGATGGCAGAGGAGGCATCAGCCCGTTGCCTGGGATGGGCTCCGCCGAACGGCTTCGATAGCAATCGCCACTGACTGGACGATAGCAGCAGAACGCACGGCAGTAAGGATCACTTCGGAGCTGACGCCCGCTGCTCGCAGTGTCTTCTCGTGGGCATCGATACAAGCACCGCATCCGCTTATGGCGGAGACAGCAAGTGACACCATAGCTCGAAATCAGACTTATCAACACCCGGACTGCCAATCACGTTCATACGCAGCCGTGGCGGCATTGTCTTGTATTCCGGATTAGAGGCGAGGTGAACGAAGCGGTAGTAGACATTGTTCATCGCCATCACAGCGGCCGCAGATTTCGCTGCCTCGATCGCCACAGGCGTCATCACCGCGACCGCGGCGGATTCCATTGCGGCAATTACGTCTGCATTGCGGGTGGCAATCGCGCTCGCCAGCAGCAGCCCGTATTGCCGCTGCGGCGAGAGTGTCTCATCGGCCATCAAGGACGTCAGATTGAGCCTGACGTCCTTGGCGAAATCGGGGATCTTTTCATTCAACTGTTCGATCGACAACATGCTGCCTCAAGCGACCTTCAGGACTTCGCCGCCGATTTCGCGGTTGCAGGGACAGAGCTCGTCGGTTTGGAGGGCGTCCAGCACGCGCAGTGTGTCCTTGGGGCTGCGCCCGACGTTGAGATTGGTCGCATAGACGTGCTGGATCGTGTTGGCGGGGTCAACAATATAGGTGTAGCGATACGCGACCCCTTCGGGGGAACGCACACCAAGGCCATCGACCAGGGTCCCCTTTGTGTCGGCAAACTGCCAGATTGGTAAATTTTGCAAATCGACATGTGAGCGTCGCCACGCAAGCTTGCAGAACTCGTTGTCAGTCGAGCCCCCCAGTACCACTGCATCGCGGTCGACGAATTCCTTGGAAAGCCGGGCAAACTCGGCGATTTCGGTCGGGCAGACGAAGGTGAAGTCCTTGGGATAGAAGAAGATGATCTTCCATTTTTCCGGGAAGCTGGCTTCGGTCAACGTCTCGAATGCACTCTGCCCATCTTCTTCCTGCGCCTGAAAGCCAGGCTTCACGCCTGTAATCTCGAACGGCGGCAATTGACTTCCAATTCCAAGCATACGATCCTCACACGTTTGTTTTCCGGGCATGGTGACCACGCTGGTGAAGCAAACGACATGCCATCAGTTCTCAAGAGCCGACTGTCCTGGTTGTTCCGCGCAGCGGCTTGGCTGCAGGGTTCGCCTCGCGCATTAAGGCCGCTCGAAACGGCAGGTTGATCACCAAGCTGCGAGGATTTGCCGCATCTGAAACAGGAATGAAAGCCAAACAGGCTCGCTGCGGTGGCAATGAAGATTTGAAATCTACGTAGCGTCAGGTTGGACGGCAGTCAGACCTCAGTCTCACCAATCTCGTCATTGATCGGCAGGTACTGCAAACCCGGCTGAGGGCCTGATATCGGCCTCGACTGAGTGGCGCCAAGTTGATTGCACTGCGACTTCGCGCCGGTTGAACGTCCACAATAGGAGCCTTGCATCAAAGCATCATGGTGTCTCGTAACGAGGGGCGGAGCCCGGAGCTAAGGCTATTTTCAGAGACGGCGAAGGAGCCCGACGGGCGATTTCGGAGCCGACGTATCCGGTGGTCGTACAGTCGTCATCAAGCGCTCCGGTAACACAGTGCCTAAATAGTCGCAGCTGGGATTGAAAGCCAAGCTGCGCGCTAGGCGCGTGGAGATATCGCGCCACCATCGCTGAACGATTTGGCGATCGCAAAATAGCAACTTGCCAATACCAGCCGAGAGAGTTCGCCAAGCGGCAAGACATCCAACTAGAACGGCTGTCAGAAGTGGTACGTCACGGGCGACTGGGTCGACGAATTCGGCGCGGGGGCGGCCGCCAGTTGTTTGCTGCCGGCAAAATGTGCTCATCGCGCGGAGAGCGACCAGGTCGCGAAGCGCGCGGAAAGCAATAGCTGCGGCCTTCGCAAGTCCATTTGTATTGAGCTTATAGAAAAAGCTGCGCTGCCGACTTGCTCGGAAATCGAGATTTCTTGCCCTGACGTAATGTTCCTTGCGACCAGGCTGGGTAGCGTGTGCGCCCGTCAGGTGTCGCCGGATGATGCCGCCGACACGTACGGCTCGCCGCGCGAGATCCTGGGCTAAATCGCCCTGTGGCACATCTACATCGTCTGACCGGTCGAAGACGGCCGGAATATGCTTCGGATTTATCTCATCAAGATCGTCGCTCATCGTCGTACTCCGATTGCTGTTCGTTTCCCGTATCGGCGCTTATCTGTCGAATACCTCCTGCTGAAGTGGAAGGCCCTACGAGCAACCGCTCGGGGAATGCGACCGGCACGGCGCGCGCGACCTCGGCGAATACGTCAATGCCATTGCCCAGCCGTAGCGCATCAAAGGAGCGACGCGGGATGCGGGCCAGAAGCGGTACGCCCGAACGGCCAGTTTCGAGAGCCAGGACCAAGGTAACCTCAGCATCGTCGAACGGCAGACAGTCTTTGATGCGTGCCGGAAAGACATTGAGGATGGAGCTGGCGCGCGGCGGCTCGCACGCGATGCTGACATCGCCGGCTGCGACGCGCAGCCGTAGCTGCGCGCCCGGCCTAAGCGGCGCTCCAGGGATCAGCAGGCGCGCGCCTTTGAGGCGGAGGATGATCAGCCCATAGCGCCCGTCATAGCCGCCGACCACGGTATCAAGGCAGACTGCCGCATCGCCGCGCGCGGCAAGAGCCGGGGCGCTCTGAACGACATTGAGTGGTCCGGCCGCAGTTACAACGCCATCTCTCATCATGACGAGATGATCGGAAAAGCGCTCTATATCAGCCATGTCATGGCTGACATAGATCATGGGTAATGGGAGCTCTTCCCGCATCCGCTCGAGAAACGGCAATATCTCGCATTTAGCGGAGCGGTCGAGCAAAATGAGCGGGTCGTCAAGCAAAAGTAGCCGAGGTTGTGCTAGCAGCGCGCTACCCAGGGCAAGGCGCTGTCGCTCGGCGTCAGAAAGATGCGATGGCGAACGCTCGAGCAGCGGGGTAAGGGCGAGCAATTCGACCACGCCATCAAAATCGATCAGTGTCGGTTTCGATTTCGATGCGTTGAACAGAAGAGTGCGCTTGACGGACAAATGAGAAAAAAGAATTGGTCGTTGGAATACATAAGCAACGGGACGCAGATGAGGCGGCCGAAACGTCGTCTGATCTTGCCAAATCTCACCATCGATTGCGCAAAATCCAGCCGGCAGACGTTGCACGCCAGCGATGCAGCGTGCGAGCGCGGTCTTACCGCAGCCAGGCGGGCCGAAAATAGCCGTAACGCCTTTGGCGGGTGCGCTGAATTGGGCCACAAGCGGGATGTTTGCGAGAGAGCCGTTGAAGGCGAATTCGATATAGCCAGGTTTTGCTTCTCTCACGTGCCCGCGCCTGTGATGCATCTTTCTACCAAGATCACGAGCAGAATCGTCGCGATCACCATGCCTCCGAGAATCCAGTCTGCTCTGCTCCAGCGCGGTGTCTCCGCCCCCAAGAGGCCATAACGCATGGCTGCGGCATTACAGATTGATGGTGTTAGGACAAGCGGCTTGTTGAGCATCTCCGAGCCATCGATGATCGTGGCAATCGGACGCTGCCCTGCGCGCTTGCCGATCACACAGGGAGAGCCGAATTCCAGCATCGTCGAATGCTCAGCTGACTTGGCCGGACCAAGGGTGTTGATTGCAAGCTGAAATGGCCCCGCTTGTGTCGTTGGGCGCAAAGGCTGTCGGCTCGCGCCAGAGCTCAAGATTGGCTCTGGGGCCGAAATCCGCTCCAATGACGCCACAGTTTTGGTAGCAGATGTGAAGGCTGCGCCGGTGGCCCCAATCGTGGCTTCTGCGTTCCCGGGTGCAAGCAGCATCAAAGTCAGATCGATCAAGATCAATCGGATAAGCCTCATTTTGGACTACGGGTCCGCTGCGACCGCTTTCTTCGCGGCAGCTCGTTGAACCTTGCCGAGCAATCCGCGTGCCGTTCCAAGGAAGTGGTGCGCGGCTGGCGTGACAAAGAGGCTTCGCATCGCTCTCCGCCCGGCGCCTTAGATGGTCGTATTCTTATGGTAGGGTTTTCGACGCTCGCGTCATCAACCGCACATGGAGGGCGGTGAGATGAAAGCTGCGCGAGATGCTATCGTCGCTGCGCTGGAGATGGTTCGTTGGCGAACATGCGACCGTCACTCGCTAATAACGCATAAGGCGACACGATCTAGCTAGTTTGTCAGACCTTACCGATCTGCCGGAGGAGAGAAGGTTGGTTCATTGGCAACCTGAGGAACTTGACTGGCTATCTAGAAGCTTTCGTGATCGTCTGGACGGACATCTCACGGATACGAGTCGTCGCTGGCAAGATCATTCAAATCCAGCCCGGTTCGTAGCCTCGCGCGATCGTCCCAATAACCCGAGGGCGAGGCGTCACGCGCGAACTCATGATCGATCTCCTGGTCACATCAGTACACAGGTGGACTCGGTGCGAACGATCAACGATGCCGCTGCGTGGAGCATTCTCTCATCAGGAGCAGCACGCCGCAACACCATCGCTCCATTGCGCATCAGCCCTGCATCAAGGTGTCGAGAGTACGACGTTGCATTCTCGGAGTAGACGGATTCGACCGGCAGGATCGTCTGCCATGATGCCGACGGAGGTTCGATCTTTGGTAACCCATCGATCGCACAACACGGAGAGTCAAAGAGCTGTCGACCAAATTGATGGACGTCCAACCAGCGGCACTTAGCGTCCGCTGTGGCGAAGCGAAGAGGAGATCGCCGCGTCATTGCATGTGGTGGCGGTAGGAGCCAATCGGTTGACTTTCGATGGCATCTTCGTGCTGCGCTGGCAGTTGTTTAGAGCCGGAGTTCAAGTCTTTCCGCATGCTGCGACCGTTTCCGACCAGCTGTGCGTTGAACAGTCACAGACCTTGGCGCGAAAACGACGTCAAGATCGAAAAGAGCCGGCACGCGCATCGCGTCAGCTGGCATGGCCCCTGCATATGACAGGCGGCCGAGCAGGGAACGGACATTGATCAGGTCGCCGCGGTTGGCGCAAGCTTTGTCATTTTCGTGGGATGAAATGGCTATCTGGAGCTCTTGTAGTTTTGCGATGCTGGTCTAGCCGGAATCTGCTGCCGGGCAGATCCTGGCCGACGAGATCGCGCGTCCGTTGCTGGTTCAGTCCGATTATGAGCGAGCGCTGACGAATCGGCGATCGCTATGACCAACTCACCGTCAGTGTACCCGAAGTACCTGCGAAAGGGTAGCGGCTTAGAGGTTTGGGCTGCAGCTCTAACTCGACCACACGATCCTGACTTCGTCGCGGCCGTCACCGCGCTGTATTCTCGATAATCACAGGTAGTTTCGCGATCGTGACGCCCTATTTGTCTAAAGAGGGCCTTGGGGTGACGTCGGTGCGTGCGGGTAGTATCGGATAATCGATCTTCGGCAACTGCCCGGTAAGCGAATTTAGAAAGGCGACAATTTCGTCAGTTTCTTTGTCACTCAGCTTTATGCCGAGTTGAACCTCACTCATTACGTCAACCGCCTGTTTGAGGCTCCAGACCTGACCGGAATGGAAGTAGGGAGACCGCAATGCGACGTTGCGCAGTGGCGCGGAGCGGAAAACATACTCATCACTAGGATTCTTAGTGACGGAAAACCGTCCCTTATCGTCTCTCGGAAGCACGTTTGCGTCGGGCCGTTCAATCACGCCAAACGGGAAGTAATCCTGTCCACCGACGTTAATTCCGTTGTGGCAGGAGGAGCATCCCTTTTCGATAAATAGCTTTAGGCCGGCTTTCTGCTTGTCACTGAGAGCATATCCATCGCCCTCAAGGTACTGATCGAAGGGGGCGGTGGGTGTGATCAAGGTCGCCTCGAAAGCCTCGATGGCCTTGGCAGAATTTTCAAAGGTAACGGGCGCCGCGTCGTTGGGGAACGCCTTACTGAACATAACGACATATTCCGTCATTGAATTTAACGTGCTGAGCACGCGATCGGGCGTCGCATTCATTTCGACGCCAGCCTGGATAGGGCCCGCGGCCTGCGCCTTGAGGTCTGCCGCGCGCCCGTCCCAGAACTGCGCCACGTTGAAGACCGCGTTGTAGACAGTTGGCGCGCGGCGTGAACCCTGCTGCCAGCGATGACCGATCGAAGTCGGACCGGCATCTACCCCGCCCATCCCAACGTTATGACACGTGTTGCAGCTAATGACCCCGCTCGCCGAGAGCCTCGGATCGAAGAACAGGGACTTGCCAAGGGTGACCTTTTCGTGGGTGATCGGGTTGTCCTTCACCGCTGGAACCATTGAAGGGATCGGCTTGAAAAGTCGCCTGGCGGCGCTCATTAGATCATCATTGGCATCTGCTGTTGACGAAGCCAGAATGGCAATGGCCACGACAAACAGCTTGCCTACCATATAAAGCTCGCCTGCCGCTGGTTTCCTCATATTAAGCCTCGTTCGTCGTAGATCACGCAATCGCGAGCATAGGGCGGTGCGGGCGCTTCAGTCCGTCCGCAGAAAGATCCGCAGCAATCGACGACGAATGATATCTTCCGCGTTGCGGCTAGGCTCACCCAAACCCAGCTCACGCGCCGAGTAGCAACTGCCGTGCCAGCGGGGCTCAAGGTCGAAGCCGCTGAGCTGGCGCCGAGCAATTGCACACCAGCAATAGGCAGCAGGCAGCTTGAGCCTACGGAATCCGCCGTCAGTCAGAGCCGCGGCCGTCACAATCCAGAACAAGCTATTCTGACCACCGGTCCAAAGTCTTGTGCAACTCGGAACACTATCGTGCCAAACTCTCTGCAGGCTCTGAGATCGTTAGCGCGGACGGCGAACAAGCGAGCAGCATTGGCGGCAACTTCTCCCCGATCACCCCAGGGCGCCTGCAACCCGACACTAGGCCGATCGACCAACACCGGCGACGTTTCATACGCCCGGGGCAGTCAGCAAAGCGTGCAGCTGGCGCGAGTTCGTCCACAATGCGGATGGGCCCGTCTCAGGGCGTATTCACACTTGCTGGACTCAAAATGCTTGAATCGATCGTAGCGTCAGGTTGTAGGCCTTGCGAAGCAGAACTTTCGCATCAGGGAACGCCACATTGGGAGCTAGCATCGCGAATGTCACAGGGCCGGAACGTGTTGCGCGCGGCAAGACGATGATTCCGGAGACCGCTATGATTACGGCGCCCCCGCAACGGCCGCTGCCGAGCTGTCGCCTAGCTCCCGGTAAACAGATGATGCTCGTTGAGCAAAGAACCATAGTGAACGATAAGCGGCTTAAGAGAGGTTTGGTGAATCAAAAACGACGAATTGGGTGGACTTACAATGCGCACCGCTGGGCAACCGCCCTTGCTGCAATCGCGGCCATGTGGTGTACAGGACACGCTCGCGCGCGAGATCAGCGGGCCGAAGAGGTCCTCACGTCGTGCAGACCAGACGTAATGCGCTTCTGTGAGCGCTTCACAGGACGTAGGGATGTAGACGCAGCCATGTTTTGTCTTAGGGACAATTTCAAAAGCTTGGGCGTCGAATGTCGCCGCGCGATACCAACCGCGGCAGATAGAAGCGGCGGACGAAAACGACGTCTCAATAGAGTTCCGATCGTCCTCCATCGAGAATGATCCGTCCGGGCAGAAGTCACCGAAATTGACGCACGGTGACTAGGCTGATTAGCGCTAGACTGTGACCCGTCTGCTGTTTCGAAGTTCTATCGGGCTGGAATCGTCATCCAGTCGAGCCGGACGCATCCACCAGCGGCAATGAGCGTCGCGAACCGATTGACCTCGTTCGGCGATCGACCTGCCCACCGCGCGCGCTACGAGGTTATGGTTCGCTTTGAGGTTCGATGTGCTACTGCGGCGGTTGCGCGCTATCTGCGCTGCAGCCCGTTCGGCGGACAAGACAACCGTGAAGTTGCCATCGGCTGGCTGCAAATGATCCGACGGACGAATCTGCTTCAGCGTCGGAGGTCGTTAGGCTGCACATCGTTCAGGAGTCCGTATTCCTCCATCAAGCTATGGCGTTGTTGTCGCAGCCTAGCAGTTCCCACAGGTGACTAGATCGACTATGACTGGCAAAAGATCGCGAATGCTCGCGTTGGGGCAGGCATTCGATCGCGGTCTTCCAGATATTCTCACATTGGGATGCGGTTGGGCTCGAGGGGGCGAATCGAGGAGAGTGCTGAGGTTAACCCCCAATTTGGTTCGCGAATGAACTGCTCGATGCCATTGCGGCGTTTTCGATGGACGCTTCAGAGGAGCCGTTGGGCCGGGGCGTGGTGCTGGTGGTCGAATTCACATTAGGGTTCAAAACCAAAGGAAACGTCGTCGACAAGAGCCGCTCAAAGGCAGACAGCTGTTCAAGCAGGCGCTTCTCAACAGCCTCGCGTTCCGCGCCAGATACGTCCCTTTTAAGTAACCGCCGGCAGCGCCAGATCTCGTTCCGCAGCCACCTGATCTTACTTAACCTATCATCGATCGAAGTCATTGCAGATGTGGTTCACTTTGGCATTCGAGCTTAAGCACGCGGATCTTCATGAGTAGCGGTGGCTCCGCATTCATGCCGAATGATTCCGTCTGAGGACTTGCGACTGCTCACCCGTTTCTGCGCAGATGTGGCGAGCGGTTCGATTTGTGCAAGGCCCCTGTTAATCGATATCACCTTACACCGCACGTCTGACGAGAAATCGCGGCAGATCCACGAGTGTTCTCCGCGCCCTGATAGCGTATCTTGCATAATTCCTGCGCTCTACAGTTTCGTGCCCATCAGATACGAAAGATGGAGAGATGCTAAGTCACGTCCGGCATTAGGTAGCTTGAGCATGAGCTGGCAAACTTGGGCGCATCTCGCCATGCTCTATGGCACCAAAACTTACAGGCGTCCGGCGGCTTTTGATTGCCCAGGCTGGGTGCGGCTAAACTGTAGGCCAGTAGCGCGAGACCCGAATTTAAGCACGTCGTTCTCTGGCCGTGCGAGCGGTATAAAGAGTGGCGCCTTCATTGCAGTGACCTCCTCTCTAATGGTTGGACAGTCCCGCGCTGCCACCGGGCATTGGCTATCGTCTTTCCCAATGGATGAATTTATGAGTGAGGCGCCCTCATCCTCAGCATGAGAAATAGTATGACGGAAATGTCTTCCTCTATTGGGAGGGCGGGTGGGCCTGACCGCGGTTCCGGCGCTCGCGAATCGATCAAACAAAGCGCATGAGCCAAGGGTGGGGTCTCAGCTATCGACGGCAAATGTCGGCTAGACGCGGTATCTCGCTAAATAAGCACTCCACCGGGAATCATTGTCATCGACATCCGCCGTATACAATCCGCCTCCGCTCCAGGAGGCCGATTTATAGCTTGAATCTAACGTTGCGAGAGGTTGTAGACTTGCGCCGATGGGTCAAGACAAAGCGCAGGATAGGGCAGGCGTCGACGGCTCATTGGCAAATCGGGATCGAGGGAGACGGCTTGCTGATTGCCATCTTGGTGCTTGCAGGCAATAGCCAGGAAGGGCAGTCGCACCATCGCCACGGGAACTCTGGGCGGGCAGTTGGCAAGTGCTGGCAAGTGGAGTCGCCATATGGCTGGACCGATGGAATGATGCGGGCAGCAAAATGTGGTTTGCCATAACTGCGATCATTTAATCGCGCAAACGAGGCGCCCTGAATGAAGAATCCGGCGCCCACAGGCAGATGCTCCAAGACCGTAGATGATAAATGTCTAGCCAGAGGCGATGACCGGTCGCATATAGCCGAAGGGCGCTGCGATGAAAGCTCGGAAGGTCCTATGTCCGTTCAAACTAGTCTCACGACGGCGCTAAACGAAATCGATCGTGCTGGCGGCATTGTTGAATTCTCAACTGCAGTGGTCAGGCGCGACAAGCAACTGTGCAAGGCGGACCTGCCGGTGTTTCTGCAACAAGCAGCCGTTGAGTTTCAATCCAGATTTCTACCGAGTTTCGAGGAAAGCATCTGTGCAGAGAAATCGTGGGGCTATGCCACGACATGCAATGCGGTGAGCCGAAGGGCTGGAGGTCAGGCGGGGCGGGATACTTGCGAGAGAATAGCTTCTCGCGTGTCGCAGCTGGACCATGCTCTGATGAGAAAGATCGGTATAGGGCGCTTTCCGTATTTGTGGCATCATTTGGCAGGCACGCCAGGAGAGCGGACTGTCGCCATGGGGCGGTCCGAATAGCCAAATTTTGTTGCGAGGAAAGCATATCGCTTCAAGAATTGAACAATCTCAGCCTGGCAGGGCTGATAAACGGCTTTAGCAAGTGGCCGGAAGGGAGTGACTTTCGACAGGCCGCGGTTGCAATCGCGGGTGAGGTCATCCGCCGAGCGGGCCGCCCCCATCAGCTCTCGGAATTTAGACAGCAAGGGTTGGTGAGCCTGGTAAACGGATTTAGCAAATGGCCAGAAGAGGCGACCTTGCGCCAAGCCGCGGCCACGCTTGCACTGGAAATCTTGCGGCGCCCCCGGCGGCTCGCCGATTTCGCTCAGCAGGGGTTGGCCATCCTTGTAAACGGTTTTAGCAAGTGGCCTGAGGAGTTGCCCTGTGGTCAAGTCACCGTCGCGGTTGCAACCGAAGTGCTTGGACGTGCGATGCGGTTCCACGAGTTTGGCGAGCAGGATCTGGCGAATTTGGTGAATGGCTTCAGCAAATGGCCAGGGGAGAATGCGTCTCGTCAGGCAACAGTCGCGATCGCAAGTGAGCTCCTGCGCCGCGCCGTCCAGCTTCCGCATTTTACCCAGCAAGGATTGGCGAACCTGGTGAACGGGTTGTGCAAATGGCCTGAAGATGGGACTTGCCGTAAGGCTGCGGTTGCGATCGCCGGTGAAGTATTTTGCCGTGCTGCACAGCTCCCCGATCTGACTCAGCAGGGGCTGTCAAACCTCGTGAACGGTTTTAGTAAGTGGCCGGAAGAGGTCGTGTCTCGCCGAGCCGCGGTTGCACTCGCTCGCGAGGTCCTGCGCCGCGCCGCTCAGCTCTGCGAGTTCTCACAGCAGGGACTTGCGAACCTAGTGAGCGGCTTCACTAACTGGCCGGACGAGCTCCGTGTGGTCAAGTGACCATCGTGCTCGCAGACGAGGTCCTTCGCCGCGCCGATCGGAGGACGGGGCTCTCGGATTTCACTACCCAGGATCTCAGGGGCCTGCTGATTGGCTTCCACAGATCGCCACCAGAAAGTGCCGCTCGCCGGGCCACGATCACGATCGTCAATGAGGTCCTTGGGCGGGGTATCAGGCTCTTTAATTTTACCAAGCTGGAAGCGGAGAGTTTGCTGAGTGGGTTTAGCAAGTGGCCGCAACACGCCGTCGGGCAAGGGAGGGTAACTGAGATCATCAGGGAGCTGCAACTCGTGTCGGAGACCGGGTAGGCGCGCGAGAGGATAAGCGATGTTAGCAGATGAGGCGATCGAGCAAAGAAAGCGCCAGGCTAGTGGTGTTCGATACGCATGGGGCGATGTCACGACATGACAACCCGGAACAATGAGAGGGGTCATAGGTCTATCGGCGACGCCCAGATTGTACAGAATTGAGCGACTAATCAGAAGGACGTAGATTCGTGAGTCACGCTGAAAACGACGTCGTCGAGCATATGCTCTCATCATTGACGATCAGCTTGTTTCAGAATCGTATCGCGCCATCCGACGAACAGGTGATGTATCATTTCGGGCTGGCCTGCGAAAGAGCGGGGTTGATCGCGACGGAAGAGGTCGCAATACGGATATTGAAACGCGTGTCGCGCGAGATCAACCAAGCGCAGTCGGTGCTTGAGTTCGTTGGTCGCGGCGAGGGTTGGCTACACTGAGCGCAACGTAAGGAAATTCGATCCCGATAGTGATGTGCGGTGTCTGTTTGACTCGGAAGGGATCCGCGAGCGGAATTACCGCTTGCCTGCCGCAAGCCGCGAACGCGCCAGTCGAGCTTGAGGATCATGGCCGCGATCATTAGTAGCTGGAGGCTAATCATTCAGGTCAGCTTTGCTGATTGGGTACGCGCCTTGGCTTCGGTGAGCAGCTAGCACGTTAAGCGCAACATCAGTTAGCTTCGGCTCAGCGATTAAAACCAACGTTTCGCAGGCATGGTGACGTAGCGCGCCGGTCACGTCGTCGTTCCGTCAGCATCACGCAGCCGGCGTGCGCTGCTCGGACACCAATTTTGCCGAGCAGGAAACCTATTTGGTCCGTCGGACTTTTTGCGGAGTGCTGCGCCTGAGCGTCGAGAGACATCGAAGGAATGTTGGGCGCCGCATTGATCATCGCTTCGGGGCCGTCAGCTTGTCGACAGCTAGATCTCGTAGGCTAAATGTCCCCAATCGCTGGCAAGGCCGGCTCGATGTGCTTAGGCATGGCAGGAGAGGGAAATGAATTCCAGTATCAACCCGATCCGCGCGCGAGGCCCGTTGAGATTGGTCCTCGGTCGCCATCGGGCGCAGAGTAATCGCACCAAGCCGTGCGTGGCTACCGCTTCGTGATGTGCGTCAGCCGATGAAGCGCATCCATAGCGGCGCTCTACCGGCTTCATGATATGCTGCCCCGGTGCATTCGCTTCCTTTAGCTCCGACGAGACAACATTTATGAATGCAGAACAGCTTGGCGCTGGGACTGCTTCCGATTGGGAGAGCTCCGAACTAGGGTCTCCGGTCTCATCGCAATGGGACGAAGTGTTGACGGATGCGCAGGCGTCTGCGGACTTGCCGGACCAGGTCTTGACGGATTGGGCTGCCGAAGACGCGCACGGGCATCATGAGGATCCGCAGCAGGCGGTAAGTCGAATGAGGGCCTGGAGGGACACGGGCGATCTCAATGAGCCACTGGATCTGTCGTCCCTGTCCCTGATCAACTTGGCGGCCCCGATCCCGGCCGGCTTGCGCCGCCTGAATGTCGACAACAATGAGCTGAACAGCCTTCCCGAAGTTCTTCCGGCCAGTTTGCAGCGGCTCTATGCGAACAATAATCGGCTGACCGGCCTGCCCGCGCTTCCGCCTAGTCTGCGGCGGCTCTATGCCGTTAGCAACGGGCTGTCCAGCCTGCCCGCAGAGCTGCCGCCTGGATTGCGGCGCCTGAATGTCGACAACAATCAGTTAACCAGCTTGCCCGATCGCCTTCCAGCGACGCTTCAGGAGTTGGACGTCGCGGGCAATCGGCTGACTCGTCTGCCCGAGCTTCCAGCCGGGCTCGAGCGCCTGAATGTCGACTATAACCAGCTGACCGATCTGCCCGAGCCTCTTCCGGCCGGGCTTGAATGGCTTAGCGCCAGCCATAATCGGCTGACCAGTCTGCCCGAGACGTTTCCGGCCGGCCTGCTATGGCTTGCCGCCAGCAACAACCAGCTAACCAACGTGCCCGCGACTGTGCTGACACAGCTCAGCCGGGACGCGAGTGTTGATCTGGAGAACAATCCCCTGTCCGACGCGGTGCAGACCGGCCTGGCGACCGCCATGCATGCCGGAGACTACGCCGGCCCGCAGGTGTTCTTCTCGATCACCGCAGGCGCGGTGCAAGTTGAGCCGCGGTCGCTGCAGGAGGTGGTCGCGCACTGGCTCGAGGGCGAGTCGACAGCAATAACCGCTTGGCAGGCCTTCGCCGAAGAGCCGGGTGCCCTAGATTATACACGCTTTCTCGACAGACTCCGCGGCACCGTGAACTATGGTAGCGACGCGTTCCGGCACGCGGTCGCCGAAGATCTGCGGCAGGCAGCCATCAGGCCGAATCTACGCGAGCAGTATTTCGAACTGGCCTCCGGAGCGAGCGCGAGCTGCGAAGATCGCATCACTTTGACCTGGAACGGCATGCAGAGCGCACGCCTGAACGCGGATGTCGAGGACGGCGCCTATGACGGACGTCTTGGCGAACTGGTCCAGCACGGCCGCGTTATGTTTCGCTTGGAGGCCCTGGACCGAGTCGCGCGCGAGACCGTCAACTCGCTTCGTCGTGCCGACCCGGACGCGGACGTCGATGAGATCGAGGTCTACCTTGCCTACCAGACCCAACTGCGTGATGCGCTGGAGCTGCGGCACATCGCTCCTGACATGCGCTTCATGAACGTCTCTCACGTTACTGGGGATGATGTCGCCAGGGCCGAGACGGCAGTGCGGAACCAGGAAGCGACGGAATTTCCGCAGTTCCTGGCGACCCGATGGCAGCCTTGGGAAAGTGTGTTAAGGCGCATCGCGCCCGAAGACTATGCCGAGATGCAGGAACGGCTCGTCGACGCCATGGGCGAGCCGTTTCAAGCCCGCTTGGATCGGCGGCTGGCGGAGGGTGGGCTGACAGGAGACGCCGATGCCGAGCGGGTGCTCGGCGCCCAGATACGCAACGAGATCGCGCGCGAGATCAAAGGCGCCGTCATGAACCAGGTCCTCGGGAAGCTCGGCTTCGAGCTATGAGGTCCTCCGCTGGAAAGATCATCCGCGCATCTCGGCCCCCCGGCAAAGCCCAAGGGGGTAGTTGCCGGTCGCGCGATTGGGTGCGGATGAGCTCAAGGAAAAGTACGCTTGATTTGCACCCAATCCAGGCGGAAATTCGCACAGTGCGTTTCATTATCGCCAAAGCCCTTGGGCGGTCGTACAAACGACTGCTCATAAGCTGGACGAATGGATGGCGAGTAGTTCCAGCCTCAATTTGCCTTTGTGCAACGCAGGCTCTCGATGTTCGTCCCGCGGGATCGATAGGATCTTCGCAGCATCAAACTCGATTCTAGATCGCGGAACATCGTGTAGTTCCGTCGTATCCACTGATGCAACTCGGTGGACCAGTCCTTCTCGTCCCGCAGATATCCGGTGAAAGAAAAGCCAAGTCGGTCTATATATCGCTTGAGAAACAGCGGCAGCGCAGAAATCTGGAGCACCCGCTCGCCATCCATGACTTCAGGTAATCCGCCGCGCAGCGCAAATTCATTGTGGACGGTGACCAGCGACGCTGACGGAATCTGCCGCCGCAGTATGTCATAACCGCGAAAGGAAATGCGGTCAGCGCCGGCGATGAATAGAATGATAGGAGCGACACAACGGCGCGCCGTCTCCTTCATGAAGCCGATCTCCTCGCACATCTTGAAGAATTCGTCGAAGGCATGGAAGCCGAGATCGATCACCTTGGGTACCCGATCAGGGACGATAAGCGGGTCCATCAGCTGCATCTTGCCGTAAGTGTCCGTCACATCCGCGGTCTCGGTGATCGTCGGCAGGTAATCGAGCAGTGATGGCTCTTTTAGATTGACATCGAACGACAGGGCGGTGCCGTCTTTGAGCAGCAAGAACTCACTCAGGACGCGCGCGACGAGGGTTTTTCCGACCTGCGGGCTAGGAGAGCAGACGATGTAGATAGGGGTCGCTAACATAGCCAGCAGATCAATCTCGTTTCGTATGTGGGCCTGCTCTTGGCCCGCAAGAATATGTGACTACTTCTCGCCACTCCGCGTCGCGGACTTAGCGCCGGCCAATTCCGTCAAGTTGATGCGATCAAATTCGCTCCAGACATTTGCCAGCCAGTGTCGGACATAGCCGCGTAGCACGAAGGAGTTGTTCGCGGGTTCATCGTTGCGGCCCTTGTTTGCCACGAAATCTACGAACGGGACGGATGCGACTTCGACCTGCTCATAGGCCATCTCGTTAAGTTTCGGGATGGTCAACTCGGTCGCCTGTTTGATGCGGTGAAAGTAGGAATTATAGGTCGACTGGTCCCACTGGAAGAACTGAGTGTCATTGATGAAATTCTTGACCAGATAGTACTTTGCGCCGCTCATGAAGGTGGCGGTCTCCGCGATCTCGTCGAGTGAAGCGATAGACGATCCTAGGATGTGGAACACGGCAAAGGTAATCTGGCCGGACCGCGCCGAATCCAGAAATCCGATGTCGCGCAAGGAGGCCAGTGCTGAGGACAGCAATCCGGCGCGAGCGTCGATGACGGTGACGGATAGCCCGGAGTTCAGGGTATCGAAAATCTTCATCTGGTCCGCGGTCGTCGTCATGTCGACGATCTCGGTAATCGCAGGATAAAAGCGCTTCAACGTCCCCCGCGGAGATTCCGTATCGAAGGCGCGTGTTTGCACGTTGTTGACGCTGAAGTAGTCCAGCAGCGTTCGTGATACGGTCGTCTTGCCGACTCCTCCCTTGTCTGCGCCCACCACAATCACAACTGGCTTCACCATAAAATTCTCCTGAGACACTCGCTCTTGCCGCGCGCGAAGTGCGCAATCGGCGCGTCTCTGCTTTGGGTGAGAACATGGCAGAAAGAAGGGTAATTGAATTTTCGATGACAGAGCTCCTCAGGTTGACGAACGTTTTCAACATCGAGCGAGGTTGCGTCGTCTGATTGACGCGGCGACGCACGTTGAGAGCAGCAAGTAATCGCTCCTGCTCGTGATCTGCGTCAGGGTTGTGAGTAGCCGAAAGGTCGATCACCGAAGACTCGCACAGCGAGTTCGTACCAACCTATTTTCGAAACTGACGAGCCGCATTCTAAAACGTCATCACGCGTCTGGAGACATTGAATCGGGCCAACCCTGTCGAACGAGCTAGATCCGCGACTTTTCTCCAGGCCAATGTAGCACCATCCTGTTCACATCGAGGTTGAAAGCTGACGCAGCGTAAGATTCACGTCCTTCATGCCAATCCAACGATCGGTAGGTAGATCGCTATCGCGACGATCACTAGATTCACCGTTGAGTCGCTTGAATCCGCGACGGCGCAAATCGCAATCCTGCATCTGTTCGCGTCGAAGCGGGATTATCTTGTCGCGGACAAGGTAGGCAGGGAAGCCGGGCGCCGGCCCGACAGCGCGGTCCGACAACATCGCGCGCGGCGGCAACCGCATCTATCCAGCCAAGGCGGACTTGCAGAAGATCGGGCGTCGAATTGCGGCTTCCAGACGCGATCGTCGAAATTCGGCACGTTCGAACGCAAACGAGAAGCTGGAGCCAGCTGGCACAATGGATATTTACGGCGATGTGGCGCCGACTGAAGTTTCGACAGGATTGCTGTCAACATTCCATTCTACACCGTGAATGGCCTGGTGATATTTCTCATAGTCACGAGGCGAGAGTCGGCGAGCAGCTCTTTGGAGTACACCGCGCCGAAGTAGTCGAGGACGAAAGTTCCGGAATAGCGTAGACTTTCGGTTGCGCGGATTAGGTTATCGAGAATTGAGGCCACTTGGCCAATGCGGTCGCGGTGGCGCGCACGGATAACGTTCACGGCGTTCATCGAGTGAACCGCCTCGTCGGCAATCACTTCCCTCAGCCAGTGATGAAACGTGGTGTTGCCAAGGGCGTCATAGAAGGGCTTCTCTGCTGCATAGGCACGGCAGGTGCACATCTCATCAAATGCAATCATAACCATTAGGGAGAATTCGTCCTTCAGGTGTTCACCGATTGGACCAAAATCGTGCGACCGAGCGTCTAATCTCTCCCGAATATCCTTTTCGGATCCATTCGCGACGAGTTCAATGATGCGGATGAAGCCATCGGTGTGGCGCTCCTCGTCGATCGCCCAGGCGTTGAAGAATGCCGCAGCTTCATCGCTAACGATGAGGTTTCGGTCGGCTAACTCTTGTTTCAAGTGCCGGGCGTCATATTCCGTGTACAGGTCAGGCCACAATTTATCCCAACGGGCACGCATAACCGACGGCTTATCGTTGAACATCGCTGGCGTAAGAGAATTCAATAGTTCCTTTGGATTCCAGTTCCGCCGAACCGGCGTGATCATCTGAATGCCCCTAATCGCGGTGCGAGCGCTCTAGCGTGCCATTGGTAACAGAGCGCTTGTAAAGCAGTCTGCTGCAAACAACACGTGCCGTCACCCATCTGTTTTGGCGAGTTGATTCTAGGTCGGAGACGTCAGCCTTGGCCGAAGCGTCACCCGAGAGGGCCAGCAACTGCTCGGGGCCAGGGCCGCAAATCGAAAGCCCGACTCTCGTTCGGAGGCGAAAGATGATGCACTTGACGCTGAGAGTGCCGCCTCGGCGGGGCTGTCATGCTGATAGGTACTATTAGTGTCTCCAGATCCAGCGACGCCGCTGGTTCGAGCTAGGGATCGGTCAGTCTGGACCGCGCAGAGTGAGCCCTGTCGTGTGGCATGGGACCGAGGTTCGGACTGGCACCAAGGGACGTCGATCTGCGTCGGCGTCGATTCCAAACCTTGGCCTCGTCGCGGGGATTGATAACGTTGGCCTCCGCTTGCGACGTCACATTGGAAGCCAACCAGTAACAAAGGTTGCTTGATTGATGTGCAAGCCGAGACGTGCCCTCTCTCCTGTTCTTCATCTATACTCTTGCCTGGCTGAAACTGTATGCCGAGCAAACGCGGAGCGGCGGCACCCTTGGCCGGCAATGCGGAGGCGCGTTCGATGGAGGATCATCTCCTGCGAAAGTTCATCGGCTGTCAGGCCGGCAAGAATCTGCCAACCATTCACGCCTTTCGCCCTTGCCGCTAACGGATCGAAAACTGTTATGCAGCAAGTTCTCGCCGAGGACCGCAGGGGAAATAACCGCACATGACCGGACTTGCCGTTATGGAGAACGTGCGACGCTATCGCGCGATAGCGTCTCTGTGCCGGCAGGCCGCCGCATTTCGGCCAATACAAGGCGGCTCATTGCTGGCGCAAGCTGTAGAGTGGGAGGAGCGCGCGGTTGCGGAGCTCGAGAGATATTTTAACTGCTCGCCTGCATGTCTTCGTTGAAGTGACCGGACGATCCAAAGATCCGCTACCCAAGAATAGGTAAACTCAAGATACAGAATGTTGGCCAGGTGACCTGGTTACGAAGTCGTGTGAAAGATCGGCTGCCTACTGGCGTCTAATTGAGGGTAGAGGCCTGCTCCGTCCAAGCGAGAGCGTGTCGGGCTCACGCCATTTAGCCAAGAGACAGCGCTCGGCTCCCCCGATTATACACGATAAAGTTGTGCTCCTCGCGACAACATGGTTCGAAACCAAATGCGACTTGTAATCTCTGCACGTGATCATTATCCGGCTGTCTGTCGGCCAGCCGACTGACAAGGATAGGCATCCGCGATTTACGGTTGTCGGCTGTGAGATATCGATCTGTCTAATGCGTACTGGTCGCCAGGTTGCAACTCCTGATTGGAGTTTCCGATGCCCGTCTTGCCTTCAAGTTCAGCCGACAACTCGAGATTGTTGCGCAACATCGTATTTGTGGGCTCGATCGCGAGGCCTTGACGATATAGCACTTGCGCCTCCTCGTGGCGCCCCTGTTGATCGAGCACTACGCCTTTGGCATTCAATGCGCGCAGGTCGCCGGGTGTTGCCAATAGTACCGCATTGAGCACCTGAAGTGCCTCATCTGAGGAATTGTGCGCCAATAAGGCCCGTGCAAGAGAAATTGCCGCATTGACGTTTTCCGGTTGTTGGTCCAACGTTGCGCGTAGACTCTGCTCATCAGCATCAACGAGAGCGCGCGAGATGCGCTCACGCATGGCGGGGTCAAACTCTTTGGCGCCTGCTCGGTCTGAGGTGGACCGCTGCTGGCGTGAAAGATCGGACAGGCTCGCGCAACCGGTGAGCATCCCAATAGTGAGCATCGCAGGCAGAGCCGACCATTGGCCTGGACTGACGAAGCACAAGCGCCGCCGACGTTTGGTTCCATTTGAATTCATAGCCTGCTCACGATGATCTGCCGTGCAGTCTCAACTCGCAGCGCTCAGGAGACTGCCCGGGGAAGGGCTCTTGTCCTTGGCAGCTGCCAGCTTCACGGATCCGATCGGTTGGACCGTGAAATCCGCGGCGAGGTCTTGATAAGAAAGGACAGGCAGGTCGATTCCGTTACGCGTGAGAAACCCGCGAACGAAACGCCGGATGTCCATCGAACCTAGAATAACTGGCTGGCTTTGGCTGCGCGCGATGCTCGAATGGATCTGGCGAAATTGGGAGAGCAGCATCTCGCTTTGCCGGTCCTCCAAGACAAGATATGGGCCGACGGCGGTCTCGCGCACGGCACCCCGCACGATGTCCTCAGTCTCACGCTCGACGATAAAGGCAGCTACAACGCGATGTGCGTTGGCATAGCGGTGACAGATCTGCCGCTTCAGAACAGAGCGCACATATTCGGTGAGCAGTGTAGGATTTTGCTCCCGTTCGCTCCATTCCGCAAGCGCCTCCAGAACCAAACGGGTGTTCCGGATCGGGATACCCTCGTCCAGCAAACGACGCAGGACATCTGCGATTCGAGGGATCGGTGTCGTGCGCAGCACCTCCTTCACCAGATCGGCATATTCCTGCTCCATCCGGCCAAGCAACTGGCGCGTTTCCTGAATGCCAACCAGGCGCTGCGCATAGCGCGTCAACGTGGACCGGATGCGCAAGGCGATGATTTCGCTCGGTCCGTGATGCCCTATGCCGGCCGCTTTGAGAGCAGCCGCATGGCCCTGTTCGATCCAGATCCGATTCGTGTCTGGATCCTGCCAGAAGGGTATGCCGCTCAATTCGATGTTCGCTACGTCGTCATCAAGCAAGAGCTTTGTCGGGTCAATAGCGCCCTCTTCTACGGGCACGCCCTCGACGGCCACACTGAATTGCGATCGGGCAAGGTGATTTGCGCTTTGGGCGGGAATGCGTGGAATTGTGATGCCCAGATCAGCTGAGACCAGTGCCGAAACCCGTGCGACGCACCGCTCGAGTTCCGCCACGTCCATTGCCTTCATCAGGTTCGGCGCTAGCAACAGGGTAATCGGAAGTGCCTCGGCAGGCAGGCTTTGCTTCTGACCCTGCGTGGAAGCGGGAGCTGAACCGGAGGGATTGACGCCGGCCTTGGGAGCGGTCTTGTTCTCTGGCTCGCCAACCTTGACAAAGCTGGCGGCGGAAAAGAGCGCGGCCAGTATGACAAAGGGGGGCAAAGGGAAGCCAGGAACAAGCCCCATCACAAGCAGGACGCAGGCGGCCAGCCGGAGCGCTTGTGTGCTGGCCGTAAGCTGGTTGACGATATCGGCGCCCAGATTAAGTCTTGAAGGACCGTTGACACGAGTGACAATGGTTGCGGCTGTAATTGACAGAAGCAGGGCTGGGATCTGCGAAATGAGCGCATCACCGATCGTCAGGATAGTGTATTGATGCATCGCCTCTTCAAGGGACATGCCCCTGGAGAGCGAGCCGATCGTGATGCCACCTAGCATATTGATACAGATGACTATGAGTCCGGCGATGGCGTCGCCCTTCACGAATTTCATGGCGCCGTCCATCGCGCCGTGAAGCTGGCTTTCCCGCTCCAGCACGCCGCGCCGGCTGCGGGCTTCGTGCTGGTCGATATGGCCGTTGCGCAGCTCGGCGTCGATCGCCATCTGCTTGCCCGGCAGCGCATCAAGCGTGAAGCGCGCCGACACCTCTGCCACTCGTTCGGCGCCCTTGGCCAGAACCATGAATTGCACCATGGTTACGATCAGGAATATGACAATGCCGACGGCGATGTTGCCAGATATGACGAAATCGCCGAACGTATGGATGATGCTGCCGGCGTCGCCCTCGGCCAGGATCAGCCGCGTCGTTGCAACGGTAAGAGCGAGACGAAAAACAGTGGAGATCAGGATGACGCCCGGCAGGGATGAAAAGTCGAGCGGCGTGTTGAGATACAGGGCGACCATCAGCAACAGTATGGCAAAGCCAAGATTGAAGCCGATCAGCATATCGATCACGACGATCGGGATCGGCATGATCATCATTCCGATCGCCAGAAGAAGCATCAGCGCGACCATCAAATCCGGGTGGGCGGGCGCGCGCGTGATGAGATTTCGTAGAACGTTGGCCATGAGAAGCCTTATTGTTGTTTGGCTGGAGCTGTGTTGCCGCGCAACGAAACATAGCGCTTGAAGACGGCCTGCGCTTCGGCCATGCGGCCGGCGTGACGCAGGGCGTGGCTGCGCATCAGCATCAATGGCAGAGACGAAGAGGGTTGGCCATCTAGGTTGTCAAGCCGATCCAATACCGACAGTGCTTCGTCACCGCGACGCTCCGAGATGAGAGCATAGGCCAGGATCCGCAGCAGGCCAATGTCTCGAGAGTGTTCGTGAGCAACAAGCCGCAACAGAGCCAGGCTCTTTGCGCTCTGCCCGCACGAAAGATAGATATAAGAAAGCACGCAGAGCAAATCTCGCTCCGGCCCAGAGACCAGCTCGAGAGCATCGGCTTTGGAAACGTTTGGCCGCTGTGTAGATGCGACGTGTTGCAATTTGTCTGGCTCGGCCATTGCTAGCCTTTGATCAAGCCGTTGTGGCTCTGCCGGAGCAAGATTAACCGCTGCAGCTCCAGCTGCAGAAGGGCCGCTCCTTCGCGTGCCACCAAATCCTCTGGCGCGGCAGATAGCGTATTGGCTAAACGCTCCAAAAGAGGGCCGTGTTGCTCGGGACGCAGAACGTGCGAATGACGTAGCCGCGGCGTCACGAAAGAGAGCAGGCTATGCGCGAGATTAGGCCCGTTAAGCCAAGCGAGTTCCGAGCCTGGCTCGATCTGACCTGGTTGGGCGCGGGCCTCGTCGAGATTGACGCGTGAAATCGCGTTGATCGAACCGAGCTCGAGCGCGCTGTCGATCGTGCCCTCAACCAAGCGATCGGGCGCGTCGTTATGCTGGGAAATTGCGCCGTGGTTCTTGTCATCATTGCCACGCGTCCGATCGATCCCGATGGACTTGGCTCGAGAATTGCCCGGCGTGATGCTAGATGCATGATGATCAACGTTTGGTCCCTGAAAAGAGGCGCCAGGCTCGACGGAATTCGGGGGCAGCCTAGTCATGGCACTTTGCTTCCTTACCTGCGGCCTGAAACGCTAATAGGACAGAGCGGAGAGCCGGCCATTCCGGCTCAGCAGAACACGCCCTTCCTCAATTCCGTTGACGGTCCATCCATTGCTCAACAGCGCGCCAACAAAATACTTTTGGCCAGCAACGACGATGTAAGGATCGCTGCCGCGCCACACAGCCTGGATCCCGATTGCGGAAGGTGTCTTCTCATCCTTGATGGCGACTGCATTGACGAGCGTATAAGCGCCGTTGCTATTGCGATCAAAGCGTTGCTGGATGTCTTGCCAAGTGGTGAGTGCAGCGGGCGTAATGCTGCCGTCGGCCGTGACAACGCCGGCCCCAGAACCGATTTTGATGCCGACAAGGCCCGCTCTGTCAACTTCCTCTTGCAGCAGCCCCGCAGCTGCATCGGTGGCCAGAGCATCAGGAGCGCTGAGCGCCAGCTTGGGTGCAACATCGGCGGCAGGAGGCGACGAACTTGGCACCGCAGCGGTGTCGGTCTGGACAAAACTGGTCGACAATGTGCCAGCCGCGGCAAAGCTGATCACGACCAGGGCGAGTCCGGCGAGCGATACACGCCGGCGATCGATAGAGCCAGCTTTTTCGAGACCCTCGATAGACCACCGGATCGACATTTCGCCGGCATGAAGGACAGCAGGAAGAGGGACAACGATGGGCGCGTTTGGCAAAACAGTCTCGTGTCCCTGGACACGAACGTCGCCCGCCAGTGCCTCGATCTCGATCGAGTTGGAATGCGGGGTGACACGAAGATGGTGTGGTTCGAGGCCCTGTTCGACAAAGATTAAATCAGCATCGAGGCTGCTTCCGATCAGACACGATCCGCCCCCTACTTTTCCCGTCAGCCCAGAATAGCATCCCAGCAGCACTTCGAAACGCGGGCAGTGTGGTTCATTCACGGTCGCTCTCCTGAACTGCGAACGGGACCGTACGGCAAAACCGTACGGCCCGTTGCGACTTCACGGACTAAGCAGCCCGGGAAAGTGAGCGACGCACGTCGCCCCACCTCATCCCTTACTGCACCCGCTCATCGGCTGCTTTCTTGACGGTCGAAAGCTCGGTCGAGACGACGCGAAGCTCCACATCCCTCTCGGCAGCCTTGGTGCTCGTGGCGGTCAGAGCGGCGATTTGCCGTTGGAATGCAGCCTCTCCAGCAACTTCAGCACCGGCGGAAGCGGCTCCAGTTGCAGCGGTGCCAGCTGCACCACCTGCAATCGAGGTACCAGACGCACCAACGCCCTTAGTCATAGTAATTCTCCTGTGTGCTCGAATTTCGCCGCAACGTGCGGCTCCTATTTTCCTGACGCCGCAACATGCGACGTCAGGAATCCTCTTCTGTTTCGGCCATAACGTCGTCGAAATGACCCATTGCACTATTTGCAAGCTGTAGAGCAGCGGCTCCCAGAGCGACGTTGAAGGCTTGCTGCATGGCGGCTTCTCGCGAGGTGCCGCCCGCAGTGGACGCGCCGCCGTTTACGGGACTGTTCGCATCTGGCGATCGGCCGTGATCATCGCGCTCGTCAGGTTTGTGAGATCCTTTTTTGCCGCTGCTTTTGCCGCCAGCCGCATGGAGGTCGGCATCAACGTGCCCAGTCGCGCTGGAGCTTGTAACGCGCATCGGGTTCTCCTATCTCAATTCAATCGTGCCAATGGACCAGTCTCCGCCCACCAATGTGCAAACGTTAGCTTTCGAGAAGCTGACGAGTTCTACAAAATGTAATGGGCCGATGCTGGATCTGCGAAAGCTGCAGATCAGATGGTATGTACCGGGACAAACGTTCGTTTGTGGAACTCGATCGGGTCGGATCGCTGCTCATCAAGTCGAAAGCTTCAGCAGGCGGATGTTGACGCGACTATTAATAGCTCGCGTTTGCTGCAATCCCGGGCTGGCGTCACTTTCGATGCCCGCGGGGTCTTTCGACAACTTGCTTGCAGCCGGGCGCAGCGGGACGGAGCTTGACCTGGTTTGGAGCGGGGCCGAAAGCGAGATTGACGGCGATTCGGTGGTCAAGGACGATCCATCGGTCCTGGAGGGCTCATGAAGGATCCGTCAATCGGGGCCCGCCTTCATGCAGAGCGAACAGCAGCTTGCGGCTCGAGAAGCGGTCCTTCCCCTGGCGCTCTGCGATCAGCATGTTCCTGATCTTTGCGCAAGCCGGCAGGTTCCGCCGCTCTGACCGGCTCTGTCGCGCGGTTTTAATGCATCGACCTTCTTGCCGGGCTGCGTATGCAGCCGATTGACCTTCGTAGCGGCAGGCTGGATTTGAGGTCGGCCTCGCGCGATCGATCGCGACCCACATAAATCGTGCGCAGCGAAGAGCGAGCAAGTTCCTCGGATCCGGCGGACGGTATCGAGGATGGTAGAGTTTGCGCGGCCGACTGCTCGGCAGGGAGACCCGACCGCGCGTAAGCCGCACAAGCTCGACTGGCGTTGTCAGCCTGATCCTGACAGATAGTGCGATCCGGCTAGGCGTTGGCGCCTGCAGCTTGCATGCGTTCGGACTCGATGCGAGCCTTCAAGTTGTTCAGGTAGTCCTCCGCGTAGGACTGGGCTACCGAAACCGGAAGATTGACCCCCGCCGTGGCTGCTTCTTGAATTGCCTGCTTCACCAAGCCTTCTCGCATTGCCAATTTGACCTCAGGGCCGCCGATGCAGCCTACCGCCTGTGCCGCAAGGCTCAGGCCAGCTTCTTCGAGCGCTTGCTTTATGTTGCCACCGCTGATCGCAGTGTGAAGAAGATTTGCAGCTTGCGCTTCGGCTTCGAGCACCATTGACGCCAGATCGGCCAATTCGCCCAAGCCTGGAATGAAGCTAAGTACACCGACTGCTGTCGCGGCCCAGTCGAGTACCTTCGAGCCAACCTTGAGCACGTCATTGATTGCGTGCATGAAGGCGCCACCGTTTTTTTTGGGAGACTTGATGTCGGGTTGGTCTGCCACGCCCATCGACATGTCCGCGACCGCGTCCTTCTCAGCGGCCGTTCGGGCGGCATGCGTTTTCACCTGCTGAACGGTGCGGTTCGCACCGGACATGTTGCTGAAGAACTGGTTGAAGTCACTCTTGCTGATGTTGCCGGAATCGACCGTATGGCCGCCGCCGAAGTCGAAGAACTTGTGGTGGGTTTTGTAGCCCGTAATCGCGTTGTTCATTAACCCGAACAGCACAGGGTCGGACAGCAGCTGGGATGCCGCCTTTCGCACCTCGGGCGCGAGGCTCTTGTCATCGGCCATGCTCGCCAGCTTTTCCCGCGTCAGGTCGCCCTTCCCGAAAAAGGCGCTTTGGTTCTTGCTGATCGTGTCGAGCGTATCGAGCTCGGCTTTCGTGAGATTCACCGATGATGAAGCAACCTGCAGGAAGTCCTCTTTGTGGACCTTGTCTATCGAGCCGCCATACAACTGCTTCCATTCATCCGGATGGTCGAGGAAGTATTGAGCGGCCGCGAGAACCTGCGGCGGGCATTTGCCCGTCTTAGCTTCGCCGTCGACGATCTGCTTGAAATCCGAAAGGCTTAGGTTCTTGGGCAGGTTATCGGAATAGCGATAGAGCTCGCGCAATGCATCGGTCAGCATCATAACCGATGGCTCGCCATTGCCGCTGCCGTCGGAGGGGATGTAGTTTTGCGTATAGTTCTTTGCCCGCTGCTCCTGGAACTCAGCAACTTGCGGGTGGTGATCGGAGAAGCCGGAGAGATCACCCGCTTTGATTTTACCGCCGCAGCGGCCGTCGCCTTGCGAACCTATTGCGTAGAAGAGCTCGGGGTCTCGCTGGAGTGCCTCGATCGCCGCCTTTAGATCCGGCGGTGTGGAGGGATCGTTGGCCAAATCTCCCAGAGATTTCCAATCCAGCGGGCATTTGTCCTTGTGTCGGATCAGCACCGACACAATCTGCAGCTCGGCCTCAGTCGGGGTGCCGCTGTTCCACGTAATTCTGGAGCTTTGTACGGGGGCTTCTGCAATCTTTGGGGCGTTCGCCGCGGAGGAGGCTTCCTCAGAGGACGGCTCGGGGGTCTCCTGACATGCGTCCAGTGCGGCCTTGATCTCCGGCGGGATGATGTTCCGCACCTCTTGCGTGAGTTCCTGCGTCAGTTGCTTGGCCGAGTCCTCGGTCGCCGGACCTTGCGGTGGGGAATGCTCGTCAGTCGTGCCCTTCAACGACAAACTGACCAGCACCGCCTCGAAGCTTGAAAAGTCACGCGCCTGCGAGGGCCCAGAAGCCAGCCCCGACAAAGCCAAATTCGAGCTGGTGGTTAGCGGCAGATTGTTGACTGACATCATACGTCCTCTGATTTGAGATCGCACCACAAGCTGGCTATGTGGCGCAGCCTGAGATCGCGGCGAACAACGAGCAAGAGATGTCGATAGGCTTCAATGGCTCCTACCGCTTGCTTCCGATTGCACAACGCTCCCAGCGCTCGGTTTGGCTACAATCTATAGGCATATCGCCGTCTAGATATTCACGCCGTATGGTAGGAGCGATTAGCTTTCGAGAAGCTGACGGCGCTCAAAGGATTTCACAATGAGTTGAGAAATGACGTCGCTCAAGGCGGCGACGGGTCCTCAATTCGGCATCGGCTTGCTTCGGTGCTCGATCGCTCGCCTCTGCGACAGCCAGGTCAACGAGTCTGCCGCTCTTCGCAGGATTCGCGTGCGCTGATTCATGCAACACATCG
This sequence comes from Bradyrhizobium acaciae, assembly GCF_020889785.1. Lineage (GTDB taxonomy): Bacteria > Pseudomonadota > Alphaproteobacteria > Rhizobiales > Xanthobacteraceae > Bradyrhizobium > Bradyrhizobium acaciae. Next base: position 99,850 of record NZ_JACMYK010000005.1, read on the forward strand.
CGGGTTCCGCAACATCTCTCGGCAACTCACCAGCGCTCAGCCAGCTCGCGCCTGCGTGTCAAACAAATTATTGGCGTCTGCCCGATCGGGGCGATGCAGCATGATCGGATCAGATTGCTGGGGTGGCCGCACGAATCAATCCATCGCCCAAAAAGTTGAGCGGTGCATGGTACTCTGGACGCCTCGAATCTCAGATGCACTCTGCATCTGTCAATGTCATTGTGCTTGGTCACCTGGCGGGTGTTCGCCCGAACCTGCGGGCCCAAGGGCGGCGTCCAGCGACGGTTCGAGACGAATGAACCCTTCTGCTCGCCATTGCGCCGTGTGAGGCACACCCAGGATGGTGAACGTTGTAGTCCGGACATTTATGCTCGGCATGACGTCACGGCCTCTCAGCATCTCGATCTGAGCAGGCGTAGCTGTTTGGCCGATGAAGACCCAGTTGTCGCTGGCGAGATATCCGTTCGCCATGACGAAATCGCCAAGTTCCGGCGGCGCGACGCGCGCGGGCAGCGGGGACCGCTCCTGAGACCGTCTGGCGTGAGGCGACCCCGCGTGCATGAGTCCAGGCTCAAGATCTTGCCAAACAGGGTCGTTGCCGAAATCAGAGGAGACCACGCGATCTTGAGCGGCCGCCTGTTGGGAATTGGACTGCTCGCCGCCGGTCAATGCCGGCCCGACATGCGACGGTCGGCCTCCAAGCTCCTGCCAAATCAGGTCCTGGCTGTATCCAGGCATTTCATGCAATGCCATCAGTTCACGCTCAAACTCACTTCGATCGGCGGGCGATGAGGCCGAGCGGGGCGGTGGGCTCTTGTCTGCTCCGCCTAGCGCATGAACTCCATCCTGTTCCTCCTTTTGTACGACAATGCGGCTCTCAACCGATGCGGCGAAGTTCATGACGGACTTCGTAGAGCTTTTCAAAAGCTCGCATGAAACGCTAAGGCTGCAAAGCAGGTCACGGATACTGCTTGCCCTTTTCGGCTCGAGCATACGTTGTGCGGGCCCGGACCTTTGTTGCCTGTCTTGCGGCATCCCGCTGGACAGCCGCCCTCTCATCATGACAGCTGCAGCTTTCGAAAAGCTGACCGAGGGCATAAGTAGAAATTACATCTCCTCCCAACCCATCTGTTATTATCCGTTCATTTCTTACCAGTATCAGGTGCGTGATCCATGCCGTCTTGATGTGAAAGCTCGGGTGAAGGAGCGTCGTTGGGGCGTCCTTCGCGAACGACCACGCTGGAAGATCCGCGAAACAGCATCAAGACCGACTCATGCGGTGGCTTTTCGGCTCCGTTCCGGTTTCGTCGCGCCTGTGCCTCCGTCACCAGTCCTTTGAGTGTTTGCTCCACAAGCGCGATAAAGCGAGGCGGACCGGACGCGAAGACGAGGCCATCTCCCGGCACGGCTCTCACGATGTAGCGCTCGTCCGAGATGTTGAGTGCGTCGAGCGCCGCCTTGAACGCGTCAAAGCTGATCGGATTCAGTATCAGAAGGCGGCTTTGCGCCTCATGCGCGTCAGATACGTAGAGCACCAGCCCATCGTAGTACCATTGAAGATTGTAGAGACTGATCAACCGTTCGAGAAACTCCCGCGGCGGGAGATCCGGCATTCGCCCGCGAATTCGTCCCTTCACCCCGGTGCTGATATTGACTCTGATATTGAGGTTGTTACCGAACTCCTGCAGCGCGGTCGCGAGGTCCTGATCCAGCACTGTGTAACTATACGGCGTCGACGGCAGCGCCAGCGGGGCGCCGAGCGCCTTGATGGCGCCCAAGCACATGAAAACAGCAAGATAGAGAACTTTCTTCAAGATATGCAGCCTTGTAGACGGGATGAGCATTCCAGCGATTTTCTTCTAATTGAAACCAAGCACCGGAATTCGTCCCAAAATTTGGAGGCCGACGCTTCGCCCGAAATTGGAAGCCAACCGTGATTATTAGATGACAGATGCTCGTCAGCTTTTGGTCAGTTTGGGTCTCTAGGGTGCCAGCCCATTCATGCGAGCGAATGGCTAATCTCACCACGGGACAGAAATGATTTCTCCCATGTTGCTTGGAATTGCGTCGGTCTCCGCCAACCCCGTCGAGTGTGCCTCCAGCGGCTCTTCGCTGGCGCACGCTCAGTTTCACGAGAGTCTCGCGCAGGCCGCCTTGAAACAGGGGGGCGACTCTTTTGTGACCGAGCGCGCGCCAGTTTCATCGGTGCCGGAAGTGCAGCGCGCAGTCACGCCGGCGAGCCCGCTTGGCGATCGCGTCCTTCAGAGCATTTCTGCTATCCACCAGGGCAAACCATTTCCTGGAGACGCAGTTTCGCCGACGCTCGTCGGCGATCTTGATCCTGCGAAGAGTTTCCAGCTTGGGCCGGCCGCGCAACCGCTCCTGCGGTCGCAGCAAGTCGAGGTGCATCCGGCGGGCAAGCCGGAAGGTGCGGATCATTTCGATTCGGCGCTGACTAATTTGCGCGATGTTTACAACGGTGTCGTCCAGGTTTCGCTCATCTCCAAGGGTACAGGTGCCGTCAGTTCATCTCTGAATAAACTTCTATCAGCAGGCTGAGCGGGCCGTTGGCTGTCTTGACGAAAGGTAGGATCGGTAACGGTCGGCCCGCGAGCAAGCGGCTTCATGCTCTTGTTCTGCTGCTACTTTTACCGACCCTCACCGGTTGCAAAACGGACCTGTATACCAAAGTGCAGGAGCGTGACGCCAACGAGATGCTTGGGCTGCTGCTGAGCAGGGGCGTAGATGCCATCCGGGTCGTCGGTAAGGATGGGACGAGCACCATTCAGGTCGAAGAAAAGCAGCTCGCCTATTCCATCGAGTTGCTAAATGACCAGGGCTTGCCGCGCCAGCCCTTCAAGAGCCTTGGTGAGGTGTTCAAGGGGTCGGGGCTCGTTGCCTCTCCGGTCGAGGAACGGGCCCGCTACGTCTATGCCCTAAGTGAAGAATTGTCGCGTACGATCAACGATATTGATGGGGTTCTCTCCGCCCGTGTTCATGTTGTTCTGCCGAAGAATGATCTTCTGCGGCAGGACGCAACCCCGTCCTCGGCGTCGGTTTTCATTCGGCACGCCTCCAGCGCGAAGCTCTCAGCCTTGCTGCCGCAAATCAAGATGCTCGTCGCCAATAGCATCGAAGGTCTATCATACGACAAGGTGGCGGTCGTGTTCGTGCCCGTCGAGCGGACTCAGCATGAGGTCTCGCTTACGTCAGCGGCAGCGTCAAACGAGTCAACCAGGTTCGTCGCGGCTCCCATTGCGATCGGCGCAGGAGGTGCGCTCGCCGTATTAGGCATCGTATCTTGCCTACTGCTGAGCGCACGCGGGGGGCAACTTCGCCAATCCTGGCGTAAGCTGATGAATCTCGGCAGTGGTGCCAGCAAGCCAGCGGTCAAGTCCGCTGGCAAAAAGCTCTCCGATGCGAAATAGGCGGGCATTGAGGTCCGTATCGATGGTATCCCCCGACCAAAATCATTCACAAAACGCGCATTCCAATCGCCTGCGCGAGCTTGCCGCCTTGATCCATCCCAGCCGTTTGGCCGGCCATCTTGATGGGCTCCTGTCGGAGGCCACAGTGCTGCAGTTGCAGAAGACTCCGAGGCTGCAGCAAAGACTGGCCGAATTGCTGCTAAGCGAGCTGGCCTCGAACGGAACTGACTGGGGCAGGGACGTTCTGCTCGGGCATGATCCGCGTCGGGCGGCCTTGCTCGCTGGCAGTATCTGGCATGCCCGTTCGGTGCTGAAGCTTGTGTCAAAGCATGACGTGGCGATTCTGATCGAAAATATTGGTGCGGAAGCACATGCTTTCGCAATCCGACACTTATCTGCTGCGGTCGCGACCACATCGATTGTCGATCCGCATAAACTGTCGAGCCAGATTGAACATGACGGACATGCCTGCCTTGGTGCCTGGCTCAAGGACGCATCAGAGCTTGACCGTTTGCGCGTCCTTTTCCGTTTACGTGTTGGGACCGCCGCCGAATCCCCAGCAGCCGAACACCACAGCGCAGCGGGTCGTTTGCTGTCTTTGGTGGTAGCCCACTTGGCCAGCGAGGCGCCAGCGGCATGACGGCCGATGAGATAGCCCAGCCAGATAGCCCGCGGATACGACCGCTTGGTCCACTCATACCAGCCGCGGAACTCGGTATCTGGTGCGATGCGGTGCAGACGCGTGCGCTAGCCGACCGATATCTGCGGCAGGTTCGCAGCTGGGCAAGCAAAGTCTATCAGCAAGAGCGGGAGCACGGCCACAGCGAGGGTCTTAGGTCAGGATCGGACGAAATGGCACAGCTGATCGCCCGAGCTGCTTCCGATGTGGCCCGGCGAAAAGCCGTTCTGCAGCAGGAGTTGCCACAGCTCGTCCTTGAGATATTGACCGACTTGTTGGGCTCCTTTGATCCCGGCGAGATGCTGGTAAGAACCGTTCGTCACGCCGTCGAGCAAAGATATGGCAGCGCGGAAGTACGCCTTCACGTGTCTCCTGTGAACGTTGATGCACTAAGACATGAATTCGAGGCGTTCGACGGGACGGATGGTCGGCCGAAAGTCAGAATTGATCCGGACCCGGCTATGGGGCCTGACCAGTGCGTTCTGTGGAGCGAGTTCGGCAATGTGGATTTAGGACTTGCCGCACAGCTCCGCAAATTACGTCTCAGCCTTGATCCGTCCTCTCAGGAAGACGAAACGTGACGATGCAACGATCAGGCCCTGGTCAAGCGGCCAGAGAAGGAGATCTGCATGCGGCGCTGGCATCTGTAAGATCCGCAGCAAAGGATGTCGATACGCGTGCTGTGCGGGGACGGATCACGCGGGCGATCGGCACGTTACTTCATGCCGTATTACCAGGGGCCCGTGTCGGAGAACTTTGCCTGTTGCAGGATCACGCATCCGGATGGGCGCTCGAGGCCGAAGTCATCGGTTTGTTGCCGGATGGAGTTCTGCTGACGCCTATCGGCGATATGGTGGGCCTGTCACACCGCGCGGAAGTGGTCCCGACCGGGCGCATGCAGGAAGTGTCAGTCGGGCCCGGCCTGCTCGGTCGCGTGATCGACAGCTTCGGCCGTCCACTCGACGGCAAGGGGCCAATAAAGACGGTCCACACTTGTCCGCTCCGCGGCAGGGCACCCAACCCGATGAAACGGCGTAGCATCGAGCAGCCATTTCCGCTCGGCGTTCGCGTGTTGGATGGGCTTCTGACGTGTGGCGAAGGTCAGAGGATCGGAATCTATGGAGATGCTGGGTGCGGTAAGTCGACGCTGATGTCGCAAATTGTAAAAGGGGCGGCCGCTGATGTCACCGTAGTTGCACTCATAGGAGAGCGCGGCCGCGAGGTGCGTGAATTCATTGAACGTCATATTGGAGATGCCATTGCACGCACGATCGTTGTCGTTGAGACATCCGATCGATCCGCAATGGAGCGGGCGCAGTGCGCTCATATGGCGACCGCACTCGCGGAGTATTTTCGGGATCAAGGACTGCAGGTCGTGCTAATGATGGATTCGCTGACGCGCTTTAGCCGCGCGATGCGCGAAATCGGCCTCGCCGCGGGAGAACCTCCGACCCGACGCGGCTTTCCTCCTTCCGTTTTTGCGCTGCTGCCCGGGCTGTTGGAACGTGCCGGTATGGGAGAGCGGGGCTCCATCACGGCATTCTATACAGTGCTTGTCGAAGGTGACGGCACGGGCGATCCGATTGCCGAAGAGTCGCGCGGCATTCTTGATGGTCATATCATTCTTTCGCGCGCGCTGGCTTCGCGCGAGCATTTTCCCGCCATCGATGTGCTGTCGAGCCGAAGTCGTGTCATGGATGCGGTCGCCTCCGCGCCACATCGCAAGGCGGCCTCCGTCTTCCGCGATCTGCTCTCGCGCTACAATGAAGCCGAGTTTCTGATCAAGGTCGGTGAATACAAGCCCGGCAGCGACCCACTGACTGATCGGGCAATCGATTCAATCGAGGAACTGCGCGCATTCTTGCGCCAGGGACAGGATGAGCCGTCCAGCTTTGAGGAGACCGTTTCATGGATGTCGCGTCTCACGGCCTGAATCCCGTGCAAGCGTCGAAATTACGGCTGGTGAAAGACATGAGGGAGCGAAGCGCGCTTCGTGAATTGTCGAACATGGAAGCCAAACGCCGAATTGCAGCCGACGCGCTGCAGCGGGCGTCTGAGGGGCTTGAAGCCGCGCAGAAGCATCGCTCCAAGGTCGAAGCTGAACTTTATCGGGAACTGGCGCAGCTCGAGACAACGTCCGTGGCCGAGCTCGATCGACGGTGTCAACTCGTCATTGGGCGACTGGCAGCAGAGTTCGAATCGGCGCGTCAGGCGCTTGAGCAGGCACGCATCGCGCATGAGGAGGCACAGCGGGCGGTGAGTGAGGCGCGGGCAGTATGGGCCGGGCGTTCGGCGGCGAGCCAGAAATGGCAAGAGATTGAGGGCAATGTCCAGCGCGCGACCGCCGTCCGTTCGGAGTCTGCGGCCGAAATCGACGCCGACGATGAGGTTTTGCTCCGATATCAGGGTGGTTCGCGCAGCCAGACGATCGGCGTGGCGTTCTAGTGGCTGGTTCTATTATGACGTCGCGAACTTCGCCTGTGCAACCTGTCGGTAAGCGCCGTGGCTGAACCCGCACTATTTCGGCCTGCGGTGAAGCTGGCGCATGAGGTGGTCTCGTGGGCCAACGAGATTGCCGCACGGCGTACCATCTTGCAGAGCCGCCTTGGCGACAAGCCACTATCCATCCGTGTGAGCCGGCTTGTCTGGCAGGTGGAGCCATATGACATGTCGATGCTCGACTGCGTATTTCGCGCCGGCGGCGAGACAGCTGTTTTGTCCTTGCCTCGCCTTCTCGTCGAGACACTGATTTCAACGGTCCAGCAAGGCCTTACGTTACCTTCCGACCCGACGCGCTCGTTCGTTCTCGAGCTCGCACTGGAACCCTGGATCGTTGGATTAGAGAACGTGCTTGCATCGAATGTGCAGCTGATCCGCATCGAAGACGCAACGGCCAAAGACCCCTATCTGGAGCTCGATGTTGCCATCGGAGCGCTGGCGGGAAAGGCCCGCCTGTTCTTGTTCGCGCCGCTTGACGGTCTGATTCCTTCTGCGTTTTGCTTGTTAGGCGAGTTGATTGGCCAATTACCGCGAGAGCAAGGCAAGCTTTCGTCGGAATTGCCGGTCGTGATTACGACAGAGATCGGCTCGCTGCGGGCGCCTGTCAGGCTACTTCGCCAAGCACAGCCCGGCGACGCACTGCTGCCCGACGTCATTCCCTTTGCCCATAGCCAGCTGATCCTCACGGCGGACAAGTTGTGGGCGCCGGCGCAGGCCGTGGACGACAGACTTGTCCTTCGCGGGCCATTCCGCCTGCAGCCCCATCCTCTAAGGTATGTAGATATGACGATACGCCTCCAAACGGAACAAGCAATCCCGCCCTCGGAAGCCGATATCGACAGTGTTGAGATCACGCTTGTGTTCGAATGCGGCCGCTGGCCTATCCCGCTGGGTACGTTGAGAAGCATCAACGAGGGACACGTGTTCGAACTTGGGCGGTCCCTGGACGGTGCGGTCGATATTGTAGCCAACGGTCAATTGATCGGCCGGGGCGACATCGTGCGCATCGGTGAGGCGCTTGGAATCCGGTTGCGTAGCAGGTTGGCAGTCAATGGTTGATATTCAACCGAGCATCCTTGCGCTTCTTGGGGCGACGGTCGGCCTTGGCCTGCTGGCGTTCGCAGTCGTCACGACGACCGCCTTCATAAAGGTTTCTGTCGTTCTGTTCCTGGTTCGCAACGCGCTCGGGACTCAGTCCATACCACCGAATATCGTTCTGTATGGCGCTGCATTGATTCTTACCGTGTTCATAGGCGCTCCAGTGTTCGAGCAGACCTACAACCGCGTGACCGATCCGCAACTTCGCTACCAAACCGCCGACGATTGGTTGACCGCCGCCAAGGAGGGCAGCGAGCCGCTGCGCGCCCACCTCAAAAAGTTCACTACTGAGGAGCAGCGCACGTTCTTCCTGTCATCGACGGAACATATCTGGTCGGACGAGATGCGCAGCAACGCAACAGCCGATGATTTGGCAATTCTCGTGCCGTCGTTTTTGATCTCGGAACTTAAGCGTGCATTTGAGATCGGCTTCCTTCTCTACCTTCCGTTCATCACGATCGACCTGATCGTGACGACGATTCTGATGGCCATGGGCATGTCAATGGTGTCACCAACAATGATATCCGTTCCTTTCAAGCTCTTTCTGTTCGTCACAATCGACGGCTGGTCGCGGCTCATGCACGGATTGGTGTTAAGCTACGCAACCCCCGGAGGTTGAGATGGACGAAGCCAGCATCCTCACCCACCTGAGCCGATCACTTGTCCTGTTCATGATCTGGGTTCTGCCGCCGCTCCTGGCAGCCCTCGTGGCCGGACTGGGTATCGGCATCGTGCAGGCAGCAACCCAGCTCCAGGATCAAACCTTGCCGCTGACAGTGAAACTCCTCGTCGTCGTCGTTGTGCTTGTTCTGTTTGCCCCGGTGCTGAGCGCGCCACTGATCGAGCAAGCGCAGCACATCTTCACCGAGTTCCCGGCGCTCACAGCGAGGTACTAGTGCGGGAACGCAAGGCGGACCAAGCCTACAGCTATGGCGTCGCGCTTGTCTGTCCTCATTCTGAACCATGGAAGAGGCGAGTTTCGTCAGCTTACCGAAAGCTCGCCTCGTTAGCATGGGACAGATCGATATCCGGACTGTCTTGTTCGGCTCGATCGGCCTTCGGAGGAGGAATGACCTTATCTGAAATTGTCATCCGCTCAATTCGAGTCTGGCTCACGATGAAATGACCTGCTGTGAGGCCTGGCCCTCGATGCATAACCTGGCGAGTTGTTAACTAGGTGGATAGGCATGCCGATTTGATCTCAAGTGGGCGCTGGGTTTTGACGATCTGATGGATCAAGCCGCGATGAAGTGCCGGCCGAGACCGATCGCCGCGAACTGTTGAACTGATGCAAGCTCCGAAGCTCCAGGTCATCAGAACCGCCCTGCGGTCGGTGACAGCCGAAGGAGCTTGGCTTGCTGGCCTGGTAGCCGCGCTATTCGGCGGGTTTTATCATCGAAATGGTCATACCTTATTGGTGGACAGCCGTGGCTGCGGAGAGTTGAAGCGGGAGTCCCTAGTGCTTGGGTATGTCGATCTGCAACCGCTAGGACACGAGGTCGATGACCAGTAGAGCTCTTGACGAATTGCATCTTGGCGAGGCGCACGGGCGATTAGATTGACTTGAAGCGAGCGGTGAGCCGAGCTCAAATGGATGCGTTGTCACCCACCGAGACGCAAGGTCTGGTTCAGACCGCCGTCGAATTCGTCGTTGCGGCTGGACTTGGCGCGGCCCGGGCGCTTGGCATTATGCTGGTTCATCCGGTATTCACGCGGCCGCACATTGGCGGGATGATCCGCGCAAGCGCGACGGTTGTGATTGGATTGCCTTGCTTGATGCAAATCAAGAGCGGCTTGCAGACGCTAGATCCCGGCACCCGTATGATTGCGGTCGCGCTCCTCGGTGTGAAGGAGATATTTATCGGCCTATTGTTCGGCTTTCTGCTCAGCATACCACTTTGGAGCATCCAAGCCGTTGGTGACATCATTGATACCCAGCGCGGCATCTCCAGTCAGGTAGACGATCCCGCGACACGCAGCCAAACCTCCGCAATGGGACTCTTTCTCGGAACTGCGGCGGTTACGATCTTCGTCGTATCGGGAGGCCTGCAGACAATGGTCAGATGCCTTTACGGGAGTTATCTGATCTGGCCCGTGTATCGACTGCTACCCCCCCTGACCCAGCAGGGGGCAATGGAATTTATCAAGCTTCTCGACCATATCATGCATGCGACGCTCGTGGTCGCCGGGCCCGTGCTGGCTCTGCTGGTTCTGATTGACGTATCCCTCATGCTGCTTGGGCGCTTTGCGCCGCAAATCAAGCTGAACGATCTCTCTCCGACCATCAAGAATGCCGCCTTTGGCATCATCATGGTGAGCTACACCGTCTTCCTGATCGAATATATGGGAGCCGAGATCGTTCAGTTCGACGGTGTGCTGGAGTGGCTCGAGAAGTTCTTGAAATGAATGACACGAGTGAAGAGAAAAAGCTTCCACCGAGTCACAAGAAGCTGAGGGACGCGCGTAAGAAAGGGCAGAGCCCGCGCAGCGCCGACTTTGTGACCGCGGCAAGTCTTTGCGCTGGTTTCGGCTGCCTGTGCTTCAGGGCAGGCGCGATCGAAGACGGATGGCGCGAAGCGGTGCGCCTCATCGACAAGCTGCAGGGCCAGCCATTCAACAGTGCGGTCCGGCAGGCATTGGTCGGATTGATGGACCTTTCTATGGCAGCCGTAGCCCCAATCCTGGGTGCGGCGTTGGTTGCGGCCATCTTGGCCGGCGTCTTGGCCAACGGCGGGCTGACGATTTCCGTCGAGCCGCTGAAACCTAGCTTTGAGAAATTGGATCCAGTCAAAGGGTTGAAGCGGATTGTCTCCCAGCGCTCGCTTGTGGAGCTTGGAAAGTCCCTCGTCAAAGTCTCGGTTCTTGGTGCCACGTTCGTCTTCACTGTGCTCTCAGGTTGGAGGGCATTGGTCTATTTGCCGGTGTGCGATTTAAGCTGCCTTGGTTTTGTCTTTAACGAGCTGAAAGTACTGATAGCGATTGCTGCCGGCGCCTTTCTGATTGGTGGGCTCGCCGATCTGCTCATTCAGCGTTGGTTATTCCTGCGCGACATGCGCATGACGCAGAGCGAGGCCAAGCGCGAGTTCAAGGAACAGGATGGTAATCCGCACATCAAGGGTGAACACCGCAGGCTCCGTCGCGAGTCGGCGAACGAGTCTCCGCTCGGCATCCACCGGGCAACATTGATATTGACTGGACCGGCGACGGTGATTGGGCTGCGCTACGTGCGGGGCGAGACAGGCGTCCCGGTCCTGGTGTGCCGCGGTGAAGGCGAGGTGGCGTCACAGTTACTGGCGCAGGCGCGGGCCCAGCGTCTGAGTATTGTCGAGGATCATGGGTTGGCGCGTCAGCTGATCAGTAAAGGTGCGATGGGCAAGGCCGTTCCCATGGTTTGTTTCGAGAGGGTCGCAAAGGCGGTTTTTGCCGCCGGCCTTGTGTAGCGTCGACGCGCTCGGACCTTCGGTCAAAACCCCTATTGTCGCAGAACTTGGTAAAAGCTCCGCGAACCAAAAACAACGGCCGAGCACAGACCGGAGCCCGTGAGCTCGTCGGCCAATCGCAAAACTGATATGGAAACCAGAGTGCCGAGCGTCATTGGTCTTGGCCGGATATTATTGGGTTTCGGGCGCACCCTTGTTTTGGGCTCCATCCTCCAAATTGCTGCGATTGCCGGTCGCCGCGGGCCCACGCGCTGTGATGGGAAGCACTGCACGATCACCGCTGGTCGGCATGACGGCGCTATTGCCTAGCAGGTCGCCGGGATCATTGACCATGACTGCGAGGTTATTGCGGACTGAGCAGCCAAGCGTTGGATCGAAAGAATTGTCGCCTATAGAAGGGCCGGTGACAGCGAACGGCGGACAGGCGGCAGGATGTGCTTCGTAGGTAATTGCCTCGACCCGGATCCCGAAATGTGCGGGTAGATCGACGGGAGAGGCGGACAGGCGGATATTGTAGGGAGCAATGCCCATCGAGCGAGCCTCATGGGCAACTTGCGCTACGAGCCGCGGTGAGCCGGCTATGTCGAGTTGGAGTGCATCGCGCCGGCCGTGGCTGGCATTCGCAATGAAATCCCGCAGGCCGTACCTATCGTTGCGACGAAGATTTTGAAGCAGCAGGACACTGGTCTTCCGCTCCACTCTGACCGTTTGTCCGGCCGGTCCGGAAGAAATCGCAGTACTGTTTGCACATCCGCCAAGGGCAGCCGCAACTGCGATCAAAAGACATAGGTGTCGTCGCAAGGTCATTGGCAGTCCTCATTCAATGATAAAGCCGGCACCGATGGTTGCACCCGATCTGGCCGTGGCCGGCGCCGCCTCGCGGCCCTTCGATGAACCAGCCAGCGTATTCGTCAGGGTGCGCCCTGCGTCCGAAGGCGGCCCGATGCGATCAGTTGGAGCGCTCATCTTGCCTGGGCCAGATCCCGGCCGGACGATGTAGGGAGTGACAATGATGACCAGTTCGGTCTCCTGCTTCTGAAATGAAGAGGAGCGAAACAGCACGCCAAGGATCGGAACATCTCCTAACCAAGGAAAAGTGCCGATGTCGGTACTGAAATTGCGCCTGATGAGCCCCCCAATGGCGAAGCTTTGACCGCTGGCAAGCTCGACGACAGTACTGGCACGACGCGTGGAGAGACCGGGCACCGATATTCCGTTGACGCTGACCTCGCCTTCTTTCGACAGTTCGCTGACTTCAGGCTTCACATGGATATTAATCTGATTATTGCTGAGGATGGTCGGGACGAACTCCAGGCTGATTCCGAATTGTCTGAATTGGACCGAGACTTGTCGGTTGTCCTGCATCACCGGAATTGGAAATTCGCCACCTGCCAGAAAACTTGCGGATTCCCCGGACATGGCGGTCAGGTTCGGTTCAGCCAGGATCGAGGCGAGGTGCTCGCTGGCGAGTGCGTCGAGAACAGCGCTCAGGTTGGTATTGCCCGCGCTGTACCCGATGCCGATCGTGCCGCCGCCGCGGGCCGGCCCGGAACCGCCACTTTTTCCGGTGACAAGGAAAGCGCCGTTCGGACCGGAAGCCGTGAAGTTGATATTGAGGTCCTTAACGGCATTGCGGGAGACTTCTGCCACCCGCACACTCAGATTCACCTGCAGCGAACCTGCCACCTGGATCTTGTTGACGACCAGCGCACCAGGACCGAGAAACTGCTCGGTCACCTTTCTGGCCGTCTCGACGATATCGGCGTTGGGAGCCGTACCGCCAAGGATTGCGCCGCGTGGGGTATAGCTGACCTGGATCGGATAATCGCCGATCTCAGCCTTCAGCGTGGCACGCAGGTCCTCGATCGGCTGGGTGACAACGACGCGCAGCTCGGCGAGAGCCTCGCCGTTCTCGTTCAAGGCGAACAGGCTGGTTCGTCCGGATTTTTTGCCGAATACGAATATCGTGCTGCTCGATGGCGCCTGGTAATCGGCGATCGCCGGGTCGGCAACAAAAATGCTCGCTGCCGGCGCGTTCAGATGAACCGTCTTGCCCTGTGAGGAGGTGAGGTTGAGCGTGCCGGTGGTGCTGCCAGGCGCCGCACGTGGCGGCTCTCCTTTGCCGTCCCGTTTTGTCTCGGCTGCGCCAGCAAGTGGAAATAGCAGAGCAAGTCCGCAGAGAACGTAGCACAAGCGCGGCAGAACGGCAGAGCGTTGCGAGATGATGGCCATCGGCGGCAGACTGGCGCCGGCAGCATTCTTGACGACCTTCAAGGGAGTGTTGCTTTCAAGTTAGATTGCTAGGCAGCCGATGCTGCGCCGACGAGTTCAAGGGTGTAGCCGACCCCGCGCGCGGTCTTGATCCTGAGCGTCGCACCGGCCTGGTTCAAATGCGCGCGTAAGCGATAGATCCCGACTTCCAGCGCATTGGTCGAGACCTCGTCGTCAAACGCATACAAGCTATCTTCCAGCGATGTGCGCGGCACGGTCCGGCCGGCACGGTTGAGCAGATGTTCGAGAATGCAGACTTCGCGCCGCGCAATTCTCAGTATCCGGCCGCCAACCGAGACTTGCCTTGCGATCGGGTCGAAATGCAGATTGCCGAATGTCACCACCGGCGCCGTCATTTGCGTCGACCGTCGCAGAATGGCTCGCATGCGGGCGATGAGTTCGTCGATCGACACGGGCTTGGGCAGGAAATCATCTGCACCTGCATTGAAAGTTGCAATTCGGCGGCTGAGATCATTGAGACTACTCATCATCATCGCCGGCATTGATCGTCCCTCGCGCCGCAACTGCTTCAGCCAATCCAGTCCGTCTCCGTCGGGCAAGACAGACTCGAGCAGGACCATGTGGTAGTTCGCGCATTCCAGCGCGGCCGACGCCTCATCCAGTGTGCGCGTCACATCAACGGCGAAGCCGCAATCCAAGAGCGCTTCCTTCACGTCGCGGCCAAAGTCCGCATGATGATCAACCAGGAGAATTCGCATTCATTGCCTCTCGTCCATCCTCGGCAGGACTTGAGCGTGTCACGGTTGACCATGAGGTTCGGTGGATCCGAGAGGCGGCCGCTTTGACGTGAATTCGAGAAGTCGGAAATGCCAGGGTGGAGCATAGAGGCAGGCGATCAATGTCTGCCGGTCTGTCGTTATCGGATAGGCGACCTGCCGCGCATCGCGTCCGCCGGCGACACCGTTCAAAAGATCCTGTATGTCGGCAAGAGCTCTGCGATTTCCAACAAGGTTGAAAGCCCTGGCAGCGCGCTGATGCATCTGTGGGCCGAGCCCGCCTGCAGAAACGATTGCGCCAAGCTGCACGAGCGAAACGAAGTCGCAGGCGAGAGCGGCTGAATTGGCCGAACAGACTAGCGAAGCGGACATTTGGAAACTCCCCATTTCGTCTTAATCCGCGGTCAGTCCCTGCTGGGCGTTGAGCCCGTCGTGTCGTCAAGCCACGACAATGCAAGTGTTCCCGCGCTTTTTAAGACGGTTCACGCGATCTGCATCTGGCCGATTGCTGGAAAGGCCGAGACGCATGACAAAGGATCAGTAGGTCTATCGGCCTGATAGATATCCTCTCGCTGGTCGGTGATTGCCAAGCGAGATGCCAAGCGTCCCGAAGTTCGGACGCGCCGAAGTTCTCTCACGCCGCCGCGGCGCGAATGCTGCGAAAGAAGAACGGATCGAGTCCGTCGTCATCGCGCATCGCCCGAAGTACTTACGTAGGCACCGTGTCGTCTCACTGGATGAACGGCGAATGAATGATTTGATCTCCAACTCGGTACGTGACCGGCATGAGCAAAATTGCGACTGCCCCCGTGCTTCTCGCTCGCTGGGTCCTGTCCTGGCTACACGTGAGGCTCTTCGTCCTATGCTGTGCGCAGAGGCGATGCACGATGTGCGCTCCGAAGAGAAGCCATTGAGGAGCGTTAAGGTGCGGAGCCACTGAGCATTGAGTTTTTGAGACGATCGCATTTCTTGCTACCTGTCGGGAAGAGGTTCACGCGAGCGGATTCTGTCGCGAGATTGTCGGAAATCCTACAATCTGACGCTAGGTGAGATTCAAGTGCCTTCGATGCTTGTGGCGGTGCCATCAAACTCGAAAGTCTTGTGAGATAATGGTGACACCGTTAGGGCTGGTCCATCGACCCTCGCATGGCGGTCCGTCTGGCGCTGTCCAGGTCGTGACCAGTTCGCCGTCCGATCAAGTGTGGCGTCAGAGCCATGGATGTGCAGGAAGAGCCAGTCGTTCGTGCCAGGCTTTGAGCAAAGCCATTGCGTCACGATCGGACGATCGACGGATCCGCCACATGCGTGGCAATTTTGCGGGATGACCGGGGCGGGTATGCGTTCACGTGACAATAATAGGCTAACAGCCGAGATGCGGACGAGCGATCGCGCGAACCAGTTTGGTTTATAAGAGACTGAGAAGAGAATCGATTGCCTGACGTCATTTTTGAATGCTGCCTCCATAGATCTTCGGTCGACTATGAGACGTTTAGCCGTCCGCAGCAAAATCGATTGTTTTGATGGAACGCATCCAGGTGACGGATCGGACCGGCTGCAACAGTATCGCTTGCCGGAGACGAGTGGATAGCTGATGCGGTCGCGGCCAAAGTGTTGATCGCCCGTTCAATGTCAGGTCGAGCTAGCTAAAAGGGCGATGCTTCGCGTTCAGCGGCTTACCTCATCACGCCTCCGGCCACGCGTGATGGCCACTAACAAATAGATGCCGTGCGATGTCAGAACGCAGCCAAGATAACAGGACGCCCGAACGGCCGGCTCCTCCCGACCGTCGAATTGCGGCTTTCCCCCTCGGAACCCTCAACCGCCTGTTGCGCATTGCGTAGAGCGCTGCCCCGTTCGATCGGCGAGTTGATCAGATATGGGCGCGCCATGCCCTATACTCAAATTGTAACGCGTGAGATGTGCCGTGTTCCAGATCTACCTTGAGGTGGTTGTCTCGGCGCATGAGCCCAAACGAACCTGCCAAATGGCGCGGTCGACAGAGTATCTATTCACTACTCCCGCGCTTGTAGGGATTGGCTTCGCTTGCGGTTCGGTAACTCTCCAAATTGCCGCCCAGGAACAGGCGCTCAGTCTCTCGGGTTGGAGTTCTGCCGAGTGAGCACATCAAATCGACGTCCCCGTCGACGTGGTCCGGATCTTCGGCATTCATTCCAAGACCGATGCTACTCAGCACGTCGTCAGGCGTCCAGACCGCAGCCTTCGGAACCGTGTAGGTATGCAGGGTGTCGGCATGGGTGGCGATCGCTCTTGCCCAAGTGTCGCGCGAAACGGCGAGTTTTCCCGGATCCTCGACCAACGATACGAAGGCAGATGTGGTTGTCTGGCCGCGCATATGCCAGCCAGCTTGGCGCGCCCGGTCCAGAGGATAGCGCTCTAGCGGGTATCCAACGGAAGAGTGATCCCGAGCAGTGTTGCGGACATGCGATATTGCGCTTGTGTTTTCTTCCTTGCGCGGCCTGCAATCGCTGTTCTGATTCTGAAACCGCCGCAGTGTGACATATGACGAGCCCGCCACGTCCTCGAACACGCGGTCCCGATCGACGGGAGGTGCCGTCGCCGGTGACCAATGTGCCGATTGCTGCTCGGCAAGGTCGATCTCGTTCCGGAGCGCTTCAAGAGTGGCACCTGTCAATGTTGCGGCAAGTTGGGCGCGCGCGCTGACAAAGGATGTGGCTGGATAGAAAACGGCTTCCGGGGCCGCCTGGTTCGACGCAGGCGACGAGGTGCCGGTTGCGGAGCTTGCCAATGACGAGACTAAATCCGACCTTGGCAAAACCGGTTCTTGGTGATTGAGGGTCAGGTCATACAGCTGCTGCTCAAAGCTCCCTCGATCTTCGGGATTGTGTGCGGGTGCGCTGGTCTGGGCGTTAAGCTCGGCTGATTGCCTCTCGATCCGGCTCGGCTGCTGCAGCACTTCGTGAACCTCGCATGGAGTGTCGGCGGCCTTCCGGATATCAACATTCATTTGTGTCTCCATTCGAGTGCCGGCTATTGGCGCAGACTATTGCAGGCACAGCTTTCGAGAAGCTGACGGACCAGGAAGGAAGCCATTTGCCTTGACCTTTGAGGGAGCCGGACGGATTTGGTCAGTGAGGCGATCGTCAGCCAGAAGGAAGGCACGCAAAACCAGGAATCACAAGTCGGCGCTGTCTTGTGCTCTCTGTCGTTGCTGTTTCGAATGGGCCGAGATCAGGTCCCTTGACTGAGCTTGTTCGGACTGCCGCGCTAGGTTCGCTCCACCACCTCATTGCGGGCACGCCGTCTGGGGCAGCAGTCCTTGCCCGGGTATCACATGGACAAGCTGGCGGATGCGAGGCCGACGTGTTCTTTTTAAGTCGTTTGCTCACACAGATGTAAGAACGGCATCCTCTCGGCCGTCGGACCTGCAATGGACGAGCGCGACCGGTCACCGTTTTTGTGGTTTCCAAGCAGCCGACGCTCGATCAAATCGTCTAGTCGATTTCGCACGGGGGCGAGCCACTTTAGCAAACCTGACCTACGAGGTTGTGACGTCGGAATAGCCGTCACAACCACTTGCGTCTAGTTGCGGCAAATTGTCTTTGTCGCAGGCGCGCTTGATGTCTCGAATCCGCCAATCGGCTGACACGACGTCTTGCAACGTACGATCTGTGGTACTTATCGAGGGAGAAGAGCGTATGAAGTGTACTGGCAAAGGACTGGCCATCGTATTGTCCTTGCTTTCGACCGTAGGCGTGAGCACGATGGCGACAGCCGATGAGCCTTCGCCGAAATACACCGAGGTGCTCCATGCCTTGCAGACCGGCAAGAATGTGAAGCTCGTACTGGACATGAGCCGCTGTACAGCCGCGGAGGGTGGCAAAGCTGCGTCGGCAACTCAGGCTGGTCTGGTCATCAATGCCTTCAGGGTGACCCCCCAGAACGGCATTAGCTTCGCCAATGCTCACCAAACGGTGGACGGCTCCGGACATGCCGTGACCGAGTACATCCGCCATAGCCTCAGCCGCGAAGGCAGGCTCACGGTGCGGGCCTCGAAGCTTGTTGTCGGGACCACCGAACTCGTGAACCAGGGCGAATTCATCTGCGAACTGCCGGATGGCGCTAAGTTCATCTGGTAAACGAAGAGAACAGCACAGGGGGACGCGCTTAGAAACCTTGATCCTTAAACCGTGCAAACACCTTCGCATGTCATGACGGATGGTTTCGATCGTGAGAGACGGCCAGATTGTATCTGGCCGTCGTTTCCCGAGCCGCATCGAGTGCACGAACTTGCTGTCTCAAGGTACCGTATGATGGCCATCGATCCTCATTGAACCTCAGTTGTCGGAAGATCGGCGGTTCCGGCTATCCTCATATTGTTCGGAAACGGGCCTGTCATTTGAACATTCCAGACGGGTCTTTCCAAAGTACGTCCGCACCTGATCCGCGATCCTGTGATGTTTGAACCGATCAAGCTGCTGGCCCGCGATGATGACGCATACTCCTCAGCCGCCCGACAATGCGCTCGTATCATGCTTCCCGCGTCTTTTTGGTCCTTTCATCTGAGAGTATCGTGCTTCCAAATGTGGTGACAGTGATTGAACCATCCCGCCTAAGATCGTGCCGCGACTGCCGCGGTGGGTTTGCACGCCGCTTAAGCCTTCGTTTGGACGCAATTCTTGATATTTCAGTTTTCCTTTTGAGGTAACGATTCAGCGCAGACTTCCACGCTGAATCGTCATGCCCAGCCCACTGAGACCAGGGGGCGCAGCAGGGACGACGCTGCCGAGGGGATCACTCAGCCTGCACAAGCGCAGCGCGGAAGACCGGAGAGACGGCCGCGGCGAGCGCAACGGCCCTCGTGGGCGCCGGGGGTAGAGCCCCTCGCGAGGGGGCGTAATCGAAGGCCCGGATGGGAGGCTCGGCGTGCGTCGAGCCAAGTCGGCGAAGCCGACGCGCCAACTCGATAAATTGCTTATTTGACTAAGGCAAACACAACACGGCGCCGATCGACCTCCTCAACAGTTGAGAGCCAGTCATCCCCTTTTTGGCGATGGAAGAAAGTTAAGAAATGATCTTCCTCGGAAAGGCACGATCTGTTTGTTAGAGTCGATCTCCGCACGCGATACGCTCATTAAGTTGTCAAAAATTCGACGAATGAAGATTGTCCTAATTGGGCATCAGTGCATCTCTCTCGTATGCACGTGCCGGCGACGTTAAACTGCCGTCGTTGTCGGAAGATTGTGAAGACGCCTGAGATAGAAAGCACAATCACCAATGGCGAGACTGCTATTGAGATGATTGAAGCGCAGGTTGTGTGTCTAAGAGTGACCGCGACCAGCTTGGAGCAGGAATTTTGTACGAACTGGACTGACTAAACTAACCATGAGGGGGCCCAGCGCTGTTGCCGGGGGGCCAATTTAAAGCGCCAATAGCGAAACAGAAGGCTTTTTGATCCACCAGCGACGTCGCTCGCGTGGTTGCCGAGACGGCAGCATCAAGATGAGCCGCTGCGGACAAGCTCTACTGCTAGGATCGAGACCTTAGTATGTCGGGAAACAGACAAACCCAACACAAGCGTCATCCAAACTGTCGACTATTGCTTGGCACGAAGAATGCACAGCCCTAGCCATGCTGAGAAGCGTTCCGGGCATGGCTACCATCGCAAGTTGCGGCCGTGGCTGGCACTGAAGTGAGCGGCGCGTGACATAAGGCAGACGGGGTCTGCTCGGCCGATACCGGCGGGCGTCTTATCACGTCGCCGCTAACTTTCAACGGCGTGAATAGCGGGTTTGTAGCGCGCTTAGAGCAGAATGAACGGGACGCGCTGGAGAGGGCGCGAGACCTCGGAAAATGAACGCAGAGAACAACTTCGCGGCCCGGCTCCTTGACGCCGGACGCCTAGCAGCAATCGCCCGTACACGTGGCCTGAAGGCGGATGTGTCATACTACGTCGAGGAGGCGCTCAAGGAGCTTTGGCGGACCAGATCACCGGAAGAAGCAAAAGCGATCGCAGAGCGTTGGGTCTTATGGGACGCAAAGGGCAAGCCTTGGCCGCGCATGCCCCCACTGGAAAACGTCGTCCCGTTCAAACGGACCGGCGCGGCCGAGATGCCGAGGACGCCCTTGCAAGCAATCCGCGAATGGTTCGAAAAACAAGATGAGGACGTGCGATGTGAAATCGCCGGCATGGCGGCGCTTTTTATTTTCGAAGGTGGCAATCTTCTCGACTTCAGCAGCAAGGAATGGTGTGACCATTTGCGCCGATGGCTCAGTGAGACGGGATTACCAAACCATAAGGTCATCGGCCGTGCTCTGACGTTTCGCGCCTGTTTCGAGTATTTCTCGGAGAGCAGGTTTACCGAAGCGGCGTGGATGCGATCCAAAGAGGCAGCCGTGAAAATCCTTGCAGATGCTGGCCGCGACCCAACCTCCGAAGCTGCGAGTCTCGCACCTATTGCCCAAAAAGTGCTGGAGACCTTGCCCGCGCGAAAATTTCGCTGGATCGAAGTAGGCAAGTCCTGGAGCATACTCGTCGATAGCAGACTGGCACCCCGGGTCCTCAGGGGTTGGAACGCCTTGCATATGGAATAAGATCAAAGGCAGGGCTTGAATGTGTGCTCGGCACAGCACCGTATACAGGAAGTCGACGGAGTCGTCGTCCGTCTCGAAAAACTGAGCCAACACCTGCGAGACAAAAGACAGAATACTAACCAGACCGCCCACAGCGAAGAGAGGAAACGCCGCGCAGAATGCGACGTTGTAATTGAGTGGCAAGCCGGCTGAGCTCGTTAGCAGGTTGTCCAAAGTGCCAACGAGCATCATTCAGTCAAGTGGCGGCCGATGGAACAGAAGAATGCGGCCTCCGGGTAGGCTTTCGGCCGTGTAGGGCTGACCGTGGATCAAAAAACAGGTCATGGGGACGCCTTGGCTCGGCAGAAGGCCCAGGTTTTGGAGCATGTCGATTACGAGAGGCGAAGCCTCTCGGGGGCCGTGCCTCCAGTCTTGGCCGAACAACTCTCCGAGTTCAGGCACTTGCGGGGCTGGCTGATGGCTCCATGCCGAAGCCGCAGACGGCAATGGAAGGTCTGGCCCCAGTGCCGCAGGGACGTCCTTTTGTAATTCGAGCGTGGCGGGTGGATTAAACCCGGGTACAGGGCCGCCATAGGTAGGCGGGGGAGCCGTCGGCGTCACAAGCGCAGCTTCACCCCGCAAAACGAAGCTAGGGTGGTGGATAAGTTGAACGTCGTTGGGCCCTCTCGGTCCCAATACAGCCGTGTAGCGTTCACCGGCAATCTCATAGTTCATCACTGGATTTTCCGCATCAGGCAAGAAGTCCCAATTACCCAACTGAGAAAGCATCATGTCGGGTGCCGGCTGGGTGCAATGGGAAAAGTCCTTCGGCACGGAGAATGAAACATCAAACGTGTCGCCGACGGCGAAAGAGCGCAGATGAATAAGCTGAATATCATTGTGTCCTCCGGGTCCTAACACGGCAGTATAGGGCTCACCGTGAATGTCGTAGGTCTTCACCGGCTGCGTCGCGTCCGGCAACAGACCCCAATGGCCCAGTTTGGAGCGCATCATATCCGGCGCGGGCTGGTTGCCGTGGGAGAAGTCATCTGGAACGACCAAAGAAGCGTCAAAGCTTTCGCTGACCGGGAGTGGCGTTGTGGCCAGGGCGGCACCGCCTTGGTTCATCATGCGTGCGAAGTATTGTTCAGAGGCAAGGTTCTGCAATCGCGAGTTCGGCGGAGAGGTTGCGGCATCGAGAAACTCTTCTCGGCCGGCACTCTCAATGGGCAGGTTGGCAGCAGAGTCCGGTCCCCGCCAAAACTCCGGAATGACAAGATCGTCCGCGACCACGAAGCCCTCCAGATCGGCGGCTTCGAAAAGCTCTTCCTGGGCTACGCTTTGCAGGGGCGAAGGGACGTCCGGATTCACCCGCGATGCCAGTTCCGATGCATCGAAGGTCATCCCCGGCAGCAAACGATCGATGCCATCGAAAAGCTCCGCCCGCTCTGCACTTTGCAGGTCCCAATGGGAGGCTGAGCTCATCGTTCGCGAAAGTGCCGATCGATCGTAGGGCGCGGCTGCCAGCAGGCCCTCGCGATCCGCAGCATCGAAAAGCTCTTCCTGAGCAAAACTCTGTACGGACGAGAAAGCGGGGGCGCGCATTCCCTGCCAAAGTAACGGTGCATCGAAGCCGGAGGCCGCAAGCGCTCCGCTCCGCGCCGCGTTGTCGAAAAGCACATCCTGCGCGACACTTTGTAGGGGAGAATGAGCGGCCAAATCCATTTCACCCCAAACCTCCGGAGCATTGAGATTGCCAGCCAGCAATACGCCCTGATCCGCAGCATTCTCCAAAAGCTGGTTCTCGACAGTCAGCATGGAGGAACGCGCGGCCGGCTGAGTTGGCGGATGCGAGCCACCTCCTTGTCCTTCCAAATTGTCCTGCCTGACGCCCGCGCGATAGTCGCGGAGTCTGTTCAAAGCGTAGAGGAGTTTCTTGTCTTTCGGGAACAAAGTATCGGCGTGACCGCGCAACTTGTCGGCACTGAGCCTGGCAATGGACAGGGGGCGGAGAGCTGACGCCAACTTCCGGAGGCAGCTTGCGTAATTTCCGGCCGTTTTCGCGTCGATCCCTCGACCGAAGCCTGCCTCGGCGGCCTTCCTAATGAGGCGTTCGTCTTCGTTCGATGGACGGTAATGTGTCGTGATCCGAAGGGTGGCGCCAGGCTTGCGGTAGCGGCTGACAATCAACAATGCTGGGGCGATAATCTTATCGTTTGGCAGCAGCTTCTTGGCGCAATCGAGCAGCGTATCATCATCGAGGGCCGCTATTGATTTGCCATCCTTCTTCAGCGCCTCAGCCAACTTGCGAAGGCGGCGATCGTAAATGCTGATGGTTGTCGGCCCGGGCGGTGGTCCTCGCTCGAGAGCCGCACCAGACGCTGCCTGGATCAGGCGATCGTCTTCCTGAGTGACATCGTAAAGCTGACTGTGAGCATATATAGGCCCCAGCTGTTGCACATCTGCCAGCTGCTGCTCAAAGTGGGCTTGCTGCGGTTGCCGTTGTTCCACGGTTGTCTCGGACGCAGCGGGACGATTATCGGCAGGGTTGATATTGTCAAATTGGTTCATGGTCGCGTCTCCGCTTGCATCGGTCGCGGCGCCTCGGTACTAGCGGTGGCTGTCCAAAACCTGACGTGGCCCCCAAAGCAAGACAGAGAATGATAGCGAACAAGGGCGGCACCCAAGGCGATGCTGTGTGTTCGCGTCGCGAAAAGGAGAGCGCAGCATGACAAGTCCTTCAACTGAGGTTCGAACTGAAATGCGATGCGAGGACCTCGATCCAACGCTCAGCTCGCGATCGCGACGATCCCAGGCCTGTCATCGTGATGATCGCTCTGCCATTGGCCGAGTTCGCGATTGATGAGAGGAGAGCGTATCACTCCTTCAGCCGGATAATCCCTCCCCTCATGAGAACGGCCGTCGCCAATACTGTTTGCGCTATGAGCGTCCTATTGAGCGGAAGATCAGCGTACAATGTCGCAGTTGATTCTGCGGCAGCATCTCACGATGCGCAGGCGATGACCTTCCGGGGAACGAGTTGTCGGATGCCCACATCACACGGTTTGTGGGAGCTGACGGCACCGGCGCCGCCGTGTGCGGGTTTTCTTGGGACGATCCGCAAGTCGATGTCGTTGTGATCGATCGTGGATGGAATATTCTGTAGCTGTTCACCTTGCTGAATTGCAAGCGCAACGTTGGTCGCCGTCAAGGCGGGCATGTGGGGCAGGCCCGTTACGCTCTCTTGTACTCTCGAAACTTCCATTGGAGAGAGGCTCGTTGAATTACTGAAGACGGCAAGGGCTTTTGGATCAATCGAAAGGCACGAGATCAACCGCGAGGCCAAATCGTTCGTCATCCTGCCGGAAAAGCATCTACCACTTCCAGTCGCACCAGTTGAACATAGGCGATCCTTGGGCTCTCTTACGGGCAGGCCCCGGCTCGTGCATTTCGCCGAAGCGCGCTCTGATCCGCCTTCTGGCACTAGTCCAGCAGTCCAGCTGGTGCGGCGAGCTTCCATTGGTATGGCCATTCCTCACAGCGCGCGGGCAGGGGCCCTACAGCATTCCCGCTCCGGTTTGGCAAATTCACACGTCCTGCAAAGCAGAAAGCCATCCGTACCGTTCATGCGGTCGGCGATTTCGCTAAATATCCGGCCTTCGAACAGATCTTCGTACTCGTCGCGCAAAAGATTCCCAAGGACATGACGCCGCTCAAAATCCATGCAGCACAAAGTAACATCGCCGTTTGGAAGAAGGACATTCCGATGTGGCTGTTTCCCATTGCATGTCAGAGTGCCGGCGATCGGCTGCCGCGGGGTGATCATTTTCGGATCTATATGTCCTCGCCTGCTACTCAGCGGCCGCAAGCGTTGCAGCTTTTTGGCGGGGATTACATCGGCTAGATCAGGATGGATTTTACCCAGGATCACAAATTGAATCGAGGGAATGTTTGCCTCAATCAGTCGGCGCATGACATTGATGTAGTTTTTTCCGACGAGGCGGCTGTTCATATAAGTGCCGTCGTCGGGAACGTGCACGACGAAAGTCTTGAACCGGAGCATTTGCAGGCGTCGAACGTCAGTCCCGTTCATTCCAACAAGGGTCGTGAAGATCCAGACGTCGTGGCCGCGTGCGTAAGCATGCTCAACCATCGTGCTGCAATGCGGATGCAACCAGGGTTCCGAATATCCGGAAAAACTAATGCCAGTAGCTGTCGGTACGCGTGAGAGACATTGCTTGAAATCCTGAACACCCAGATGCTTGGCTTGGGATACGGGCCTTTGGCGATCTGCAAACTTGTCCTGGGAGCAATAAGAACATCTGACGATGCAGCCGGTGGTCGTGGTTATCTCCAATACCCGATGGCCGGGCTCAACCACACGCAACTCTTGTAAGACCCTAGGGTATGCCGTCATGTATCTGGTCCTTTCAGGTGCCGGAGCAGGCAATTGCCGCAGATCGAGCGCAGCTAACGCGGCGTCGCGCCTTGCCTGAAACGATCGCAACCGGAGTTTGGACGTTGGCGAGATGCCTTGAATGAAGCCCGTGCCTTGCCACGCTGGTTTCGACAACAGGGTACAGGAGGACCAGTCCGGCGCTCCTCTCTCTGGGTGTCGATTGCCGCCTACCACCATGTCTGCGCCTAGCATCCTCCTTTCCTCCAGAAACACGTCAGCTCGACAGCTCTTAATGTTGTCGAGGAGAGCCGCAAATCGGGCTCCGGGAGGTGCTCGATCCTGAGGACCACATCATCTCCGTGTCGCCGGACCGGGCAGTCAATCGCCGACATGGGACCG
The DNA here is from genome assembly GCF_020889785.1 of Bradyrhizobium acaciae. Lineage (GTDB taxonomy): Bacteria > Pseudomonadota > Alphaproteobacteria > Rhizobiales > Xanthobacteraceae > Bradyrhizobium > Bradyrhizobium acaciae. The sequence goes on from NZ_JACMYK010000005.1 coordinate 125,352, forward strand.
CCCAGAGGCGACATACGTTGTTCCGATAGCGTCCGAAATGCCAAGCTTGTTTGCCAAACAGTCGTGGCTTGCGCCGAATCCTGCAACATGACGTCGGGTGCGATTCAAGCGCGTCGGGCGTGATCCAGCACGGCCCTGGAGGCTTTCGCGTGTTGCGAAGAGTGCTCTGGGTCGCGATGAGAGGCGCGACGATCCGGAAATCCTGATGGACGCGGCCGAGTAGGACCAACCTGACTTCTTTGGGCACCGAACAGTAGGCGAAGCCTTTATCGGCAGATCGCGAGAATGGGCCAGACAATTTGTCCGCTACAAACATGCACCGGGCACGTGCCGAATCGATCAGAAGGGCGGCGACCTAGATGCGCCGCGACCAAATGGATCTGCTATGCGCGCCGAACAGCAGCTATACTGGCTAGAAAGATATTGACCAGGCGATCTCGATGGGACGCGCCGCCGCGGACCTGTTGCTTCATTGTGAGACAAGGCTTGCGCCGACGGCAAATTCACGAAGGGAGCCGGTTTCGTCGGGCTTACAGCGGCTTAGCCGCTGCGAGCTCGATGAGCTTTCGTGTTCTTCAGGGCCCTCAGCCGTTCGAGCAGCGAGATCGCACGGGGAGCGTCGTGCGTCGAGGAGCTGACTGCGTCGGCTACGTCCATGATAGCTTTCCAGCGCCTTAGACACGATTTCATCTGGATCGTTGACGCTGATAGCTTCGAAGATCTTGAGCTGAAGATCCGCTCATACTCAACGGAACGGAAAAAACGGTCTCAGAGCCTTTGGTAGGTCTACGTTCCAGATCAGCATAGACTGATGAATGGTCGGCCGGATTTCTGAATTGATTTGCCTGAACAGCCACAGCTGGACGTGTATGGATAGCGGAACATACCGGTGCTCTGCGTCGGCCGCTCCATTCATTGACTTCGCGGTGTCCTCTTCTGAAGCTTGATGTACCCCAAACGAGACTTGACGAATCTCGGCGTGTGACGCCTAGATGTAGATCTGTCATGGTTCTTTCATCCTTTATCTTGAGGACAGGAAGCTAAGAGGGAACCCGGTGCGCCGAACGGCTACTCCGGGGCTGCCCCCGCAACTGTAAGCGGTGAGCGGTTGTCATCATGGCCACTGACGCAGAAAGCGCCGGGAAGGTCGACAGCCGCAGCGACCCGCAAGCCAGGAGACCTGCCGCGACAGAACAAACGTCCTCGGGCGGGGTGCCCCGGTGGAGCGCTTGCACTGAGGGACGTTTGTCTCCTGCAAGTCGTCCGTGGCCCCGGCTCCAAACATCGCGGGGTTGCCGATGTCGCCGTCTTTTGATTTCGATCAGCAGGGTCATCTTGTTACACCATCCAGTGTGCGGGCAGCGCAAGCACAGGCAGCGCCTGCCCCGCTTCAGCGGTCTGTTGCGCCGCCTCCATCGCTGGCTCCGCTGCCGCGTCCCCTCGCGCCAGCTCCAAAGCCGTCTGACCTTGCCCTTGATCGATCGCGCGACAGCCTCCTGACATCGTTCGGCAAGCTGACATTGACCGACCGTTATCTGCTCGCCGGCGAAGGCGTCCAGGACATGTTTGCGCGGGTATCGTGCGCGTTTGCGGACGATGTTGCACATGCTCAGCGTCTATATGATGCAATGTCCCGACTGTGGTTCATGCCGGCGACGCCGGTGCTCTCGAATGGCGGCAGCTTGCGTGGTCTACCGATTTCATGCTTCCTCAATTCGGTCTCGGATTCGCTCGAAGGTATTGTCGGCGCCTGGAACGAGAACGTCTGGCTTGCCTCCAACGGCGGCGGCATCGGTACCTACTGGGGGAATGTTCGCTCGATCGGCGAGAAGGTTAAGGGCGGTGTCACCTCGGGCATCATCCCGTTTATCCACGTCATGGACGGCCTGACGCTGGCGATCAGTCAAGGCTCGTTGCGGCGCGGCTCGGCGGCAGTCTATCTCGATGTCCAACATCCCGAGATAGAGGAGTTCCTTGAGATCCGGAAGGCGTCCGGCGACTTCAATCGTAAGAGCCTCAACCTGCATCACGGCATCAACGTTACTGACGAATTTATGCATGCCGTGCGAGCCGGGACAGCGTTCGCGCTTCGCAGTCCAAAGACCAGCGAAATGGTTCGCGAGATCGACGCTCGCCAGCTGTGGCAACGTATCCTCGAGAACCGGCTGCAGACCGGCGAGCCTTATCTCTTGTTCATCGACACCGTGAACCGCGCCCTTCCCAAGCACCAGCGCGACCTCGGCCTCAAGGTCTCGACCTCCAATTTGTGCAGCGAAATTACCCTGCCGACCGGCACCGATCATCGCGACGAGGAGCGCACCGCGGTGTGCTGTCTCTCATCGCTCAATCTCGAGACATGGGACCGGTGGAGCGAGGAGCCGGGCTTCATCGAAGACATCATGCGTTTCCTTGACAACGTGCTCACCCACTTCATCACGGTGGCGCCGGAGGGCATGAGGCGCGCCCGCTATGCTGCCCTACGCGAGCGCTCCGTCGGCCTAGGCGTCATGGGCTTGCACTCGTTCCTTCAGGCCAAGGGCATTCCGATGGAGAGCGCTCTGGCCAAGTCGTTCAATCTGAACATGTTCCGGAAAATCCGGCGGGATGCCGACGCGGCGTCGGTGACGCTCGCTCTCGAGCGCGGCCCTTGCCCGGATGCGCTGGAACGCGGCGTGATGGCGCGATTCAGCCATAAGATCGCAATTGCGCCGACCGCCTCGATCAGCATTATCTGCGGCGGCGCGAGCGCTTGCATCGAGCCAGTCCCGGCCAACATTTACACCCATAAGACATTGTCTGGCGCCATCTCGGTGCGCAATCCGCATCTCGCCAGGGTACTCACGGCCAAGGGCGCCAACACTCCGGCGATATGGCAGTCGATCATAGCGCACGAGGGATCGGTCGCTCATCTCCACATCCTCTCGGAGCACGAGAAAGCGATCTTTCGCACCGCTTTCGAGATTGACCAGCGCTGGATCATCGAGCTCGCCGCCGACCGCGCGCCGTTCATCTGCCAGAGCCAATCGATCAACCTCTATCTGGCGGCCGACGTCGATAAGTGGGATCTCCATATGCTGCATTGGACGGCATGGGAGCGCGGATTGAAATGCCTCTATTACTGCCGTTCGAAGTCGATCTCGCGCGCAGCGTTCGCCGGCAAAATCAGCGGCGGTGACGAGGCGGAACGACCGCAGCCGCAGCGCACCGACTATGAGGAGTGCCTTGCATGTCAGTGATTGACCTCTCGGCTGTCGATCCGCGCACGTTGATCGGCAAGGGACGGGTCGGCCTCCTGGACTCGACCGGAAGCTATGACGTTGATCGCTATGGCTGGGCTTACGAGTTCTGGAAACGTCAGCAGCAGACCCATTGGATGGGCGAGGAGGTTCCGCTCGGCTCCGACCTCAAGGATTGGGCGTCGGATCGTGTCACTGCCAACGAGCGCGCGCTGCTCACCCAGATATTCCGCTTCTTCACTCAAGCGGACATCGAGGTCGGTGACAATTATCTCAAGCGCTACATCCCGATTTTCCAGCCGCTCACCGTGCAGATGATGATGGCTGCCTTCACCAATATGGAGACCGTCCATATTGACGCCTATGCGTTGTTGCTCAAGACGCTTGGCATGCCCAAGGCCGAGTTCGAGGCATTCCGCGGCTATGCGCAGATGCGCGCCAAGGCTGACTACATGCACGAATTCGGCGTCCATACTGTGGCCGACGTCGCTCGCACCCTGGCCATGTTCGGCGCCTTTACTGAAGGCATGGCTTTGTTCGCGAGCTTTGCCATGCTGCTTAACTTTCCGCGGCACAACAAGATGAACGGCATGGGGCAAATCGTAAGCTGGTCAGTGCGCGACGAGAGTCTCCACTGCGAGGGCATCATCAAGCTATTTCACGAATGGCACCGCGAAACTGGCGCGGTGACGCGCTCCGTTCGCGACGACATCATCGACGTCGCCAGGACCATGGTGAAGCTGGAGGAAAACTTCGTTGATCTCGCCTTTGGTCTCGGTGAGATCGACGGCATGCGCCCTGAGCAGATCCATGCCTATGTCCGCTATGTCGCCGATTGGCGGCTGACCCAGCTCGGGATTGCCCCGGTCTTCGATTTTTTTGAGGCTGGTCAGAGCGGGTTTACCCAGCTCAAGCCGCATCCATTGCCCTGGCTGGTCGAGATCCTCAATGGGGTCGAGCACGCCAACTTCTTTGAGCAGCGCGCTACGGAGTACTCCAAGGCAGCGAGCCGCGGCAGCTGGGACGGCGAAGAGGGCGTATGGGCTACTTTCGCCCGCATCTAGCACGAACGCAACAACGCTTTTGCGCTTCGATTCTGGTGCACCTAGGACTTTTCGCGAAAGTCGGCTGGAGACCGCGCAGGAAGACCACATCTCGTGACATCGAGCTGGTCCACTCAAAATGATTATCGCAGACCGTGACTGCAAAAGCCGCTGGATCTGGCGCCACTCACGATCAGTCGCTCAGGTCTTTATGCTTGTGGAGGATCGGCCGTCCTGGCGTCGACAGAGGTAGGCAGTTCGATATTGAACCTGCGCACTCGGCCGGCGCTCAAACGAGTATGCGTTGCCCAGTTTGACAAGCTTACCCTCGCCGCATGCGGGCGGCGGAGCTGCGTTCTGAGCTTGCGCCCGCCTTTACAGCGCAACGCCGGCGCCGAACCAGAGTGATGATGGATCTCGACTAGCAACAAGCAGATCGATATGGAAAGTCAATGCGGTTCTGGCTGCCGGAAATGGTAGGAGAGGCCGCCCCGCGCTTTGAGATACTCTGTTGGAGCGAGGACATGCTCGCAACTAACACACCAGGGCGGTCGGGGATAGCGACTATGCGGATCCGGATGCTCTCGAACGAGCAAAATCTGCGGAGCCCATCATGAAAGCGAGATCGGCACGCAGAGCCGATGGGGCGTCGAGTATCCCGCTGAGCAAGCTGGATGTAAGCGAAGCCAAGCGCTTTCAGGATGACAGCATATGGGGGTACTTCGAGCGGCTGCGAAGGGAGGATCCCGTTCACTACTGCCTAGACAGCCGCTATGGCCCCTATTGGTCCGTCACGAAGTACCGCGATATTGTCGCGGTGGATACAAACCATAAGGCATTCTCATCAGAGCAGGGTGTCACGATCGTCGACGTGCCTGACGAGCACTGGACCCCGAGCTTCATCAAGATGGGCCCTCCAAAACACGCCCGGCAGCGCAACACTGTAAGTCCGATAGTTGCACCGGACAACCTGGCGAAGCTTGAAAGTCTGATCCGCTCGAGGGTCAGGGTGATTCTGGACGGCTTGCCGCGCAATGATTCGTTCAATTGGGTGAATATGGTCTCGATCGAGCTGACGACGCAGATGCTCGCCACGCTTTTCGACTTTCCCTTCGAAGACCGTCGGCTGCTGACCTATTGGTCAGATGTAGCTGTCACACCTCCGAGAGCCGGCCATGCCATCGACAGCTGGGAAAAGCGAAGGAAAATCCTGTCCGGATGTCTTGAGTATTTCACACGACTTTGGAACGAGCGCATTAATGCCGAGCCGCGCCTGGACCTGATTTCCTTGATGGCACATTCGCCCGACACGCGCAATATGGAGCCGGATGAGTTTCTCGGCAATCTGATCCTGCTGATCGTCGGAGGCAACGACACCACCCGCAACTCGATGACCGGCGGCGTCCTGTTCATGAATCAGTACCCCGGCGAGCTGCGAAAACTGCGCGACAATCCGCGGCTGGTGTCGGGCGCCGTGTCCGAGATTATTCGATACCAGACCCCGATCGCCCATATGCGCCGAACCGCCACTGCAGATTGCATTCTGGGTGGAAAGCAGATCAGCAAGGGCGACAAGGTCGTTATGTGGTACATCTCTGGCAACCGGGATGAAGAAGTCATCGAGAATGGCGACAGCTTTGTGATCGACCGCAAGAATGTGCGGCAGCATCTGTCGTTCGGATTTGGTATCCATCGGTGCGTTGGTCGGCATCTTGCGCAATTGCAGTTGAATATCCTCTGGGAGGAAATATTGCGTGCAGGGCTCGACATCAGGGTTGTCGGCGAGCCCGAGCGAATCGCGTCAAACTTCGTTCACGGCTATTCCGCGCTGCCCGTGCAGATTGCACCTAGTCCCTGATCGCGTCGGTGGCAGGCGGCACGCGGTGCGGTTGGGTTTGTATTGAGCCGCTTTCGTTGCCGCAGGTAGCGAAAGCGGTTTTGATCGGCGCCAAACAATCGCTGCATGTCGGGATCCGGTCGGCAACCGGGCAGGCGTAGTGGCGCTCGTGTAAGGAGCGACAGGTGTAGCGGGCCCGGGCGGCCTTGCAGGCGCCTGACAAGCGAAAAGGGCAAGGCCAACGGCGCCTCAAAGCCCCATCTTCGGGCCGCCTTGAATAGCTGCAACCGTAAAGGTCGATGAGCTTGATATTGAAGATTGTAGCGGTGGCAGCGATTTTCCTTGGAGAAGCGATTTCGATCATCGCCGAGTTGATTGCCTCAAGGCGGTTTGGAAAATCCGGCGGGGATGTGACAATGCTCCTGCCGATGTTTCTGCTGATCTCTTTCGGTGGCATCCTCCTCGTTTTCGGATACGCCCTGGGCTACATGCATCTGAAGAATATCTGGATCATTGTCGCAATATCAGTGGGAGCTATTCTGGTGGTGGAACCGATACTCACCCTTCTCCTCTTTGGAGACGTTCCGACAACCGGTTCGCTGATCGGGCTAATGCTCGGTGTGCTTGGTACGCTCGCTGCCGTATTTCTATGAGGGTGATCTGACTGAGCCTGGATGGGTGCCGGCTTCGGCCAGATGTAGTTTGAAAAGGAACCTGCGCAACGTCGGTTCTGCTCGCTTCGGACGCGACAAAATCTTGTTGCTGATCGGCTTTCTAAGTTGCATCAGGACGTGCTCGAACTTGGTGCGTGGCCGCTGGCTTCGTAAACTCTTCGCTCGAAGTCTCCTTGCCGGATCGTGAGACGCGTGCGGCGGCCGTAGGTCTTGATCGATCTGCGCTGGCCAATTTCCGCCCGACCACAATTCGCTGTTCAGGAGCGAGTGTTGCCTGGTGCTCTCCAGCATTTGGATGGCTTCGTCCAGTTGGCGTGAACACACCACTGGCCTCGAGGCAAGATGACCACGGATCGCCTCGCGGCCGGTATTGCCGCATTCGACAAAGCAGATCACGACCAGGACAGGTTAGTCCGCCGTCACGTGCTTCAGCTGATTATCCCGCAACTCACGCGGTCATGCCCGCAGTTCAGCAACACAGGAGCTGCGACGGGAAATGGAACCACAGGCGACATGAGCTTTCTTGCTCATCCCGGGAGAACGCTCTTGGTCAGCTACTCGTCAGCCAAGCGGTCTATTCAGACAGGCGGCACATCATCGACTTAATCGGAGATAAAGCATGACGGGCATTGGCGGAGCCGGCAAATCGCACGTTGGGACTGCAGCAGCCGACAGCCTCGGGGAACTCGGCGTCGTCGCTGGGGAACGCAGCCAATCCTTCGACGCCGTTGTGGAGCGGATGCGCTCCGGGCCTCAGGAGCGAGCCGTGCCGCTCGCGAACCAGCCACCAGATTTAGATGTGGTTGCGCCAGCGCGGGAGCAGATCAACGCAGCAAAGCGAAAATTTGGGAGCCTCCTTGAGGAGTTTGAAACTTGCCGTCGAGTGGCCAGGCAAGCCCGGGACTTGCCCGAGGCGCAAAAGCTGATCGACCAGGTCGTCAGGGCAGGCTCAGCAGCTCTGGACTACTACGCCGATCTGCCACCAAATTTGGCGCGTCGCATTCTGCCCGACGATCGAGCCCGCCGTCTCCGCGATGACACGCTTGACGCAGCCACCCAATGTAACAACGTGGCCAGGCACATTGTTGAGCAAGTGGAGAAGAAGAGAAAAGAAGCGCTAATTTGGTTCGAGAGGTTGAAAGGCGTCGCTACGCCCGACCAGCTGAGCCGCTCGGTCGCAAGCGTGGCGGAACATCATGCGGCCCACATGGAGTGGTGGGGAAAGAAGGCACTGCGCGCGGAGCGGATGCAATCGGTCTGCGCAGCTACTGCCGACTTGCCAAGCGCTACGCCCGAGATTCGCAAGGCCGAAGCGGCCGCATTAAGGCTGCACACCGGCTGCGCGCTCAATATGAAGTGCATGTATCTGCAATCGCGTATAGCTCTGGCGGAGTTCTTGATTGACGCGCGAGCGAGCACGTTGGAACCAAACGCGCACGAAGCCCTCATGGGCGAGAACGGGCGTGTGCGTCTGCTCGGGACCTTCATCGAAGATGTTTTCCCAGCATTCGTCTCGACAGGCCATGCCGTTATGTACAGCAACGGGGCGCCGCTCGACGCCGAGCATCGCGCCGTTCTAGAAGGTGTCATGGAGCGGCTTTCGGAGTTCGCTCCAGGAGTGAGTTCCATGGTTGCCACGCTGAGGGAAGCCGGATCAGGAGCTGACCTTCCGTTGCAGTTGCTGGACCAGATCGTGGAAGGTGCGTGGCTTACGGCGAACGAAGTCATGCGGTTGCTGGCACTGCAGCCAAAGTTGGCAGCCACAATTGAACCACCGGCTTGGCCTGCGCTGCCGCAAAATACCGCCATGGTGGGCGAAAGCAGTGCAGCGCGCAGAAAGGGCAAAGGAAGGGGCGTAGCCGCCGCAGGCGAGGGAAGTTCGACGGCCAGCCCACCCGAGTCGCAACTCGCCAGGCCCGATGCGGCCACGGCCCCGACCGGCAAGGTTATCGTGCTCTCGGACCTCGGTACCAAAAAACTCGTGACCGCGGAGGAGGCACGCGCGAGCGCCTCAACCTCTGCTACCGAGCACCTGCAGATGTGGCAGGCTCCGCCCTCAAGGAAAGCGCTGGCGAGATTACTTGAGCGACTGGACGAACTGCTGCAATTCAACGTTCCGGCTCAGCAAAGTGCCGTCTCGCAAGCGCGCCAGATGAAGCCCGAGGACGCCGACCACGTCTTGGATCTCGTCATTACGCGCCTGCAGACGCAGGCTGCCGAGATTGAGGCCTGTGTAGTCGCGCTGAAGGAGCCTCGCCGCCGGGTCCTGCTCACGCCGGCGCAGGTGCCCGAAGTGCATGAAAAAATATCTCGGCTCAAGGCGATGCGGTCCGAGGTGAAGGGGCAGGCAAAGTCATTGAACGAACGAAAGGCGGCGATCACGAGCGATTGCATGAAGACCTATGCGTTTCCGTCGCAAAGGTACCTTGAGCAATTGCGGGCGGCGGGGGAATTGGCGCCAGTCGATCCACCGCGCGCCTTGCAGGGAGAGCCAGGGAAGCTGTTCGAGGTCAAGCTGCAGCCGGCGGCGCTGAGCAGTGGTGCGAGGCCAAGCCCGATGTGGGTGCACATCCATACCAAGCGGCCGATACATGCCTGGCAATTGCCAATGCTGGGGGACCGTGACTTCGCCGCTTGCCACGTGAAGTCCGATGAACAGCGCGGCTATAATCGGCACTGGCAGAACGCCCGAGCCGCCGAGGGGCACGACAACGTCGTGATCCACCGAGGCAAGCTCACACCTGCGTTTTGCAAGTCCTTGTTGAGCACTGGAGCTGGCGGCCAGGCGTTGTACCACCTTCCCGATGCTGGGCACGTGTCAGCGCAGATGGGGCGACTGGGAATCTAGCAAGCTTCTTGTCTTGCGACAACATGCCGTTGGATGGCAGCATGCCTCCAGGTCGGCCCGGCGGATTACCTGAGCCGCACCAGGCTCCTCGGGCTCCATCTCCCAGAGGATGGAGCGCGGAGGAAGAGAACACGCACCAAATCCGCGAGAGGCTCGTCGGCCGGAGAGCCGGATCATTTTCGATCACGGGCAATTAAGCTTTCTATGAGGCCATTGGTTACGCCAAAGATCGGCGCGTGGGCACGAAGCCAGCCGCTGAGCGCGGCAGCCGGAGAAACATATGCGTGATCCCCATGTGCGTGATCCCGTTGACGATAGGGGCGGATGTCGTCCCTTGTCGCGAAAGGCCTGCATGTGCGTCGCCCAACTGAGTCACCAACTGACAAGTAACCTCCAGAGGGATTGCTTCCGATGTGGGCATGCCAATAGAAAATTGTGCGCTCTGGTTTGACAAATCGACTTCGTAATGCACAATGAGCCTGCCTTTCCTTTTGCTTCTCTTGGATAAGGCGACGAGAGCCCCAGCATCCCGGCCTCCAGGCCCCCAGAAGGAGCTGGGGCTTTTCGTTCTTCCGAGTGTCCAAGCCGGTGAGGGCGGTGCTTCTCTGCAAACACTAATCTTGTGACGGACACGACCGCGCCGGCGTGGCGGCAAGCTCGTTGTGCTCTGCTGGCATTGCTGTCAGACCGAGCGGGAGCTCCGGCGATTATAATGGAGCATATTGGGTTATCGGCGAGCGAAATAACTCGCTTTTCCTCCGACGGCAAGTGCGACGTCTTTGAAAGACGATGCAGATCTCGGCGAACACTTTGATGGTCGACGCCCGCTACCGGGCCAGCCCCCGCTGGCCACTCCGATCAGGCATTATAGATGCCACAACGCTGCTTCCGATTTTTACGATCAGCACGACAAGAGATGTCGCGCTTTCTCGCACCCTTTAACCTCATCCTCTCGTCTCTGACTTTTTGTATGGGTTCAATTCGCTAGCGGTCCGATAGTCATCCAGATTCCCGCCCAGAAACAGTACCTCGCGCTCCTCGGTTGGGGTATCGCTCACCCATGCAAGATTGGGTTCATCATTCTCAGTCCCGTCCTCAAGGATCCCGACGATCTCTTCGGCCGTCCAGGTGGTGACCCGTGGCACCGTGTAGGTGTGCAACTCGTTCGCGCTTTCCGCGATTGCTTTAGCGCCATACTCGTTGTCATCGTCCGGCGACAGGAGCAGTTGTGAAGCATCCTCGGACAGTGATACGAAAGGCGAAGAATAGGTGTCCCCTCTCATATGCGCTGCCGCTGCGCGACCCAGATCAAGTTGTTGGCCTCCCCAAATATTCAAGGGCGCGGCGTCGTAACGCAAAGCCGCCTGGAAACGCAAATGGTCCAGCGCGCTTAGACGGTCCAGTACTTGTGGCTTGCAATGGCTGGCGTGATTCTGAAAGCGCTGCAGCTCAACGTACGACGATGCCACCACCTCGTCTTAAACGCGGCCACTATCGATGCCGCCGGCTGACGGCCCAGTTGCTTTCGACCATCGTGCCGATTTTTGCGCAGCGAGTTCGATTTCTCTTCTGAGTTCCGCAACGGTTGCGCAGGTCAGCGTCGCGGCAAGCTGAGCGCGCGTCCTGATGAAGGATGCAGCTGCGCACCGTTCGTCCTCCTGAATAGCCTGCGCTCTCAAATTGCCTTCCGTGTCAGTCCGGGACGATTCCGCCCCAGTCGCATCTGATGTTTGGAGGCTCGGCTGACGCTCTCCAAGCCGCTGCTCAAAGTCTGCTTGCCCCGTTTCTTCCTGTTGCTGCTCGACGCAATCCGTAAAAGTCGCAGACGGGCCGATATTGTCAAACGGGTTCATTCCATTTCCCTTGGTAGTATTGTCGATATAAATCGGACAAGTTGATCCGATTTGAGCGAGCCGCGAGGGTCGAAAACCGAGACATGCACAACGGCAATAAAATGGAGCGGATCTGGTTCTCGATGGGGCGGTATGTTGAGGGGATCCAACTCCTTCTTCTGTTCGAGACTTTGTGCCCATCAAGCCCAGCCGTGTCCGAATAATAGAGATGATCTCATGCTAGAGGGTTTAGCTGTCAATCAGCTGACGAGTTTCATTGCTTGAAGATCCAGCCCTTGCGACTGCGCTGGCCGTATCGGCCGTGAAGAAATCGCGTATCCACTAATCGGAAGGTGACGCATGGGGGCGTCGGGAAACCCGTGCGGTCCCAACTATTGCGACGCACAGTGTACGATGATCAACAAACCAGGGTGCTCCGATTGCTTCGATAAATGCATCGATAGCGTCGATGGCTGGGCGAGAGTGTTCGACCATAAACGGCTCGGCCGACTTCTATTGACGTGAGGCGAGGTCCTGCCGAGCTATTCGAACGTATCCATTCCGTAGATAGACCCGATCGAGAAAATCAATTGTACCACTTCCGGTGCGATCAGATAGACGTGGTAGTCGGCTGGGGCCAACCTAGGGAAGCGACTCTAGAATGAAAAAATTCGTGATAGTGACTGCGAACGCCCTTGCGCTTGGAATGGCGGCGGTGCCGACCTTTGTTGCTGAGGTTGCCGCCCAACCCGTCGCCACCAAGATGCAGGTAGCCGATACGTCATATCCTCAATGCGCGGATGACCCGTTGGATGGTATCTGCGACTTATTTTTCTGTTTGACCGATCCGTCGTGCGTGCGGCACTAACGGCGAAGACAACCAAGCATAGGACGAGGATGGAGGCGCCGATCGCTAGCTGGACAGCAGTCGGATCCTCCTCCTCCGGCTACAGCCGACTTCCTGTTCTTGCCGGCGAATGATGCTAGCGCTACAGACCTCAATCGCCTTGGCTCCCATTGGTCGTTCCTGCTGGTGATCGCCGCGTTCGGGGCCAGCTGGTTGCCTATCACTATGACTCAGTTCTTGGATATAATGATACGCAGCCGGATCGCTGAACGAGTCCAGGCCAATCTGCAAGACGCTCCCCTAAGCCAACAGAGGAATGAGATGACTGCGGCGTCGTCGTGGTTGATGACACCCGAGCACTGGTCAGTCGATTAGCGGCAGGTCCGCAGCCAGACCTGAACCTTAGGAGCCTCGTCGTCGATCGGCGGGCACTTCAAAGCCGTCTGAGAGGCTGAACGCGGTCTGGGAATCGCCGGCGACTCGGCGCGTCCCATATAAGGCGTCGCCTGGTCGAAGTGGCTGGATCTGCTCTTGGTGACGCGGCCAGCCGGTCTGTGAGGAGCACTGTGGACAGGAAAAGAAGTTCGCTGGATCGCGTCGCGCGTGCGAGCATTCCGACAACTCCGATATCGGTCCGGCAAAAGGCAAAGAGGCGGACGATGTAGGCGAAGGTCGCTACTCGGTGTTCGCGATTGAGCATACCGGGTGCAATACTTTCTAACATAGCCGCGAACTTCAGAGCGCCCGAATACATTTATCTCGCCGTAAGCCTCCAAGGCTCGCCTGCCGGTAAAGATCAAAATTTACCGAGCACATGTGTACGTCCAGCTCTGTTCAAAAGCCAAGCCAATTGCGATCTGATCAAAGCCATTGCGTTCGTGTCTCTGAGGCTGTTCAAGTTTCGCCACCGAAACTTTGGGATCACGCGGATAAAGACAGGGTGCTTAACAACGATCCGATAACGCGCACTGCTGAGTACCCTTTGTCACCGAGGCAGGCACGGGTCTTAACCGCTGCTAAAATCGCTGAGTCCAAACCTCCTGCCTAATGTCGCCTGGACGCGCTTCAAGGTGAGATCCCATAGCGCCTCGTCGAGATCGCAATCACCAAACAAGAATCGCAAAATTCGCAGCTGGCGTTTTGCCAACCCGCCACAAAGCATGATCTCTCATGTGTGAAGGCGGACGACAACCTACCAGCCTTGGTGAGTTGATGACCGTGCTGGATCGATTGATTTGACGCCAAGCAATGGTAAACGGAAAGTCAGGCGAGCCCTCATCGAGCATCTTCACGTGCGCTCGCATGGAATCGTTATGCGAACAGGTCTATGTCGGCTCTTTCAACCTAAGCAAAGCCCATTCCTCTACCCGCTAGATATGTCGAACGGCAGCACGTTATCACCGGTTTCCGAAATTTTGCATGCGTACTGGCGCTCCGATCGGTGGTTGCTTCTCGTCGTCGTCGCCGTGGTGCTGACCTCAAGCGCAACCAGCGTCGGAGCGCCCTATGTATTTTCGTGTCTCATTGACCGTCTCCCGCGCGAGGGAGACATGTCGGTGCTTGCGTGGGGGTTCGCAGGCTATGCAGTCCTTCTCGGGGTGGCCTCCGCATTGCAGCGCATGCTGCAGTATCTGTCCTTCATGACAGCCGAGAACCTGGGCTTCATCGCTGCAACAGGCTTCTTTGATCGCATCCTGAGGAAAACCGCGACCTTTTTTCTTGAGCACAATCCCGTAGAGATACAGAATGCGGCGGCGCGCGGGCGCAGCGCCCTGACGGCTTTGGTCCAGCTTGGGATCGTCGTCTTCATCCCTGCTGCAACACAACTTCTACTTACGTTCGCTACTCTCGGCGCGCTCCTCAATATCCAGATCGCTGCAATCGTCGTCGTCTATGGCGCAGTCCTGATTACATTGACGTGGAGTTCCACGCGTCGGGCGTACGTGTTCCTGGAACGAGCCAGAGAAGCGGGACAGGACAATGCGCGTTTCGTTGGCAACGTCATGAGCTCCATGGATACGCTGCGCTATTTCGGCAGTCATTCGTGGATGAGCCAGCGCTTTGCGATGACGGCGCGGGAGGTGCGTGATAACTGGCGCGCCTATGTGTTGCAACGCGTTGCCTACATCGCCGTGCTCGGCCCAGCCGTCGCGCTACAATTTGCGGTCACGTTTTTCTTTCTCATACCTGAATACCAGGTCGGGGCGGTCACCATCGGGGATATGGTGCTATTCAACACGCTTCTACTCCAGCTCAATATGCCATTCGAGATGGTTGCTCGTGCCATCTCTGATGTGGCGCGGTCGCGAGCCGATCTCATCCCTCTGGCTAGACTATGGGCCGCACCCGAAGAGCGGCGACCATCTCACGCTCAAGATTTCACGCCCTCCGCTGGCCAGCTCTCTTTCGAGGGCATCGGTTACGCCTACGACAACGGTCGTGGCGTTGCGAACGTCTCGTTTATTGCTGGGCGGGGTGGGATCACGTTCCTTGTCGGTGAATCGGGATCGGGAAAATCGACAATCTTTAAGCTCGTCTTAAAATCGATTGAACCGGACCGCGGTCGTATTCTGGTAGATGGAACCGATATAGCGGGCATCGAACGTGCGGATTGGTATGCCGCAGTTGCGGTCGTGCCGCAGGACGTGATGTTGCTCAATGAGTCGCTAGCCGACAACATCCTGCTAGGGCGGCCCCGCAACGAAGTTCACCTTCGCGCTGTGTCGGAAAAAGCCGCTATTCTCCCGTTGATCGAGGCCTTGCCTGAAGGATTTGACACAGCAATTGGAGAACGTGGTTTGAAGCTTTCCGGCGGGGAGCGCCAGCGTATTGCTATTGCCCGCGCGCTTTATGGCGAGCCGGCGATCCTTCTTCTTGACGAGGCCAGCTCGGCGCTCGATGAAGAAACCGAGCAGGACATTATGAACCATATCCGTACGCTAGCCAAAGATGTGACCGTGCTGGCGATCACTCACCGCAAGGGCGTCGTTTCTACAAGCGACGTCGTGGTCGACCTGACCGACTGCGGCTTGTCAGTGACATAGGTGAAGGGAATGATCGGCCCGGCGCGTTGACGCCGCACAGAAGATGCATCGCCGGACGAGATGCCTTCGCCACTCAAGGAGCCCACGTCATAGAAGCATCCTCGGCATCTATGACGGAATCGGGGCCCTGTACTCCGGTAGACGTGAAGTATTCTAGGGTGCCGATTGCCAATCTGCGACGCCAGGCGGCAGAGGCGGGCGTAAGTTGGCAAATCGGCCGGCTTGCGGTCGGAACAGGCTCCTTCGCCGAGATCCTTGAACTGCGGACGGCGCGATGTCGGCCTCACACCGACACGGATTTCTAACGAAGCTCTGGCAAAACGGGATCGAGTTCTTCCTGCTCAAGCGTCTTGGCTCCATCCTCTGCCAGGTACGCTGCCAGCCGCGCGATCCCGGATTCTGGTGAGCATCGGGCGGGTGCGGATTTTTTGGACGGCACTTGTCCCGAGCGCTCGGCAATTTCGACGCTCATCAGGTGGGGTCGGATCGGTCGGCCGATGGCGCGCTCGATGGTGTGGAAGATCCAGGTCCCGTCGGGATCGATGTCCGACCAATGAAAGATTGGCGTCTGTTCGGATATTGAACCTGCGATCATCCGCAGCGCCTGCTGGGTGGCGAGCGAAGGGTAACCGCCGACGTACATCGTCGTTCCCAGTCGGCGGGGGTCGGCCTCTGCAATGTGCCGGTTGAAGCTTGCGAAGTTTTCGACCGTCAGAATGTACGTCGGCGGCTCCCGGAAACGGACGCGATCTGCTTCCTTGGGAGTGATTCCGAGATAATGTGGAGAAATCCTGGAGAGGTCGGCTCCCTCGAGGTCGATTTTTCCTGCGACCAGCAGCGGTGGCGCGAAGCGTTCCAGTCCGATTGCCCGCAGTGCCTCGCGGGGCCGCGCGCCGGGCGGAAACTCCAGGATGCCGCTCAGGAGCCGCACGACCGCACCCTCGATGCGTTCGAGCGTCTTGCTGTGACCCACCGTCCGTCGCGAGAAGGTCTTGTAGTCGACGTCCAGATGCTTGTTGTCCAGGATGGCCTGAGCGAGAACGAAGGCGTCGCGCAGCATCTCGACGTCGGACGAAGCGAATCCGTGCCACGTCTTCCCCCGTCCCCAGACCTCGGCGATTTGGGAAGCGCTGGTCTTCAGAGAGTCGCGCAGCGCCGATCCGGCGGCAAGCCTTGCCGCAGCGTCCTGCGCAATCCGTGACGCGGGAGTGCGGTCGAGATATCGGTATAGGATCTCCGCCGAGGCCAGCCGCACGTGTGCGACCTGATCCCGCTTGACGCCTCGGCCCCAGCCAACGGACACCGCGCCGGTGCCTTCGGCTTCCCTGATTTGTTTGAGGAAGGCGTCCGCCGCGACTACCGAGGCGAAGGCGGCATAATCCGGGTGGGCGATCGGGCTCGCGGCCCCGGCCTCGAAGCGATCGAGCAGGTCATTCAAGAGGTCGTTCGCGTCCGTGAAACGCCGCGCCATGGCTACTCGGCGGCCAGACGGCTAGCGAGCTCATCTTCGGACATCAGGTCCGGATCGATGGCCATCAGCTCGCGCTTGGCCTTCGCTTTCAGTTGCACGACGGTGGCTCTGGACTGCTCGCCAATGCGGTCCACTTCCACGATCGTATCCATGTGCTCGAGCACGGCGACCCGCTTCTCGAACGGCGCCGCGATCACGAATTGGAGTCCAAGATTCTTATAGAAGCTCATCATCTGCCGCTGGTTCTTGCCATCCATTTTCGAGAAGGCCTCGTCGAACATAGCGAGAGCGAAGCCGGCGGGCTTGCCCGTACGACGCTCGGCGCTGCCGTAGACGGCGGCGAGCGAAGCGCCGATGGCGACGTAGATGGGGACCTGCTGTTCGGCGCCCGATCCGGTGCCGCGCCGCTGCTCCCAGCGGGTCGAGCGGCCGGTAGCGACATCCTCCATGTGGATCTCGAAGGTGTAGAAGTTGCGGTAGTCCTCAAACTGGGTGAAGTCCTTGTCGGGATCCTCTAGCAGCGCCTCGAGTGCAAGGATCGTATCCTTGTGCGGGAAGTCATCGGGCACATCGCCCCGGAAGAGCATGTCAAGCGCCTCCGGAGAGGTCTTGGCGATCTCGATGATCTTCAGGATGGGCTGGAATTCCACCACTTGGGTGCGATGGAAGGAATATCTCTCGTTGTGGAAGGGATGTGCGTGCAGGCTACGGTTCAACGACTGCAGTTCCCGCTCCATCTTGCCGATCCGCGCCGTGAGCGCGTTGATGAACTCGCCGCGGAGCAACGTCGAGGCCTTTTCTGCCGCTTCTCGGGCCTGCCGTTCGTACTGGCGCAGCTCGTTGGACTCAATATCCGAGATGAGCTGCTCCATCCAGGGCTTCACCTCGCGTAGCGGCTCGCTTTCTGCGCCAACTTGCGAGCTCATCCCGAACTGGTCGAAGTAATCGTAGAGGAACTCGCGAACCCGGCGCTCGATCCGGACGCGCTCGACATCCGACGCATCGGCATCTTTGACCGCCTTGTCTGCGATGGCGCGGTGTTTCTCAGCAAAACCGCCTTTTGCTGCGGCATCGAGGCGCTCGCGATAGACGAGCCTGCCTTTCGCTGCGGAGTAGAGCGGGAAGGTCTTGCGGTAGATCGACCGGGCCACCCGGAGGTTGAGCTCGGAGCCCGGCACGTTCTCTCCATCTCCGAGCCTCCTCTCGGCCGATCTGAGTTCGCCGTCATGCTCGCCAAACGCCTTCTGCTGGGTCTTTCTCTCGTCGAGCCTCTTGTCCTTCAGCTTCTGCTGCGCTCGCTTCTTGTCGCGAATGCCGCCGTCGCCCGCGCCGTCGAGTGCATCGAGTCTGGCATGCGCTTCGCCGATCTCGGTCTGCGCGGCCGCGCAGGCCGCAGCGAAAGCCTTTAGGTCGTCACGCCCCTCACAGATGTTCTTCAGAGCGGCAAAGGCCTGCTCCGCGGCTTGGGCCTCCTTGCTCTTGTCAGCCATGAGCCGATCCAATTCCTCGGCCTGATCTTGCAGGGAGCGCAGGGCGTTCGCCTGGGCCGCCTTTCCGATCTTGTGCTGCGAGGCTTCGATCCAGCGATGGGTCCTGACGAGTCCATCGTCGTAGAGGCCATCCTTCATGATGGCCCGGCCGGGCCTATTGAACTGATCGAGCGTGTCGGCGAGACGGACCGTGCCGTAGCGGCGCATGATGAACGCCATCGCGTCCGGATCCTGGCTCCGGAAGATGGAGGGGAAACTGCCGCGCTCCGGCTTGGCCCTGAACTGCTCGAGCTTGTTCAGGCTAACGAGGGATGCGTGGCGAAACTCGCGGCGGCCTTCCTTGAACATCGCGGTGGCGGCGCTGATGTCCGCTCTGTCCACGAACACCGCCTCCCGGTCGCGGCCAAGGAGCGCCTCGGCGGCACCCACCCATTCGGGTTCGGCGACTTCGATGATGTCACAGAGCACGCGCGGGGCCATGCCCTTCTGCCGGAGCCTTCGGCAGAGGAGTTCAGTGTCGTCGCCAAGATAGGCCCGCGCCCCCCCGGAGGCGTGCTGTCGGACCCGTTCGAGCACCTCGTCGCGCCGGCCGCGCAGTCCTGAAAGCTCCGCGATGATCGCTTGACGCGCTTCGTCGATCTTCGGCAGCCATTTTGCACCGCTGGTCGCGAAGGATTTCTCGGCCGCGGAGAGCTCGTCTGAGACGCCCGCTATGTCAGCCCCGGCGGCGGCGGTTAGAAGATGCTCCAGCGCAGGCACGAAGTCTTCGAAGGAGGCCGCGCACATCGCCCGAAGCGGATGCAGGCGACGGATGTTATCCAGGCGTGCCTTGAAGTCGGCCGAGGCGCGCTGCGCCGCCTGCGCGGCCACATCGGCGCTTTGCTGCAGCGACTTTCTTCCGGTCTTGGCATCGTGTTCGGCGATCGCCGCCGTCAGGCGTTCGATCTCCTGATCTATGGCCTTGACGTCCTCCTCGATGAATTCGAGTTCTTTCGCGGCGGCATCTCGGCGCGCCAGCTCGGTACGCCGTTTGGTCTTAAAGTCCAGGTTGATCGCCCGCGCCGCGAGCCAGGCCGCGCGTTTGGCGATCCACTCCTCTCTGAACTTGGTCTCGAGCGCCTCTTCGAGTGCGGCGAGAATCTCCCGAAGCGCTCTCAGGGCTTCGAGTCTGAGGCGCATTTTCCGGATCGTTTCGCTGATATTGCGGTAGGTCTGGATCGACTCGCGCAGCTCCTTGATTCCGATCGGACTGTCCTCGAGGATATAGTTCCGCACGAACTGCGTGGCCGTCTGGTTGTGATCGAGCGTCATTGCATTGACGATCGACTTTTGCAGGGCGCTTGCGTTCTGCTCGCCGTAGGGCGAATGCGGCAGGAGATGGCGCATGTACTCGCGGACGTAGTCGCCTGCCCGATCGCGGTGGTTGACGAAGTTGCCTTCACCGACCGCCGCGACGATCCGGGCGCGCACGTCTTCCCACTGCGCCGGGAACTGCAACTTCCCACGTTGTTCGATGAAGTCCTTGGAGCTTAGAACAGCGCCGACGGTGACGAACAGCGCCAGCACGGTTTCCCTGCTGTCCGACTTCCGCGCTTCGAACGCCATGCCGATTGTGACCGGCGGCCGCGCGTTTTCCGTGTCTTCAAAACCGAGCGCAATGTAGGTGCGCGCCTCGTCGCGCCGTCGCTGGTCCTCGCCGAGCGTGCCGAGACAGTAGTCGACGACGCTGCGCTTCGAGCCGCTACGCGACTTTCCACTGTCGCCGGCGACTGCGTTCAGACGCAGGAACCGCCGGCTGCCGCCGGTGAGCACGACTTGGGCCATGTCGAGGATCGTCGATTTGCCGGAACGGTTCTCGCCAAGGACGCCGACGTGCCCCGTGATGTCGATGTCCGCGACGTCGAACAGATGCCAGTTCACCATCGTCAGGTGGCGTAGCTCCATCATGCCTCGTCTCCCGCGGGCTGCGGAAAGCGGGTCTCCTCGCTGCGTACGTAGCGCTCGAGCCGTTGCAGGGCGTCGCCGCCGCTGATCAGTTTGATCATCGGGCGGATTCTGACCTCGCAGTCCTGCTGCTCGTCATCGAAGTCGCCGATCTCGACAAGGCTGCGCTGGGCGGTCTCGCGCAGGATATCGCGGAAGCGGGCGGCCGAGATCGCGCCTCCGCCGCCGTGTTGCGCCATCTCGCGGTAGCGGTCGAACAGGTCATTCAAGGTGGCGACCACGACGGCCCGGTCTTCGACCGCTCCGACGTTCACCTCTTGCTGCCAGTACGCTGCCAGCACCAGAATGACGATGGTTTCGTCGAGCTTCATCCGGGGCAGCGGCACGTCGTCGTCCATGGCGACGATGCCGGCCCACTGCGCCTCCGGATCGCGATGGACGCGGTACCCGCAACTATCGAAGAAGTCATCGACCACGTTGCGGAAGCGGCCGTCCATGATCACGTTGTAGACGGTTCCGGTTCTGGGATCTCCCGCGAACACGAACTGCCGCCGCAGCAGGAAGTGCAGCGCCTTGCGGAGGTCGCCCGCCTTTTCCGTACCGAAGGAGCGCTCGACGTTTTCGAACTCACTGAGCATGGGGCGCCTCCGCTTTCCGGAGCCAACCGGATCGCCTGACCAGGAAGTTCGCGCAACGAAGCCATTCGCTGTCGTGGGGCGGCGTGTCTGGGCGCGGCTCCAGATCGAAGCCGGCCGCGACCTGCGGCGGAACCTCGCCCGTCAGTGCATAGCGGCGGGCGCAATCGAACGCGAGGAAGTCGTCCACGGTGTCGATTTCCATGAAGCGAGCTTCCTTGGTCGCGAATGGCGGCACCTGGTCCTCAAGGAATCGTCTGACATCCTCGGGCAGGGGCGCGATGCGAGCGATGTACTCGAGACGGAGCTTCTTCCTCAGCTCATACAACGGGTCCGAGGGCGGGCCGGCGAGCTCCCTCGCCTCGACCGGGCGGCGCGGCTGCCTGGCTGGCGCCTGATGGTGCTCCGACCAAGGCGACCGCAGCGGTTCGATGCTCCATTCGACGGTTGCCTTGTCGTGCCTGCCGTCTCGCAGCAGAGCGTCCAGCCGCCGTACCAGGTCGCCGGCCCGGCCGACGAGTCCTTGCCCGCCGCGCTCGGCGTACTTGATGGTGTTGCGGACCCGGGCTTCGAGCTGCCTGCGGAAGGCTTCGATCCGTTCGAACATCTCGCCGATCTGTTCGAAGATGTTTTCGATTGCGAGCAGATCGTCGGCCGCCGCCATTCGACCGTCCTCGACGTCGGCGGCCATGCTGGAAGCGGTGTACTCCTCGGCGAGGACTTGCATAGTGTCCGGTGTATAGGAGATCCGCCGTGCGAGATCGACGATGGCATCGCGGAAGCGGTACGGATGGTTGACGGTGAGGATGGACTCGAAATCCTTCAGCAGGAGCTGGTCGACGAACTCCTCGAAGAAGGCTTCCAGCCGGGTAGCCACCGTCTTCGATTCCATGACGGTCCGTCGGATCCGCTTCAGATCGGCCAGAGTGGCGCGTAGGCTCTTGGTAAACTGGTCGGCCTGGTTGCGTGCCTCGCGAACGGCGAGCGCGGCTTCGCGCTGCTTGCGGTCGGTGATCTCGGGTCTCAGCTTTTCGACGGCTTCGAGATTGAGGCGGATCTGCACGATCAAGCCGCCGAACCGCTGCGAGAGATCCTTATTGAGGCTCGCGAGCCGCTGGATCACGAGCAGCGGTCCCATAGCCATGTCGACCGTGACACGGAGCCCGTATTCCTCCTCCTCAAGCCAACCCCAGGCGAGCAGCCGCGCGTAGAGTTGCCGTGCCAGACCGAGCGCCTTGTCGCCCCTCTCGGACGCGAGCGCGACGTCGGCCTTCCGGATACGGCGGCGACCTGCCGAGATCATTTCCGGCAGGGTGCCGAAGTCGTCGCCTTCGCTCCAGAGGGCCGGGTTGGCGCGCATGACGTCATAGATGGCGTGGACGACCTGCTGCGGAGTCGGGAACGACGGCGCGCCTGAAAAGAAGCGTTCAAGGAGGTCGAGCAGACAGGCCGCGTACAGGTGCTTGTGATCGCGCGAGAAGGCCAAAAAAGCCTCATCATGCAAATGACGGAACAAGGACAATCGCTACCACTCCTGAATCGGCGTCATCCAGAGAAGGGGCGAGCTGCCTGCCCCTAACCTCATGATCTACTGGGGAAATACTTCAGTCGAGATGCATCGCGAGGACTCGCAACCAGAAGGGTTTTGTTCGCTGTATGTTCCTGTATAGCTTGCTGAAGGGAAGCTGTCGAGCCTCAGGGCTCCGTGCCTGCGCTTTGAGGGAGGGATGGGTCTTCGGGGAAAAGCCGTTCAAAGAACTTTGGCAAGCTATGTTGTCCAATGAGACAAAAGCCCCGCTATTCGACCGAAGTAGACGCAGAGAACCGCCCGACGCAGCGGCGTGACGCTTCATTGCGTCGAAGCAGCGCTCCGACAGGACGAGCCATTGGCGCTTCGGACAAAACCGTTCAACGCTGGCTACGGGGGTTTTGTGGAGGGGGCGTCGCAGGTTTGCGAGGGAGTGCCATTTTTGGCAGGCAGACAAAAGATCAGAAAGCCGAGCTTGCCACTTTCATTTGGGTAAATCCCTGGGCCTCTAACGCTCCGTCGACCTTCCAAAGGACTCCGCTCAGATGGAAAAGCGTGGGACCAATTCTTTAGGTCTTTCAGGGGCTTACGGGCGTACAAAACCCCTAGAAGGCTGCGACTCAATGGATTTTCAGCCCTTTTCGTACTATATTGGAAGGAAGGAGAATCCATGTCGGCCCAACGTTCCGCGACCAAGCCCCATTACACCGCTGGCGTTATCCAGAGGCTGGCGACCGCCAATAACGTCTCGGTGGTCGTGACCTCGAACGATGTCTTTGCCCATCACGTGACGCGCCTCTCTGGCGATGATGTGAATTTCGATCCTATCGAGAATACTATCGTCGCGCTTCAGCGGGCCGGGCTTTTGGATCGTGTTCAGGCCGTGCGGCTTCAGGCGCGCTATCTTCGCGAAAGCCGTCCGTGACGTTTGATCCGTTCGGGGATTTTGCGTCGCGCGGCTATTTGCGCAATGTCGCAAAAGCCAAAGATCCCGAAATCGTTCAGCGCCTCCTGCACAATTCTTTCCTGACCGGCATCGACGCGGCTTTGGATCATCTCAAGGCGCGGCCTTCCCTGAGCTACGACGACGTTCTAAAAACGCATAGAACGCTCTTCGAGGCCGTATTCCCTTGGGCTGGACAAGATCGGCACACAAACGCGTCCCACATCCACGTGAAAAAAGGCGCTATCTTCTTCGCTCATCCCGATGACATTCGCAAAGCGATCGACTACGCGCTGGAAAAGGGACAGGACAAGACCTTCATGGCGGAAAAGCCCGGCGAAGTGATGGGCTATCTCGCTTATGGTCACCCGTTCCTCGACGGCAATGGTCGTTCCATCATGCTGATCCATGCAGAACTTGCTCGCCGTGCGGGCATTGGGATCGGCTGGGCCGCGACGGATAAGGATAAATACCTCGCCGCTTTGACGGAAGAACTCGAAGACCCGGGCAGAGGCAAGCTGGATGCGTATCTAAAGCCGTTCATCCGCAAGGGCTCGCAGACGAGCGACATAGCGGGGGCTATCAAGGCCGCGCCGGGCTTGGATGGCAGTGAAGCCGACACCGTCGCGGGCGACACAACCGATCCAAAGGTCAAGGCGCAATATGAAGCGCAGGAAGACAAGCGCAAGGGCGGGCAAAATGCTGCGCTGAAAGACAAGTAAACCCAACCTCGGCTTGGGGGCGCGACGCGCGAGTGCGCGTACAGGCTCAACGCGCATCGCGCAGCAGGCTCATGAAACGGAAGGGCCGGATGGCAAAGTAGCCGAAGAGAAGTCCGACGCCGACCGTCGTTCGCCCGGCTCCACCGATCTTTGAGCCAAGAAGTTGCCCGTGGTTGGTAATGCTCAAGGCCAGCACCAAGGCGTTCGCTGAGCTTTATTAGGTGGCGAGGACCTATGCAAAGGAAACCGACCGTTGGTGGTGCAGCCGGGCGAACTTCAATTTCATTTCGCAGACGAGGAAATCGCGAGCCGCTTCGTGCGGTTTTGTCGCGAAGAGAAGTTCGAGCTGACCTACCGCGATAAGAGGCAACTGGGGGAGCTAGGAAAACTGGACACGACGGAAACGAGTAAAATGCGGTTGCGCGATCACTCCTGGATGGTGAAGAAGTTTCCAGAAGCACGCACATATCCAATGCGGATCGAACTCGCTGGAAATTACCTCAGATGTCGAAATCCGTCGGCCAGTCCCTTCTAAATCACGGCTTAACTTTACCTGACGCTTTCTCGGGACGAGAGCCTTGAGGTACTTTGCGTCGTCGATCGCGTCGTGTGAAGCGCTGTGGGCGCCCGACAGTCTGATGAGCCTGGTAACCATCGACGAGGTCTTGAGTGCTCTCAGGGTACTCCGCGCTGTCGGCTCTCGACGGTCGCGCGATCGACGTGCGGCAAAGGCAGCATCCCACGTTCTCGTCAGGCGGCATGAGGCGTCCCGCGATCGGCAGGAAGGTACACGTGATCATATTGTCCAGCGCTATGGCGGGCTTTGCTTGTTTACAGCGTTATTATTCTTGAGCGGTGCAGTCTCCGGCATCATGAGCATGGCACAGAGCGCGGCCGTGCTAGCGATAAGCATGTACCAGGCGGGCGCCAGCGCGCTGCCGGTAAGATAGATCAGCCAGGTGACGACTGGTTGAGCTGTGCCTCCGAAGATCGCTATGGCAAAGGCGTAGATCGTAGCGAAGGCGCCACCACGAATGTTCTTGGGCAAACCTTCGGCCATGCTCACATAGAAGGCGCTATACGGAATCGTTCCGATGAGGGTGAGCGCGCCGAGGCCCCCGAGAAGTGCGAGGGCACTGCGGCTCTCTGAGATCCAGAAGAATACGGGATAGGTCATCAACAATGCAGCGATCTGCGGCCAAATCATGATGTGCCGGCGGCCTGCGCGGTCTGCGAGGCAGCCGCCCAGCAGTGCGGCAACAATTCCTATCGTATTGCTGACGAGCGTAGTGCCAAAGGCGAGAGGCGCGGAAACGTGCAGGGTGCTCAGGGCATAGGTGGTCATGTATCCCGTAACATAGGTAATGATCGTGCAACTGGCCAAGATGACAAATCCCAAGCTCATGATGCGGCGCGCAACAGGCGATTTCCCTACAGTTTGGATGACCAGAGCAGGCAGCTCAGGGCGGTGCAACGTTTCGGGCAAGGAGTTCCGCAGCCAAAATCCGAACGGCAGCGTGGCCGCGCCGAGCAAGAGCGCGATCCGCCATCCGTACGCATTGAGTGCCTCGCTTGTCATGGTCAGGGAGATTATTTCTCCAACAAGCGCCCCGGCCGTTGCAGCGATCTGTTGGCTGGCAGGCTGAAACGAGACAGCAAGACCGCGCCCCTCGGCCGGCGCCGCTTCCAGCAAATAGGCAGTTGTCGGACCAACCTCACCACCGAGCGCGAAGCCTTGCACTAAACGGCCGACAATGACCAGGAGCGGAGCAGCAGCTCCTATTGTCCCGTATGAGGGAGTAAGCGCTAACACAAGGATCGCGGCGCTCATCAGGGCAAAGCTGACGGTCATCGCGGGCCGGCGGCCGGCCCGATCCGAGTACGAGCCGAGCACGATGGCCCCGATCGGCCGGGTCACAAAACCCGCGCCGAAGGTTGCGAGCGACAGCATGAGGCTGGCGAACGGGTCGCTTGCCGGGAAAAACGCTTGTCCGATCTGGATCGCGAAAAAGCTATAGGTCCCGAAGTCGTAGAATTCGAGAATATTCCCGATCGTTGCACCTAACACGGCGCGGCGGGTCAAGCGTTCGTCTGCGGCATTGAGGACTGGGTCCGGCTTCTCCTGAGTAAATTGCTTGACCATCATCGATCCGTCTGAGGCCCGATCGCCGTCCCGAGCATTTTAAGCAGCCGGGTCGCGCGCGTTGCATTCGACCTGCTCTACGCGTCGTCTAGCATGAAGTGACGGGCCTCGCGTCCCGAGTGTTTTATGCCTGACGCATGCCAGGACGAAGCTCACGACGACGAGTGCAATAAGAATGCCCGCCTGTTGCGGCGCCATTCAAACGCTGAACTGATCGGCAACAGCAAAGATGAACAAAGGAATGCGCTGCAACTGCCAGGGGGCATCGTTTTGCTCGTGTGCCTGGCGAGTGTGCGACAACATTGGTGGGTGTTCCAACACGAAGCGCCTGCTTTCGCGCAGACGGGCAGTCGCGCGTGGATGCTGCGTTCAGCTGGTTGCGCGCGGGTGGACGCATCAGGCTATTTGGCCCGTCTTTTGCTCCGCTCGTTGTTAGTTGCGCGCAAGCCGCCTGCTTTGTCGGGATTGGTCCGCTGCACAAAGGGGGGGGCTTTGCGCGATCAAATGACAATAGGAGCGCATATTGGCGGTACCATGAGAACGATCGACATCGCCTGGCGCCGAGGCTTCGGGCGATCATTTCGATCAGGCGCAAACCGCTCGGCCGATCGCAATGGCAAGCGTGAAGTGCCCCAGTTTGAGCTTGAGGAAGTTGAAATCAAAGCCACCAGCAATGAGGGACATGCTTGTGAGTTGACTTGACTTCATCGGGCTACGAAGGCGCAAGGCCGATGTCCGATCAATGACGGCTGCGCTTCGCTGGCGCATCTGCGTGCACGCGCGCTCCAAGTTGGACGGCGAAGCACGCCGGCAATCAAGACCTCGAACAGAATCTTTAAATGAAGACGAAGACAATTACGACCATCGTGCTTGCGGCTAGTGCCTTGCTGGATTCTCCCAGTAGAGCGGTTGAAACTTACGATGTTAGGGATTCGAACGGCGTGTCCTTTATCCGAGCACGGATATTCGGTCCCGGAGATGGCCCTTTCTGTTGTGGCGGAGGTAGCGAGCCGGCGTATTCAGCTCGGGATCTAGCGCAATGGGAAACGGACCATTCGCTCGCAGCGATCCGCTATTGGGCCGAAATCATAAGGGTCAAACCCGGGCAGTCGCCGGCCGTCGTCAACATCGGCGGAATTCAGGGCAACACGGCATGGGCCTCAGTCCAGACGTCGCCTGACGGCGAGAACAAGGTGCAGGCGGCAGTCACCGGTCAGAATCCGGGCGAGTTGAACCATGGCGCACATGGTATGATCGCGATCGGCGAAATGGGATTTTCATCCGAAGCATACATTCCTTCGCAATTGCCAATGACGCCGAAGATCGGCCTGGCACCTGTTATGATTCATGAGTTCGCTCATCAGCTGGGAATGGCCGGTACCATTGGCGGCTATGATGGTTGGCCCACCGAGCCGATATCACCGTACTTCCCGAAAGCGATAAATGCCTGGACTAACCATTTGTATGACGACAACGGCAAACAAGCCAGGCCGGGGCAGGTGATCTATTGCTCGTTGTGCGTGAACCCGCCAGCTAAGGACGTTTTCGACCTGCGCCGCGATCGGGGCTATTTCGCCGGGACGCAAGTGAGCGAAGTGCTGGCCGGTGCCATGCCAGGTATTCCGGTTCGAGTGATGACTGAGGACGGCCGGCTGGATGTCCCCTTTGTCTCGCATAGCGAGCTTAAGAATAGCCTGTTGAGCCACCAGCAATACCGGAACTACACCGCCCCGATGGAGGCGGAGATCGCCGCCTTCCAAGACATCGGCCAAAGCATTGATCGGCGTGATCTATTTGGTTACTCCATCTATGGCACCGGTCGCGATCTGATAAACGACAATCCGTTCTTCGCTCGGAATGCTGAGGGTACCGCCTATCTGCCAAATACGTACAATACGGCTACTCTCGGACTGGGACTGCACGTCTATGGCAGCGGCAACACTGTGGTCCAGCGCGCCGACCTGCTTTCGAAAGGAGCAGGGGGCGCCGGCATCCGCGTCGACGGCGAAAACAATCACATCACGGTCCCGTCCGGAACCCGCGTGTACGCCGACGGCGCGTATGGGCGCGGTGTCATGTTCGCCTATGGTAAGGATCACACACTGACTCAGCGTGGCGATGTGCAGGCTCTCGGTGAGCATGGCATCGCGGCAAGTTTCGACTTTGGCAACAATGCGATGGGCAATTACTATGAATATCGTGGCTCGTATATCCGAACGATTGGCGATAACCAAGCCCCGATGCTGAGCGAAATCGCAGGTCCGCTCGTCAGCAAGTTCGATCTGACCGGGCGACTGGCTGGCAGTCATGCAGCGATGTACATGTCGAAAAACGGTTACGTCGGCGAGATCAATGTGATGCGTGGCTCTGCATTGTCGGGGGACATCTTGTCTGACTACAACCAGCTTGACGAGAACGGTGCTCCGCGTCTGACCAAATTAACGTTCGGGTTGAAGCCTGATGCGAACGGTCACTCAACGCAGGAGCCAGACGCAAATTTTGCAACCCGCTACGACGGTAATATCGTCGGACGTAACAATCTTTCGCTGCAGTTCGCCGGTGGCGCCACGACATTGGCTGGCAATCACGCGGTGTACGATGCAAGTGTCGCGCAAGGTGCAACCCTGTCCGGTAACGGCAGTTATCTGCTCAATGCCAGTGGTCGCTTCACCAATAGCGGTGTTGTCGCGCCCCTCATCAACGGTCTGGGCAACAGCATCAAGGTGTATGGCGACTATCTGCAAACCTCGACCGGTCGCTTGCAGGTCGCCGTAAACGATGCTGGCGCGTTCAGCCATCTCGTGGTGAACGGCAATGCGACGCTCGATGGTACGCTCACGATCACCCCGCAGCGCGGCTGGTATGGCAGCGGCTTTAGCGTCTCCTCAAATCAATGGCTGAACGCAACAAATCTTACAGGCTCGTTCGCGAACGTGACGACAGCCCTGCAATCGCCAACGTTGGTGGCGAGTGCAGCGGCTCAAGGCGACAACACCTACGCCTTGACGCTCTCCCGCCCATCCGATGCCTATTCGCGTTATGGAGCCGATGCCAACAGCCGCCAGGTGGGCGCGGCGCTCGATCGAGTAGCTGGCAGCGCGGCTGTAGGGCTGCACCCGCTTCTCGCGGCGCTCGACTTTTCCGCGCCGGACGGCACGGCGGTGACATCTGGGCTGCGTCAACTTTCTCCGTCGATCTATGCGTCGGAGCAGGGCAGACGTGTCAATGACAGCTACTATGCGCGTTCGGCAGTCTACAACCGTCTCGAACAGGCGTTTGGCGGCGCGCCAACCGCGGCGATGGCGGTGATGGGTTATGGTCCTGAGCCGAGGCGAGACGGCAGTTCTGCCTCTGCCACCGGCCTGGTCGGCCCGGCTTCTTCTGACCTGTCCTCTTATGACCTGCGGGGGTATGCAGCGTGGGCTTCTGCCTTTGGCGGATGGACGACCCAATCGGGCGATAGCAATGGTGCAAGCACCAGATCCTCCATCAGCGGCCTCATGACCGGGGTCGACACGCCGGTATTTGACGACTGGCGCGTCGGTGTCCTTGCGGGCTATAGCCGTTCCACTTTCGAGGTTGGCGCGGCCTCGTCGTCAGGCCGCAGCGACAATTACACGTTCGGGACCTATGCCGGCACCGAGTGGACCGTGCCAGAAGGGGCCATCGCCTTCCGTTCAGGCCTTGCCTATACATGGCACGATCTTGAGATGAGCCGCAACGTGAGGTTCCCAGGGTTCAACGACAACTTGATCTCGGATTACGATGCAGGCACGTTCCAGATTTTTGGAGAACTCGGCTATAAAGTCCATCTCGGTAAGTATTCGGTGATCGAGCCCTATGCTAGTCTCGCCCATGTTCGCGCGGCGACGGACAGCTTTAGCGAGAGGGGATTGAACGGAGCGGCGCTTAATGTGCGCGCTGGCACGATGGATACGACGCTCTCCACGCTCGGCGTCTACGCGACCACCCGTTTTCAACTTGGCCAGATCGCCACGACTGCGCGAGCCGATATTGGCTGGCGTCATGCCGTAGGCGACCTCATTCCGCTGTCGACAGCCAGCTTTGCTGCTGGATCCAGCCCTTTTGCAGCTTCAGGCCTATCCATCGGCAAGGACGTGGCACTCGTCGAATCCGGTTTGGACTTCCAGCTTTCGAACAACAGCACCCTTGGCATCGCCTATCAGGGCCGGTTCGGTTCAGGCATCACCCAGAACGGACTGAATGCCACCTTCAATGTGAAGTTCTGATGCAATGCATTTCGCCCGCGTGCTACACAGCAATGAGATCTCGCTATTTCAATCCAGGTTTCCTCGACGAGAGGCTGGCGCTTACGATCGAGGCTAGAGCGGTTCACGAATTTACTGAATCTGGAGGGATTCCGGTTCCGCGGCGAATATGATTCAAGATGCTGGCTGGATCGGAGGCCAGCATCGATGGTCAGACCCCTTTCCAACGACCTGCGGAAGCGGGTGGTCGCGGCAGTATCGAAGGGTGAGAGTTGCCGCTCGGCGGCCTTGCGTTTTGGCGTGGCCGTCTCCTCGGTGGTGAAGTGGTCGCAGCGTTATCGGGCGACCGGCTCTGTTAAACCGGACAGAATGGGCAGACAGCGTAAGTCTGTGCTGGATCCGCACGGCGACTTCATCAAGGAGCGGATCAGGCAGACCCCGCATTTGACGCTGCACGCGCTGAAGGACGAGTTGGCGGCGCGCGGGGTCGCTGTTTCGCATAATGCGGTGTGGCTGTTCATGCGCCGCGAGGGGCTGCGGTTCAAAAAAAACGCTGTTCGCTCTTGAACAAGGCCGCTTTGATGTGGCCCGCCGACGGCGACGCTGGCGATCGTGGCAGGCTGGCCTTGATCCTCAGCGCCTCGTCTTCATCGACGAGACCTGGATCAAGACCAACATGGCTCCGCTGCGTGGATGGGCACCGAAAGGAGCTCGCCTTCGCGGCTTCGCACCACACGGCCACTGGCGCACGATGACCTTCCTCGGCGCACTGCGTTACGACCGCCTTGCGGCTCCCTGCCTGTTCGACGGGCCGATCAACGGGGAATGCTTCCGCGCCTATGTCGAGCAGATCCTACTGCCATCGCTGAAGCCTGGCGACGTTGTCATCATGGACAATCTCGGCAGCCACAAGTCGACTGCGCTCCGCCGCATCCTCAGGGCGGCCGGAGCCAGGCTTTGGTATCTGCCGCCTTACTCGCCTGACCTCAATCCGATCGAGCAGACCTTCGCCAAAATCAAGCACTGGATGCGCGCCGCCCAAAAACGCACTATCGACGAGATCAGCCGACACCTCGGCGAACTCATCAAAACCATCCAACAAGACGAATGCAAAAACTACTTCGCAAACGCTGGGTATGCTTCAATTAAAACGTGAAACGCTCTAGCCTGCTTGAACGCCGGTGCTGACTTCCGCGCGGGATGTCGGAGCGAACTCTCTCGAGGGCAAGCAGCATTTGCATCAACGCTGACGATCTTCCGACATCGTCTAGAGCGCCTCAAGCGTCGGGTGGGACGAGCAGCCGTCCGACTCCGGCTCGCATGATCACCGAGCGTGAGCCGGAGATCCAGCTGAATTCCAAAGGAACATTGGGGGCCCAAGGACCGAGCGCCTGCGGAAGGAAGCCTCGACGCAACGGGTCGCGAACGGCGCGACAACTCAATGGCTTCGGGCAGGCAGCGCTGGACAAAGCCATGCGCGAATGCGCGCAACGGATTCGGCCATCCTGGCGAGGCCGAGGCTCTGGAGAAACGCTCGCGCGCTGCGGACGAGCTCTGGAAAAGTAGCGGCAGTGGCTGGAGCCCCTTTGCGGCGTGCCCCGGGAATAGGCCGGCGGGACCATGCGAACCATCGTCCAATACGGCGTTGAGATAACCTCGTCTTAAGGCGGCTTAAACTTCGAAGTCAACCATCGGGCCGTGACCTTGAAGTGACTCTTTTCCCAGTGTTCACGCGAAGTGAGGTGTCACTCGACGCGGTCCGCCGCTTCAGTAGTCTTAGGGGGTGGCTATGCATCGTGCTTCCGAGCCGGTTTGGTCCTGCGATCTTGCACAAAAACGCTGTTGGTTCATCGAGCAGCTCGCACGTTAAATCGCTTACATTAAGTGTCGAAAGAGGCTGAGTGTAGGGAACGCAGCGCGATGTGAGGTCGTCAGACATAATAGATTGTACCGCGCATCTGCGGCGTGCCGCTTCGTCGCCTCTGCCGTAGAACGTTGGTGTGGTTCTTGCTCATGCACAACCCGCTCAGTCGAAATACTCCGTTATGGCGCTGACGGTGCGAATTCTTAATACAAAACAAGGGCTAGCTTTGATGTCGAATGTGCGATTCAGTAGATTGCTATGGTGTTCTTTTGGAGCTGCAATCACGCTCTGTTCGCCGCAGCCCGCGCTCGCTGCCGACGTACCTCGCTCGCCGAAAACAGAGATCACTAACAGGTTCGTTGTGACTTCCACCGTGAATGATTTTCGGCTTGTTGAGTGGAACGACATTTGTGCCGATCCCGCCGAGTTCATTGGGCAGCCTATCGAGCTTCGAAAGATGAGATGCGTCTACGGCATGGACGGCTTCCGCTGCGTTGCATTTCCACGCAAGATTACAGCCTCTGCAAAAACAGTTACGGTTTTTGCAAAGTCTGTCATTCCGGCGGGCGAACGGGCGGTCTTGAAAAAGAACTGCACGACGCTTCAGGCGATGCTGCAGTCGGCTGCCTGCCGAAAGAACATTCGGATCATTCCAGCTCAGTTTAGCGAATGGTTTGGCGGCGAGGTTGCAAAAAGCGTCGAGCTGAACACCGATAAAATACAAATACTACCCGGGTCGCGACCGAAGCGTTATGCCGGCAACTGCAGCGCGAGGCGCGGGTGGAAACCGAAGTCAAGGCGCTAGTCTGGCAACGGGCGCAGACACTCGCCACGTTCGGAAGGCTTCACGTTCATGGAATGGTCTCCACAGCGTGTTTGGCCAAGCCGCGGCCTGGGGTTAACGGAAAAAGACGCGCGGGTGTCTGGAGGCACCACCCGCGCCGAGTTTTCTACGCCAAGCTTGACCTATCTGGAGACGCGTGAAGATAAACAGCCAAGCCGATGAGCCTCTCAGCAGCTCGCATGCCAAACGTCACTATGCAGGAATAAAGACAAAAAGCGCGGAGCCTGCCTTCTATCCAAGGCAGCTCCTACCCGAGCGCTTGGTGACTGGCGCGACTCCTGTCAAACTGCGCAAGGCGGCATAGTCACGTTGCTGCAGGGCATCGAAGGCTTCTGTGAGCAGCGCGGCGAGGACGATCCTTTTCACTTCCGGCAAGGATGCGACGATCTCCTCGTCATGCTGCTTCCTCTGCCTCGGCTCGGCCTTTCGGTCGGAATGAGGCGGGGGGAGTGCCGAGTTTGCACTCAAAGCTCCACATCAACACCTCGCCGATGCCAATAAAGTGCGGTGGCTGCAATGGCGGACCTGTCGCTCAGGGGGCGATCGGCAATCGACCGCCGATTTTGCTGCAAAACCAGTCGGCGCAACCGCCCGCCAACGTGGCCAAGGCGCAAAACTCTAGTTCTCGGTGGTCCAAACTTCAGTCTCACTGCAAGCTACTTGGCGTACCTAACCGCTGCTGGATGAAACTTCAGTGGCAGGTCACTTGGTGAAGCAAGCATTTGCTTCTCGCAGAAAGCAAGCATGTCCATTTCCTTCCTTCGCCTTTGTCAGCTTGTGGATAAGCCTCGTCACCTTCGTGGTCGCGGCTTGTCGGCTCTTGGCTTCGGCCGTGTTTGGCTCAGATAGCGTGCCGCTCTCCTCCAACCGAGCACGCCGTCGCTCCATCTTCGCGCGCGTGAAGTTCCTGTCCGGGTTGTTCGCGGCCTTGAACTTGCTACCGTCGATGGCGACGGCTGGCCGCCGCCAGACGGCCCGTTTCTTGGCAGAGTTCGACGAAGCTCGCACACACCTTGCGGAGCGCCAGGCCGTCGTCCTTGCGAAAGTCCGCAATCGTCTGTGATCGGGAGCGAGCCGAACCGGCAGCCACATCACGTCGACATTGCGCCCGGCCTCTCGTTCCAGCCGCCGGCCCGACTGCACCCGGGTTTAGATAGCCGTAAATGTAAAGCCTGAGGAGCGCCGAGGGATGGTACGATGGCCAACCGCTGCCGGCTCCGCAACCTCAAAGCCTGTCTCAGCCGAGCGCATCGACAAATACGTCGATCACGCGAACCGGGCTGCTCTTGTCAACCAAGTCGTCGAGGCATTTGGGGCAGCAGCGTCCGCTCCCGCGGTCTGCTTTGCATGAACGCCGCACCAATTCCCTTAAAGACTCAGGGGGGGGAATCGTAACCGCAGCCCAGTGTTTCGCTGCCAGGACGCGTTGCGGACATTAGCGAGTAAAAAAACGAGTCAGTAACGAAGCCTTAGGCTGGCACAACAGATGTAGTGAACTTCGCGTAGAGGGGACCAACGTCATCGAAAGCGCATTCGTGCGCGGCCGAGGGACGTCGAACAAGACCGCGCTCACGATGGTCTTCAACTCGCGTCGTCTCGATAGGGACACCGCTGCCGAA
The DNA here is from genome assembly GCF_020889785.1 of Bradyrhizobium acaciae. Lineage (GTDB taxonomy): Bacteria > Pseudomonadota > Alphaproteobacteria > Rhizobiales > Xanthobacteraceae > Bradyrhizobium > Bradyrhizobium acaciae. The sequence goes on from NZ_JACMYK010000005.1 coordinate 160,145, forward strand.
ACTCTCCCCGGTGTTAAACTCGCCGACGGAATCAACGTCGCCAGACCGCAAACTCAATCCAACGCCGCCTGGCGCCTTCCGGCGTCAGGATTCGGCACTAGCTCTTTAACCCACGATAAGTCGCACCGTGGATCGAAAGACAAGTAATCGCAAGTCAGTTCTTCACCCGGTTGTACGTCACGGGCTGTAAAAATTCGGCAATGATCGTCTTGATATGTGTTTGGCTGACTGCTGTGATTCATGAAACGGGCATTGTCAGCATTGTACTCTACAACACCGTCATCAACATCGCGGTCTCTTGGATAGGCATGCTTGTCAAGTAAAGCTTGAAATGTTGGAGGTAGGGCTTCGTACTGTTCAGGCGTCACGGCAATGTCAACGATTGGATTATGAATCCAAACTAATGTGCCTTTAGGTAAAAGAGTAGCAGAGAAAAGTCCGATGCCGCCAAAGCGGTCTGGCTTCAAAATGGTTTCAACAATCAACACTGAAATATCTCCAAAAGTGACTAACACCCAGCAGGCTAACTGACCTAAGTCTCGCAAATCTCCTGTAAGAATTGATAGGGTCGTTTAATCGCGCTTCCGCTACAATTTCGATTTTTCTTCGATCTCTGCATTGTTTTCGGTGCTGCGGCTGTCGGATCAGGATTCTCAGTGAACTCGGCGAGCGTCGGTGGCATAGTTGGGAGGATCTATGCACTGCTCTCAGAGGTTTCAGCGACTATCTGCCTCAAAAAATAGGAAGGGCATTGCTGGCCGGCTTTCCGCGGAGGCGCTGGATGCTGATGTCAAGAGCTATAACCAGGACACTGGCGTTGGCGGCAACGTCGGCGCAGCACTGGCTCAGCTGCGGAAGTCATCGGTGGGCGCTAGAGCGATGGCGATCGCGCCTGGTATCCCGACCATTGCTGATCCCGAAGATACGGCACTGATAGGCTCGAGGCGGATGGACGACGCCGCAGACGCCGTTGGCCAGAGGAGCTTTTGCGGAAGGCCACGACCAGGATATGCATCTGGGGCTGATGGACCACCAGACCCGTCGTCGTCGGGTGCCGCCAGCTCAGTCGACCGGGGTTTCAATGGGAGGCAGGAAGCAGCCTCTTTACTCCGAGGATGCTTCCTTTATTTCGGGGCTTGAGGAAGGCCTTACGAAGGGCAATGCCGCCAAACGTTCCGTCAAGAACACCGTAGGTCTTTTCTTCGCAGCTTTGACGGCCGGCTCTTCAATAACAAGAGGCGATGGCCGTTCGGCTGAACGAGGAGTTGCTGAGCGATGATGCGCGCAAGTTCATCGGGACGGGTAGCGCTCATCTACACCGCCCACAAAGGTCGCCAATTGGACGGGCTGCTAGCGTCGGGAGTGTCCGTCGGCGTCTCCATTCGTGGGGTGATGGATGAGCCGAACGTCATTGGGCCCTCCCGGGCCCAAGAGGGCGGTGTAGCGCTCGCCAAGAATGTCGTACTGTTTTGACGGCTGCGCCGCGTCCGGCAAGAGGCCCCAGCGGCCGAGCTTCGAGAGCATCGTGTCCGGGGCGGGTTGGGTGCCGTGCGAAAAGCCCTCGGGAACGGCCCATGATGCAGCATAAATCTCGCGGACCGCAGGGGACGTCGTCTCAGCCCTGGAGGACGCCGGAGCGGCATTTTCCGTCGACCGTCCAAGCTGCGCTTGCGAGGCCCGATTCGCCGGTTGCGCACTGGGGTTCGGAAGGCCTTCCGGTCGAAAGCCGGGACGCATGGTAGCGCCTGGCGGATTGAGTGGGCTGCTTCGCCTCATCGTCGCCGCGGGCACGAACAGCGCGGTGTAGCGGTCAGTGTGAACCACGAAACTGTTGGGTCGGCTGTCCTGGCTCGGCGGGATGCTGCTACCGTCAAGCGCAGCCGACGCGCGCTGGTCGCCCTGCCGGAAGTTGAAGGGACGAACGACGGCTCCTAAATCCAGGGTCTGCTGATGGCGCGCGGTTGGCTCGAGAGACGATGATGGGCCGGCGTCTTCCGCCATCGCCCACAGCTGATCCTGATCGTAACCTTCCTCAGGAAGGACCAATGGCGAACCGACCGCTGGCCCGAAAGGCGACGGTGCGCCGGCGCTTTCCATCAGCACACGAGCCATCGAATTGCCCGGCTCGCTCAGCTGGCGCTCAATAGCATCCAGTTCCGCACGGCTTAGCGTCCTCTGCCTCTTCGCAGGCCTCAACTGGCCCGTGTAATCCTCACCCATGAGGACCTCGTGCCTTGAAAGGGAGGAGCTCCCGGTCAGTTCGTTCGGAGCCGGCTGGTAGCTATGGCTCCAGCTGAAATGATGCACAGCTTCTCCGGGATCCGGTGCCTGTTGATCGCGCGCGGTTGGCATGAGAGACGATGCTAGGATGGCTTCGCCCATCATCCCTCGCAGCGGATCCTGATCGTGATGTTCTGCAGTCAGCTCGTTCGGCCAACTTAAAGCTTCTCGTGGCGCGCTGTGCTGCGCGGCGGCGCCCCCGAGGCGTCTGGCAATTGCGTCTTCGGGATGAGGACCGCGGGCCCTATGGTGCACAAGTTCCAACGCCTCGGTGAGCCTACGGTCTTCGTCGGACAAACGAGGATAGTAGTGACCTGGAGAAACAGGAACCCCTGCGACGGCACTGGTATCAAGCTGCGGCACTTCATCCAAGTACGGCTCAAACGCCGCTTGCTGCTGTTGCGGTTGCGGCTCCGCGGCGTTGTGAGCAGCGCGATCTTGGTTGAATGGGTTGATGCTGTTAGATGGGTCCATGTCACCTCCCGTTTGAGTCGGTCGCAATCCCGAGCAGATAGTGTCGCTCTCTGTTCTCGCTCTATTAGGTTCAGCTGTCGACAAGCTGACGCACTTAGAGACTTAAGAGAGCCAAATTGGCTAGCCCGGCTGCCACACTCACCCGAGGGACGCGCCAGGGATGCCCGATTACATTTTCCGGAAACACTGGCTGGGCTGAGTCGGAGCCGGCACGAACAGATTCTATTTTGAGTGGCATCATGAGACCTACAAAATCGTCCCAAATAAAGTGTGTACTGAGCTGGGACGTGCTCTGACGATGCCGTCCGGATGGTGCCCCAACTGAGGCGGACTTCTTCGTTGAAGGCATGCTTTGCCGAGAAGGTCTGGACTCTGGCCGCAAAGAGGAAATCGGATCCAGCGATCTTGGCACGTGTCGCGGTGCGGACGGTGCAGGAATTTCCGCATGCGACTGATGTGAAGATGGACGTGATGTGCGACATGTTGCGTGTCGCCAGGAGCGGGCTTGAATTATTGCACTCGCAAGGCGTCATCCATCGAACGGGCGAGTACCTAAAAATCGAGCAAAAGCGCTTTCCGGTGTTCAAGGCCATCAAAGCGGTGCATGTGCGACTAAACCGTGACGAAGATTCGAAATTGATCAAATCGGCGTCTGAGGTTGCCTAACAGGGGACAGCCAGATCGGTTCAGGAGCGATGCTGTAACTGCAAGCGGTCTCGCGGACGCTGCTGGGTACCGTTGAGCAGACCTGACCAGCGGCAGCATCTCGGGCGCGCGAGCGCTCGACAGCACCAAGCGAACAGTTTAGTGATGCCGATCACGACTAGGCAAACCGCTGCAATTGGTTGCCCGGCGGCTAGAGGTGGACGGGCTTTGGCTGTGCTGCTTCCGTGTCAGCCCATTTCAGTAGCGTCAGTTCGGCTGAAAAGCCAGGCCCGAAGGCGCCTAAGATACCGTATGATCCAGCCGCTTGCTCCTCATGCGCCAGCACGTGTTCCAGCACGAATAGCACAGTTGCGCTCGACATATTTCCATGAAGTCGAAGTGTCTCATAGCTGGAAAAAAAGCTCTCAGAGGATCTGCCAAGGCCCCGCTCACAAACTTCCAATACTTTTCTCCCGCCAGGATGAAAGATAAAGCTCCTTACCTGGCCAGGAAGGACGCCTGCCTCCGCGAGCAGCGAGCTCATTGCACGTGGCATCAATTCGCTAATCATTGACGGAATGCGCTCGGAGACCACGACTTCAAATCCCGAATCGCCAAAATGCCAGCCCATTAGAGAAGTCGAGTCCGGGTGAAGCAAACTCGTACTTCTCACGATATCCAGCTTGCCGGTACCGCTTTCAGCTGGCCCGATTAGTAACGCGGCAGCGCCATCTCCAAAGAGGCTTGAGGCGACAACGTTCTTTGGCGTGAGATCATTCGGTTGGAATGTAAGGGAAGTCAGCTCCACAGCAACGAGGAGAATACGTTCGTTGGTTGCTCGGCAAAGGGCTCCTGCTAAACTAACTCCCGATGCTCCCCCAGCGCATCCGAGGCCAAAAATCGGCGTCCGTCCCACGTCTGGTTGCAACCCGACTTTGAAGATCAGGTCCACGTCGAGACTAGGGGTCGCTATCCCTGTCGTCGAGACGAACAAAACCCGATCGACTTGCTCGGGCTTAACCCCAGCCCGGTCGAGACAGAGCACGGTCGCTTTGCACGCGAGCTCGTTCGCCCGATCCAAATATATCTGGTTGGTCTCACTTATGCGATGCTCGCCGAGGAGCCATTCGGGCGTAACACAAAAGAACCGCTGATCGACCAG
>NZ_JACMYK010000006.1:0-105000 GCF_020889785.1 Bradyrhizobium acaciae
CCGAGCCGCCGCGCGGCGTCGCGATCGCGACCGTATGCAGCAGCGTGAATTCGTTGTGGCAATCGATGCGGTTGTCGTCGGTCGGTCCGACGTCGAGCCGGCAGAAGCCACGGCAAATGCCTTCGCGCCACGCCTCATAGGCCGGCCCTTTCGCCAGCCCGCGATGGAAGATCGAGAAACGGTTGGGCACCTGTGTCTCGGACATGATCCGCTCCGAACGCCCGATCGACCACAACGCTGCCACGATCGATCACCTGCCGCCCGATATGCGCATGTGTCGTGCGCGTGTCGTTCCTGTCCCTACGCTTGGCGCGACGGTCCACGACTCCGGTGGGGAGCCTGATACCACTCCGCCGATTGCTGGTAAAGCTATTCACGAGATGCAACCCTATGATGCGAAACGCCAAAGCCGGGAATAAAACGGTGCAGCAGTTTCGTGACGCGGCCCTGCCGTGGCTCGACGATGCCTATGCTCTCGCCCAAATCCTGATGCGAACCGAGGTGGACGCCGAACAAGCCGTGCAGGACTGCTATCTGCGCGCGCTGCGGCAATTCGACGGCGTTCGCGGTCCGGCCGTCAGGTGTTGGCTGCTCGCGATTCTCAGAGCCGTCTGCCGGAAAAGACGTGGCGAGATGCCCGGCCGCCGCGCTACACCGACGAACAGTACCGATTACAACGCAACGACCGAGCATTGCGACGCCCCGACAATCCGGCAACTCATCGGCGAGCTGCCCGCGCCGCTCGGCGAGGTCATCGCCCTGCGCGACGTGATCGACCTCTCCTACAAGGAGATCGCCGAGGTCACCGGCGTTCCGGTCACAACCGTGATGTCGCGGATCGCGGACGCCCGCGGCCTGCTGCTCGCGGCGCGCCGCGCCGCGAACAAGGCGCCGCCCGCAGGCAGGACGAAGCCGACGGTCCTTGGGTAGCCATCTACGCCCTGCTCGAGTCCGTTTCCGCGGTCGTGCCTCGGAGAAACAGACTGATGCAGGCGCCGCGTTCAGCTATCCGGTGCCGACGTCGCTCGCGGCCTACAACGAGGCCTTCATGGCGCCCCTCACGTTCGACGCCGGCTTCAACGGCTTTCTGGTATCGAACGAGGATCTTGCATGCAAGCTTCCGACCGGTATCCCCGAACTCGCTGAGCTGCACGACCGGATCGCCGGACAGGCGATCCGGAAGTTTGAAAGCCGCACGGGAACGACGCATCGGGCGCGGCAAGCGATTGCCCGCCGGCTGCCCGACGGCACACCGCTACGCTCGGCGATCGCCGACGAACTCAAGATGGGCGACCATACGTTTCAACGCCGTCTCACCAGCGAGGGCATCTCGTTCACCGAGCTGGTCGACGACACCCGTCGCGAACTGGCCCAGCACCATCTGGCCGATCCGCGGGTGACGATCCCCGAGATCGCCTATCTCCTCGGCTACGCCGATCAGAGCACCTTCTTTCGGGCCACGCATCGCTGGTTCGGTGAATCGCCGGGCGAATATCGCACGCGCGTCTTTGACGGGTTGGCGCGCGAGATCGAGGCGGCTCGTCAAAACTAAAGCGCGATGAGATTCGGTTGAATCGTCACCGCGCTTCGGTTCGTTGTTCGATGATCTTCCCATCGCACGATCACGGCTGGGCGAACGCCTGTTGCACCGCCTTGGGATCGATGATGCCGTTGGCGATCAGGAGCTCGAGCAGCACGCGGGCCTTCTGCGGATTGAGATCGAGCGAGACCGCAAAGCCGAGCTTGTCGTCCTCGACCTCGACGTTGCGGTTCACGTAACCCGAGCCGACGCGGGTCGAGCGCACCACCACGACGCCCTGTTTCGCCGCGGCCGCCAGCGCATCGATCGCGCCCTTAGATGAATTGCCGTCGCCGACGCCGGCCAGCACGATGCCCTTGGCGCCGCGCTTGACCGCATCCTCGACCTCCGCGGCGTCCATGTTGGCGTGCGAATAGATGATGTCGACCCGCGGCAAGGGCGGCGCATCCGGCAGCTTCAGCTTGGCGGCTTTCACCGGTGCCGCCGGCTGCAGGAAGCGCAGCGAACCGGTGTCGACGTAACCGATCGGCCCGGCATCGGGCGAGCGGAACGTCTGGACGCTGGTGGTATTGGTCTTCTGCACCCAGCGCGCCGCATGGATGGTGTCGTTGAGCACCACGAGCACACCGCGGCCGCGGGATTCCGGCGCCGAGGCGACCCGCATCGCATCGTAAAGATTGGCCGGACCATCGGCGCCGATCGCGGTCGAGGGCCGCATCGATCCGACCAGCACGACCGGCATGTCGGTGTCGAGCACGTTCTGCAGGAAGAACGCCGTCTCCTCCATCGTGTCGGTGCCGTGCGTGATGACGACGCCGTCAACCTCCTTGTTGTCGATAGCCGCGCGGATGCGCTTGACGAGGTCGAACCAGACCTTGTCGTTCATGTCCTGCGAGCCGATCGACGAAATCTGCTCGGCCGAGATCTGGGCGAGCTTGTCGATGCCCGGAATGGCCGCAATCAGGTTCGCCGCGCTGACCTTGCCTGAATCATAGGCGTTGCCGGCGCGTGCGTTGGCCTGGCCTGCGATGGTACCGCCGGTGCCGAGCACAAGCACCCTCGCCAGCGAGGTAGCGGCGGGCGCCTGCTGTGCGATGCCTGGTGAGGCAAGCCCGAACATGAGGGCCGCGACCAGGCCGACGATCGTGCGTGCGGAACGGGTGGATCGAAGCGAATACGGCGCCATTTCTTCCCCCAGTGACAAACAATCTACTCACAACTCGTAGTTTTATCGCGCAAGAAATGGACAAACTTGCGGCGGAAAACATCGCCGCTGAAATTCCGGCTTCCCTTCCGGTACCGAGGGCGCAGCCTCATCCATCGAGTACCGCCCGAGCGTGCTTGCCGCCGAGCCGCGGATCAAGAAGGCCGTCGACAAATACGCGCTGCGCTAGGTGCAGCTGATCAGGCAGGCGAGCCGCGCCGGCACCTATCGCCGCAATCTCGATCCTTACACCGCGATGTCGCTGATGATGGGCGGGATGTGCCACCTTACCGCGGTCCGGCTGCTCGACGGGCGCAAATACCATCTGGTGAAAACGGGCGAGGCGCTGTTCACCACGCTGCACAACGGATTTGTTCAGCGTTAGCCCGCCGGCACGCACACGGCATAGCCGTGCCAAGCCTGGCCCGCCGCCGGAACGATTTGATCCAAATCCGGCGTTGTCTGGACGGCTGTTGAGACGATCCTTCTCAGAAACCGATACACGGCCGTCGAAATCATGTTCTAGTATGACGTGGTGGGCGCCCCGCGGCCGAAGTCGCGGGCACTGGGGATGGGAGCGAACCGATGGACGTCAAGGCTGTTCTGCCGCCGCGTGGCCGCGACTATCGGCTCGACCTGCTGCGCGGCTTCGCCAATTGGGCGATCTATCTCGACCACATCCCGAACAACGCGGTGAACTGGATCACGCAGAAGAATTTCGGCTTCAGCGACGCGGCCGACCTGTTCGTGTTCATCTCCGGCTACACCGCATCCTTCGTCTATGCGCGCATGATGCTCGAGCGCGGCACCGTGATCGGCGCCACCCGCCTGATCAAGCGGGCCTGGCAGATCTATGTCGCGCATGTCCTGCTGTTCGTGATCTACATCGCCGAGATCGGCTACCTCTCCCAGCGCTACCACGATCCCAATCTGCAGAACGAGTTCAACGTCGCGGGCTTCATGCAGAACCCGGCGGAGACGCTCTATCAGGGCCTGATCCTGGCGTTCAAGCCGGTCAACATGGACGTGCTGCCGCTCTACATCGCGCTGATGCTGGTCTATCCGCTGGTGCTGTGGGCGATGTTGCGGAAGCTCAATCTGACGCTGCTGGCCTCGTTCCTGCTGTATCTGGCGGCACGCCATTTCGGCTGGAACCTGCCGGCCTATCCATCCGGCACATGGTACTTCAATCCGTTCTGCTGGCAGTTCCTGTTCGTGTTCGGCGGCTGGTTCGCGCTCGGCGGTGCAGGCGAGTCGATCAACTTCATCCGCTCGCGCACCTTCCTTTGGCTCGGCGGCGCCTATCTGTTGTTCGCGCTGGTGATGACGCTGGCGGGTCGCTTCGCGGAGCTGGGTCAGGCGATGCCGCCCTGGCTCTATAATGCCTTCAATCCGAACGACAAGACCAACCTCGCACCCTATCGCGTGCTGCACTTCGTGGTGCTGGCCTTCTTCGTCACGCGCTTCCTGCCGCGCGAATGGCCCGGATATGAATGGCCGGTGTTCCAGCCGATCATCAAATGCGGCCAACAGTCGCTCGAGGTGTTCTGCTCGGGCGTCTTCCTCGCCGTGGTCGCGCATGTGGTGCTGGTCGAGGTTTCGGGCAGCCTCTGGATGCAGATCGTGGTCAGCGTGATCGGCATCGTGCTGATGACGGTGCTCGCCTATTACCGCTCCTGGTCGAAGAAGGTCGACAAGGCGCCCGCAAAGAAACCCGTGACTGCGGAAGCGCCGGTGGTCGCACGGCCGGCGGAATAGCCGGCCGGCGTAGATGGTCAACAGTGATGCGCATGCGCTAGAGTGTTGGGATGTCCCGCGCCCTCACTCATGACCATCCCGACATCCTTCAGCTCGAAACCGACGTGCTCGACGCGCGGCCCGGAGCTATTCTGCTCGAACGCTCGCCGTTCTTTCCGGGCGGCGGCGGCCAGCTTGCCGACCGTGGTACTCTGAAATGGTCCGGCGGCGAGCTGCCGGTGACCGGACTCGAGCGTGACGCGCGCGGCCTCTGGCACATGGTCCCGGGCAACAGCCTGATCTCCGGCAAGGTCATGCTCGAAGTCGAGCCGACGTTTCGTGCGATGATGTGCGAACTGCACACGCTCGCCCATGTCATCAACGCGCTGGTTTATACGCAGTTCGGCGGCGCGCTGCTGACCGGCGCGCAACTCAATGCCGACGGCACCTTCCGCGTCGATTTCGATCTGCCCGGCGCCGACAATGAGGCACTGCAGGCGCTCGAGGCGCCGCTGAACGACATCATCCGGCAGGACCTTGCGGTGAGTGCCGCCTTCATGCCGCACGCCGAGGCGCAAGCCATTCCCGGATTGTTTCGCAGCAAGGCGGTCGCTCCGCCGGTCGGCGAGGACGGCCTCGTCCGGATCGTCGAGATCCTCGGTCTCGACCGGCAGGCCTGCGGCGGCACCCATCTGATGTCGACCGGGCAGTCCCGCCCCGCGCGGATCGTCAAGATCGACAACAAGGGCCGCCAGAACCGCAGGATCAAGGTCGCGATCTGACCGACCCTCGCAAGCCGTGAGCGCTCGCTACTTCGCGAGCGGCTTTCCTGCGGTCTCCGGTGCCAGCTTGATCAGCGGCAGGCCGATCACATAGATCAGCGACAGCATCGAGATCGCCAGCGGAAAGCTCCCGGTGCGGGCGGCGAGCGCACCGATCAGCGACGGGCCGGCCGCGCCGAGCACGCGGCCCATGCTGAAGGCGAAGCCGGAGCCAGTCCCGCGCAGCGCCGACGGAAACATCTCCGGCAGCCAGATCGTGAACAGGCCGAACACGCCATTGGTGAAGAAGCCGAGCACCGGCAGCAGCACCATGAACAGCACCAGATTATCGAGCCATTCGATCGCGACTTCGTAGCAGACCACGACGGAGATCAGCCCGCCGATGAAGAACAGCACCGCGGTGCGGCGCCGGCTGCCGAGCCAAGTGGTGAGCGATGGCACAAGGAGGCAGCCGATCAGCGTGCCGACATTGGTGATCAGGCCGGCCACCGCGCCCATCTCCTGCGCATGCGCCGGCGTCGCGCCGGCCGCGACCAGCTTGGTCGCAATCACGGTGGGCGCCCAGAAATTCGACGACCACAGGCCGAAGATGATGCAGGCCATCATCAGCGCAGCGGCCCAGGTGGTGCGCGCCTGATCGCCGGCAAACAATGCCGAGACCGAAGGCTGCTCGTGCTGGGGGCCGCGCTCGGGCTCGGGAATGTTGCTGCGCAGATACGCAATCAGGAGTGCCGGCAGAATGCCGAGCAGGAACATGCCGCGCCAGCCGAGCGTGCTGCCGATCGCAAGCGTGACGGCGGCGGCGAGGAACAGCCCGGTCGGGGTTGCCGTGTGCAGCCATCCGGCGAGCCGCACCCGCGTGTTCTCGGGCACGGATTCCTGCAGCAGCGGCGTGCCTGCGGCCCATTCGCCACCAATGCCGAAGCCGGCAACAAAGCGAAACAAGGCAAACATCACGATCCCGGTCGCAAGCCCGCACAACGCGGTGAACAGCGAGTAGACCAGCACCGTCCAGCACATGATCCGGACCCGCCCGTAACGGTCGGCGGCCCAGCCCCAGACCATCGAGCACGCCCAACCGAGCATGAAGATCGAGAACAGCAGGCCGCCATAGATGCCGATATTGGCCTTGCTCGGCTCGATGCCGCTGGCGGGCAACAGTTCGCCGAGCGCGCTGACCAGGATGTAGCCGTACATCGAGGAATCGAAGCCATCGAGCATCCAGCCGAACCAGGTCGCCCAGAACACTTTCCGCGGCGACACCGCAGCAGGCGCCGCAACCGACGGCGCTACGGCATCAACGGTGCTCTCAGTCATGTTTCCTCGCATGTTTCTTTTGTGCGCGGACTATGACGAGGTTTGCGCGAGGGGACATCTCCGGCAAACGGGATGGAGGTATCCGGCATGAGAATGGCGGCGCCGTTCAGGAACGGTGGCTGGAATTTCTCAGGCGGCAATCCCGAAGGTCGGTAAAGACATATCGTCTTCCAAGAGGCACCTTCGGGCCGTCCAGGCGCAAGTATTCATCCGGCCTCGTGAACCTGACGACCCTCGAACCAAGTCGAAAGCACCTTGGTCTGCGATAGACGCTCCGGCGCGGTCGCTAACAAGTCGCGATCGACCAGGATGAAATCTGCCGACTTTCCCGCTTCGATCGATCCGGTGAGATCGGACAAGCCCATCGCCTGCGCCGCGTTGACGGTGTAGATGCGCAGCACCGTCTCGAGATCGAGGGCCTGCTCCGGCCAAAGCGCGCCTTCATATCCGCCCCGCGGATTGCGGCGCGTAATCATCCCTTCGATCCCGAGCCAGGGGTCCGGATTGGCCACAACCGGCCAGTCCGATCCGGCCGCCATCAACGCGCCGGCGGCGTGGAAATCGCGAAGCGGCCAATAGCAGTCGGCGCGATCCTCCGGGATCGCCGCGCGGATGGCCTCCTGGATCGGGCTGGGATACCAGATGATCGGCGACACGTCGGCGGCGACATCGAGCGCGCGGAAGCGCGGGATATCGGCGGGCGCAACGAAGCCCGCATGCGCGATCTGGTGAGTAGCACCGACGCCGTTTCCGGGTCCGTTGAAGCTGCGCACGATGTCGATGGCGTCGAGCGTATCGCGAACCGCGGCATCGCCGGTGCAATGCACCTTGACCCGCATCCGATGTTTCTCGGCCTTTGCGATCCACCGCACCAGATCAGGAATCGAGATCAAGGGATCGCCGCAAAAGCAGCAGCCTTGCAGACGCGTGGCGCGGTATGGCGTGAGCATGGCGGCGGTACGCGTCGTCGGCACCCCGTCCATGAACAGCTTGATGAAATCGGGGCGGACGTGGCGGGTGCGATAGGTCTCGCGGCGCACGATCAGCGCGTCGCCGACGAGATCGGCGCCCGACAGGGTCCGCTGCGCGGGCAGCGAGGCGACGCACCAGCCATTGAGCTCATTCGCGCGATCGAGCGCGGCCAGCGCCTCCAGGAACGGGAGCGTCGTCGTCGCATCCTGAAAGGCGGTGACGCCGAAGCCATTGAGAATCTCAACCGCGCGGCGGCATGAAGCCTTGTTGCGCTCCGCAAGATCCGGGATGCTTCGCTCGACCGCCTGCTCGGCGAGCCCCGAGGCTCGCTCCAGCAACAGCCCGGTCGCCGCCCCGGTCTCAACATCGCGCAGGATTTGACCGTCCTGGGGATCGGGGGTGCCGGCATCGATCCCGATCAGCTCCAACGCGCGAGAATTGACCCACCGGTTGTGCTGGCTGTCGTCGCGCAGCATCACCGGATGCGCTCCGGAAACGGCATCGAGCGCCGCCAGCGAACTTGCACGGCCGATCATTTCGACCAGTTGACTTCCCCAGATGCCGCCAAAGACCCACTCGCCCGGTTTCGTCGTCGCGCATCGCGCGCGCACAGCTGCGAGCACCGCATCGAACGACATCGTCGGCAGGAGTTTCAATTCATAGAGGTCGGCTTGCCCGCCACGGAGATGGTGGTTGTGCACGTCGACGATACCGGGCAACAGCATGCCGCCGCCGAGGTCCACCATCCTGGTTCCGGGACCGGCCAGGCTTTTGACGTCGAGATCGTGACCGACGGCAACGATCATGCCGCCGGCCACCGCAATCGCCTCGGCGCGGCTCGCAGCGGCATCCGCCGTGAACACTTTTCCATGATGGAAGATCAATTCCGGCCGCATCATCGTGCTTGGCCCTCAGTGCGCCGACAAGATTCGCGGCCGACGCGATAAAATAGTGAGGCCGAGAGCGTAGGCCGCGATTGCGGCGGTCTGCAGCCAGTAAGGCAGGGTGGACTTGCCGGTGAGAACGCCTTGCAGCGCGTCGGAAAGATTGACGGCGCACAGACCGAGAACCGTGACCCAGATCGCGACCAAGGCGAAGACGACCTCGCCCGAACGCGCGGCGGAGGCAAACAGGCAGATATAGGCCACCACCGCGAACGAGATGATCTTGTCCTGATAGGCGTAATAGGGTGTATCGTAGTAGACGAACAGGATCGGCGCCTTGATCCCGAAGAAGTGCGCCATCGCCATGCAGCAGAAGTAGGCCACGCCGGCCCAAAGAAGCAGTCCGAGAATCCGACCGTTCATCGAGTCACCCATGAAGGACCCTGCGAGATATTCCTGCGAGATATTCCTGGCGGCGGGCTGGTTACGTCGCTCGCGCCGTTCACGGTCCCACATCAATCATGGACCAGCCAGACACATTAATTTCTGACCGAGGAAACCATGGCCTACCATCGCAAGCGCCCTGCCCCGGATCCGTGCCCCGTCGAGGCGGTCCTCAAGATCGTCTCGGGCAAGTGGAAGGTCCGGGTGCTTCATCTGCTTTCGCTGGACGAACTCAGCTTCGGCGAATTGCGCAACTCGATCGTGGGCGTTCGCCAGCAAGTCTTGTCCAGCCTGCTGCGGGACATGATCGCCGACGGCGCGGTCCGTCAGCGCAAGATTTCATCCGAACGATCGATCTACGCGCTGACGGACAGAGGATTCGAGCTTGTTGCGCTGCTGACCCCGCTGGCCGAGTGGGGAAACAATCTGCTCGCCGAACAGGGCGTTGCGTGGCGGCCACCCGAGCCGCGGCGAAGCGCTCAGCACAGCGACGGTGACGAGACCTACCGGACCTCGGGGCACCCGTCCGCGCAGAACGTGCAACGATAATTGCGTTCGACCGGTTTGCTCACCGATTCCCGTGCCGGGTGTACGCCGCAGCCACCGTGCAACGGCAATCCGTCGGACCGGCGCCAGGAATGAATGTGTCATAATTGAACTCAGGTCTCGAGTTCGACGGACTGATTGAATGTGGAGTGGATCCGAACTGGCCGGATCGCGCATCTGAACCGAAATTGACGCGAAAAGAATCCTCACCGGATTGGCAGGCGAATCAGACACGCTGTGGTGGCTCGATCAACCGCCATCTCGCCGGACGACTAGTGCCACCGGTTAAGTCCGGTCGCGCCTGGGGATCGTGCCGCGGTCCGCTCGACGGGGCGCGATCGGCTTGTTAAGCCGCGTCTCCGCAAGGATGATTTGAGTCGGGGCATGACCGTAGCGATCGAGATGGGACAAACGACGTCCGGCACTTCGGCGGCCATCGACCTCGAGGAGCTATTGGCCACGCGCCTCCTGGTGCAGGGCAATTCGGGTTCCGGCAAATCGCATCTGCTGCGCCGGCTCCTGGAACAGAGCGCCCCGTGGGTCCAGCAGACCATCATCGATCCCGAGGGTGACTTCGTGACCCTCGCCGAGCGATTCGGTCACCTCGTGATCGATGCCGAGGACCATACCGAGCGCAGTTTGCAGGTCGCCGGCGAGCGCGTGCGCATCCACCGCGTTTCCACGGTGCTCAATCTCGAAGGGCTCGACGCCGAGAACCAGATGCGGCGGGCCGCGGCTTTCCTCGGCGGAATGTTCGAGGTCCCGCGCGACCACTGGTACCCGATGCTGGTGGTGGTGGACGAGGCGCAGCTGTTCGCACCGGCCGTTGCAGGCGAGGTCACCGACGAGGCGCGCAAGCTCTCGCTCGGCGCGATGACCAATCTGATGTGCCGTGGCCGCAAGCGCGGCCTTGCGGGAATCATCGCAACCCAGCGGCTGGCGAAGCTCGCCAAGAATGTCGCGGCCGAAGCGTCGAACTTCCTGATGGGCCGGACCTTCCTCGATATCGACATGGCGCGCGCCGCCGACCTGCTCGGCATGGAGCGGCGCCAGGCGGAAGCCTTCCGCGACCTCGAGCGCGGACAATTCATGGCGCTGGGGCCCGCGCTCTCGCGCCGCCCGCTGGGCTTGCGCATCGGTCCAACGGACACGCAGCCGCGCAACGCGGCGCCGCGGCTGATGCCGCTGCCCGAAGCGGCCCTGGAGGACGCACGCGCCATCATCCTCGCAGCTCCGCCGCCCGAAACCGTGCGGCCGCCGCGCCGCGCGCCGGCGCCGGACCTGCTCAGCCAATTGATGGCCGCCAAGTCACCAGCACCGGAGGCGGAGCCTGAAACCGCGGAGCCGCCGCCGAGCGCCGAGCAACTGGCCGAGCGGCGTGAGCGGCTGGATCGCATCCTGCGCGCCATCCTCGCCGAGCCCGACGCGGGCTTCCGCGCCATCGGCGTGCTCTATCAGGAGTTCGTGGTCCGCTGCCGCATCGAGGGACTCGGCGCCGTGGTGCCCGAGCTGACCGATTTCCGCCGCATGCTGACGCGCGCCCGCGCCGGGCTCGGCACCGACATGGCCGAGGACGACGTGTGGCAGGACGTCTCGCTGCGTGCGGCCCTGCTGCCCGAGGACATGCAAGGCGTCTTCATGATGATCGCCCGCGCGGCGAAGGAAGGCTGGCCCTGCCCGAGCGATGCAGCGATCGCCCGCGCCTACGGCACGCACTCGCTGCGCCGCGCGCGGCACCTTCTGACCTACATCGAGGAACAAGGCCTGATCGTCTGCCAGCTCGACGGCACCGGCCGCAGGACCGTGACCCTCGTCGAACTCGCCTGGGCCACGGCCGCCGCGGATCCGAATGCCGACGATGTGTCGGCGGAAGCAGCCGGCAGCTCGTCACTGTGATCCGGGATTGAGCAGCAAGAATCCGAGCATGAAAAGCCCGCCGTAAGGCGGGCTTTTCATCTCTGCCGGTCGAGAGATTTGGTTGCGGGGAGGCGCAACCACCGATACCGACATTCACTGACGGTCGCCATTTAGACGATTTTCCATCACGGCAACGAATTGAATCTACACAACAATTGCTTTGCTGTCATAGAAGAAAAACGACGACCGACCGTCAATCCGCGCGCCTGAGTCAGTTCGGCGGCCGAACCAATCCAAGCGAGTCGCGCAGCGTCGTGCCGCCATACTCTGTTCTGAAGAGACCACGGCGCTGCAGCTCCGGCACCAGTTGATGCACCACGTCCTCTACCCCGCCAGGGAGATAAGGAATCTGCAGCATAAAGCCGTCGCAGGCGCCGGCTTCAAACCATTCCTGCATGCGGTCGGCGACCGAGCCGGGCGTTCCGGTGAAGCCGCTGGTAGTACGCCCCGCGCCGTAACGCTGCCCCAGTTCGGCCAGGCTGAGACCGGAGCGACGGGTCAGCTCGGAAACCTCGCGATAATGGCCCTCGACGCCGGGGACATTGAGATTTTCGGGCAGGACCTGGTCCTGCGGAAACAGCGAGAGATCGACACCGAGGTGATAAGACAGTGTCGAGAGCCCGGCCTCGGGATGGGAAAGACCATAGAGTTCATCGTGCAGCGCCTTGGCATGGCTCTCGGTGTCTGCAATTACCGGCACGACGCCGGGCAATACCTTGAGCGTATCCGGGTCGCGGCCGAACCGCACCGCACGCGCGCGCAGGTCGTTGCGAAATTCGACGGCGACGTCGATCAACCCGGGGGTCACGAAAACGATCTCGGCCCAGCGCGCGGCGAAGTCGCGGCCACGTGCCGAGGCACCAGCCTGGATGAAGACCGGACGGCCTTGCGGTGGGCGACTGACATTGAGAGGACCGCGAACATTGAACCATTTGCCGACATGATTGATCGCCCGGACCTTGGCCGGATCGGCAAACAGCGGCGCCTCGCGATCGCGCACCAGAGCGTCATCCTGCCAGGAATTCCATAGCTTGGTCGTGACTTCGAGAAATTCGTCAGCACGGTCGTAGCGTTCGTCGCGCGAGAGCTGCTCGGTCAACCCGAAGTTACGCGCCTCCGCTTCCTGGAATGACGTGACGATGTTCCATGCCGCTCGGCCGCCGCTGATATGATCGAGGGTCGCCAGTGCACGGGCCAGACCGTACGGCTGCGTGTAGGTCGTGGAAATCGTCGCGCCAAGCCCGAGGTGCCTGGTCGCTCCCGCGATGACCGATAACACCACCAGCGGATCGAGCCGCAGGGCACCCAAGGCCCCATAGCGGAGCTGGCTGTCCAGGCTGCCACCGAGCGTATCCGGAATCGCGACAATGTCGGCAATGAAGAGCAGATCGAAGCGCCCCTCCTCCAGCAGCCGGCCAATGTTCTGATAGTACCGGGCCGACAGGAGGTCGCCGTCCGCTTTAGGGTGTCGCCATCCGCCGTGACTTCCCGAGACCGGGCCGGCGGAGACGAATGCGGCGAGATGAAGTTTCTTGGCAGCCATCGATCAGCTCACGGTCCAGGAGATTACGACGGGTCCGCCGCGCTTGAGCGTGTTGTAGATCGGATGTGAAGCCGGCGATGTGATCGAAACCGTCTCACCGATTTGGGCGCTCATGATGATTTCTCTGTGTTGCTGATTGCCGCGACGAGTGGCCTATGCGCCAAGCTCCAGGGCAACCGCCCTCTTTGCTGCGTCGAATTGTGCGCCGAGCAGGAACGATCGCACGCCAACCTTGTTCGGCAGGACGCCCAAAGCGTGGAAATTATCCGCGAGATCCTGCGTCGATGCGGCGGCTGCTTCATCGATCGGCCTCAATGCGACAGCCGTGGACTCGGAAAGTCTGGCGTCGCGGATCAGCTTCTCGTACACGGCCTGCTCGGCGCCATCAGGTGGAAAACCGCCTTGGGACGCCCATAGTGCAACCGATTCTGCCGGGTGCGCGAAAATATAGGCCTGCGTCTCGCGGATGAACTTCACGAACTTCGCGAAGACTTGCGGATACTTCACCGCGACCTCGCTGCGCGCCACATAGAATGCATAGTCGTAGGTTTTGACGTCCGGCAACAAGCGCGCCTTGTCGCCAAGCTTCGTCAGTGCGAGCGCCGTCGCGGGCTGCCAGTGAATCCAGCCGTCGATGCTCCCTTGCGCAAACGCTGTGAACGCGTCCGCCCCGCTCAGGCTTACGGCCTGCACGTCGGATAGTCGGAGCCCGGCAGTCTCCAGATACTTGATCAAACTATAGGTGCCGGTCGTCCCGTTCTGATGGGCAATCTTCTTGCCCTTCAGATCGGCCGCGGACCTGATCGCCGAGCTGGCCTGCACGAGAAAATCGACCTCGTCGACGGGCAGCGGATAAGCGGCCAGCGGCACGATCGGCACGCGCGCGGGTACGGCGTTCACGACGGCGGTCGCGGTTGCGAATGTGAAGTCGACCGAACCTGCCTTCACCGCCTCCATGACGGGAAGCGAAGCCGTGAATCCCGGTTGCCAGATGATCCTGGTGCCAAGTTCCCGCTCAAGGTTTCGGCCGCCGGCGCCGGCCCGCAGCGAGGCCCAGACACCGGTGCGGCCGTCGCCAATGACAGCCACAGTCAATTGTGGTGGAACCGATTCTGCGGCGCCCGCAAACGACATGCCACGCGCGCCGACCGTCGCTGCTGCGACCGTTACCGCGGCCGAGGCCAGGAATGTTCGGCGCGAAACGGTACGACGGCGCATGCCAACTGAGCCTTTCGAAGTCATTCGGTCATCCTTTCGATGCGTCATGCGACCGCCGGAATATTGCCTTCCGCCGTCAACAGACCGTCGAGTAACTCTTCCTTCAGAGCAGCCAGGGCCGGCTCGCCACGATGCCTCGGACGTGGCCGATCGAACACGAGGTCCCGCGCAATGCCGCCGTCCTTGACCAGGAGTACGCGATCGGAAAGCAGCAGCGCCTCCTCGACATCGTGCGTGACCAACACGACGGTCCGGGGGCGCGCGGCGAGCAGTTGCTCCAGTAGCAATTGCATCGCCGCGCGGGTGATGGCGTCGAGCGCGCCGAAGGGCTCGTCGAGCAGGAGGAGATCCGGTTCATGAATGAGCGCCCGCGCCAGCGCCACCCGCTGCCGCTGCCCGCCGGAAAGTCCGATCGGGAACTCGTTCTCGCGCCCCCGCAAACCCACGGCGCGAAGGATGTCAAAGGCCTCGCGGTCCCGGCCGTTGAGGCCCAGTTGGACATTGCCGAGCACAGTCCGCCACGGCAGCAGGCGATCCTCCTGGAACATCAGCCGTACGTCCGCAGTGCGGCCGGTCGCGCGCAGTTCGATACGACCGCCGGAAGGTGTCTCGAGGCCCGCAACGAGGCGCAGCAACGTTGACTTGCCGGCACCACTCGGGCCGATGATCGAGACGAACTGGCCCGCTGCGATGTCAAGGTCGACCTTTTGCAGGACTGAACGGCCGGCAAACGACTTGCTGACGGAGCGCAAGCTGACCTCCGCGCCGCTCATGCCTTCCCCCGATCGGTATAGTTCGGATGCCAGCGCAACAGGCGCCGTTCGATCAGCCGCGTGATAAAATCGGATAGCCAGCCTGCGATCGCATAGAGGATGATCGCCAACATGATGATGTCGATGCGCAACAGCTCGCGGGCATTTTGCACGAGGTACCCGATGCCGTCCCGCGATGCGATCGTCTCGCCGACGACCAGGGTCAGCCAGGCGACGCCAAGCGCATAGCGGATGCCGACCAGGATAGGCTGCAGCGCCGCCGGCAGGATGATGGACCACACCAGCTCCACAGGTCCGAGACCGTAGGACCTGCCGAGCTCGACCAGCTTGGGATCGACGTTGCGAATGCCGCCGACAGTATTGATGTAGACGGGGAAGAACGATCCCATCGCGACCAGGATCAACCGCGGCTCCTCTCCGATACCGAACCAGAGGATCATGAGCGGCACCAGCGCCAGATGCGGAATGGTTCGGATCATCTGCAGCGAGCGGTCGAGCAGGTCGCGAACCGTCACGAACAACCCGACGAGCAAGCCAACGATGAGGCCGGCGGTGGCGCCAATCCCGAAGCCGATTGCGACACGACGGAGGCTGATCAAGATATCATGCTGCAATTCACCACGCTCGGCGAGCTGACGGGCAGCGTTCCAAATATCCGCTGGTGCCGGCACGATCGCTGTCGATACGACCCCACTAACCGACAGGGCATGCCAGATGGCGAGCACCGCAAGGGGCGGTAGCCAAGGCAGCAACAACGAACGCCACGGCACGCCTCGCGAAGCCGACGCTGCCGACATGTCCGCGCTGTGCCTGACGTCGGCCACGATCGTCACGACGGGTTCGCCCCCGCGGAGGGCTCTCTCCTTGCGAGCAAGTGTTCGCGCCGCTGCCGCATCGGCAGGCGCAGAAAGCAGTGACGCATCCGCCATGAAATCGAACTAGTGCCGCCTTGTCCTGAGACTAAGGCACCTTGGCAAAGTCCGACGCGGAATTCGACGGCAGTGAAATTCATATTTCAGCACTTTGCATCGAAGCTGTTCTACTTTTCCGCGCCATTTGCAGAACTATTTTTCTGTGCTGGGCCTGCTTGCTCGCATCTCCGCCCAATCCGGTCGCTGCCGCCCACGAGCATTTCTCGGCGGTTTCATCTCGAACGCCGAGAGCGGCCACATGGAACGAAAGGTCGCTGTGTTATGCGTTGCAACTCGCAAGGCTGCTTGGGCTCGGCTATTTGCTGGCAGCATCTCGGCGCCCGGCGTGACGACGGTCTCCTGACCTGCAGCAACCGCAGAGACGAACTACGAGAAGCCGCACCTGCAGAACGGATCTTCTCCGACTGGAGCTTTATTCAAAACGTTGGCGACTTG
This sequence comes from Bradyrhizobium acaciae, assembly GCF_020889785.1. Classification (GTDB taxonomy): domain Bacteria; phylum Pseudomonadota; class Alphaproteobacteria; order Rhizobiales; family Xanthobacteraceae; genus Bradyrhizobium; species Bradyrhizobium acaciae. The sequence continues at coordinate 16,245 of NZ_JACMYK010000006.1, forward strand.
CGTAGAATATTCTTTCATCTAGCATCAATCATAACCCATTCATTTGAAAGTTCTCTGCATATGACCGACATCCACACGCCTCCAGCGGTCGCGCCACGCCGCCTCGATACGATCGATCGCAAGATACTGAGGGTGCTTCAGGAAGACGCGTCGCTATCGGTCGCCGAGATTGGTGAACGCGTTGGGCTGTCCTCAACGCCTTGCTGGAAGCGCGTGCAGCGCCTGGAGACGGAGGGGATCATCACTGGCAAGGTCGCCCTCGTCGACCAGAACAAGATCGGCCTAGGTTTGTCGGTCTTCGTGTCCGTCGAGAGCGACGATCACTCCGACACGTGGCTGATGAGGTTTGCGTCCATCGTCAGCGCGATGCCTGAAGTGATCGAGTTCTACCGCATGGCCGGCGACATCGACTATGTCCTGCGCGTGGTCGTCGCGGACATGCAGAGCTATGATCTGTTCTACAAGAAGCTGATCGGTGCAATTGCACTGAAGAATGTGACTTCACGTTTCGCGATGGAAAAGATCAAGTCGGTAACCGCCCTGCCCGTGCCAGGACTTGAGCTCGCCAAGCCACCTCACCTCCCCACTCGATCAGCCGTTGAGACGAGAGTTTAGCGAACGGACCCGAACGAGAGGCACCGGTGGCCTTGAGCGCGGCGGACACCGCGCGGAGTAACGGAACCCGTGAACACCGGAGGAACATTTTACGTCATTGGCCTGACCAAGAAAATGAATCATCTCGAGAACGTCGCAATGCAGTTCATCGATTTCAAACTTGCAACTGAAGCCGGGATTCGAAGGTGAGCGACGCAAAGGCGTGATACCCTCGTGGCAAATTATGGATGCGAAGGAGGGTCTATGCAGCGGATATCTTCTTGGCTTTATGCTTTTGGTCGAATGACTGGACGGTTCCAGGCAAAGTGTCGAGAGCTCGCGCGACCCAACCGCGCCAAAGGGGGCGAAGACGCGCACGAATTCTTCTTTTTCGGCCCACACGGCTAGGACTTTTCCTCGTCTCGACCCCGCAGAAATCGGCGGGCGGCTTTTTTAAGGGCTGGACGTCAGCCCCCGTCACAGCCCCTGACGTCACGTGATGACCTGCAATCCAAGGCGTCCATCGCTGGCATCGCCCATCCGGAGCGGCCGGCAGATCAGTGGAGCGGCACATGACAGGTTACCGTGGACGAAACGTCATCATCATCGGTGGTGGCGCGAGCGGCGTGCTGCTGGCGTACCAGCTGCTCCACCAGCCAACCCGCGATCTCCGCGTCACCCTGATCGAGCAGCGCCCGGATATCGGGCGCGGCATCGCCTATCACACCGGCAATCCCGATCACCTGCTCAATGTACGGGTCGCGAACATGAGTGCCCTGCCGGATCAGCCCGATCATTTCTGGGGCTGGCTTAGCTCACGCGAGCTCGATGTTCCCCTCTGTCCGGACCCCTATTGCTTCGTGCCGCGACGCATCTATGGCGACTACATCGCGAGCTTACTTGAGCAGCATACATCCGATCCGGCAGACGTAGAGCGTCTTTCCATCGTTCGTGGAACTTGCGTCGATATCAACGAAGGCGACGCCGGGGTGACGATCACGCTCGACGATGGTCAATCGCTGGCCGGCGAGGCTGCTGTTCTTGCGACCGGACATGACATGCGCGCCAGCCGCGCGGGTTATGCCGATCCGTGGGCGCCGCCGTCGGCCGCCCCGATCGATGCCGATGCGACCGTGCTGCTCCTCGGCACGGGACTGACGATGGTCGACTACGTCCTGTCACTGTTGCGCGACGGGCATCGAGGTCCGATCATCGCGATGTCCCGGCGCGGCCTGCTGGCAAAGTCGCATCGGCGTGTGGATGCCCAGCGCATTGACGAAGCCGATGTCCCATTTGGCGCCAGCATCAGCAAACTGCTCCATTGGCTCCGCAGCCGCATCGCGCGGAATGCGGCCGAGGGGGGTGACTGGCGTGGCGTGATCGACGGCTTGCGGCCCTACGCTCAGCGCCTGTGGCACGAGCTTCCGCAGGCGTCCAAACGCCGCTTCCTCGAGCACGCTCGCGCCTGGTGGGACGTGCATCGGCACCGGATGGCGCCGGAAGTCGAGGCCCGCGTGTCGCAAGCAATCTATACGGGGCAGCTCAACCTGTTGGCAGCCAAAGTCGTCAGCGTCGCGCCGACCAACGATGGAGCCCGCATCCATTATCGGCGGCGCGGTGATACCAGGATCCTCAACATGCAAGTCGGTACCGTCGTGGATTGCACCGGCATCGTCAAGGATCCGCGCGCCACGCCAAATCCGGCGGTACGCGGCCTGTTCGACCGAGGCCTGGCGCGCGTCGACCCGCTCTGCATCGGCATTGAGACGGATCGCAACTGTGCCATCATCGGCCGCGATGGCGAGGTCTCGCAGCGCCTCTTCGCCGTAGGCCCGCTGACGCGGGCGGCGTTCTGGGAGATCATCGCGATTCCCGATATCCGCAACCAGTGCGCCACTCTCGCCGCTCGGCTCGCCGAACCGGTAAGTTCGCGTCAAGCAGAGCCGGAGCGAGTCCAACTTTAGCACGCCCGACAAAGTGTACGAAGGCCCTGCGAGCCCGGCGGCAGCGCCACCGGGACCTCTCACTGAACCTCACCTGATCCCAAGCGGACTCAACCGCGCCAGCGACTTCGCGCTATCCGGCTGCTTGAGAAGATCGAGGATCCGGCGCTTCAGACGCACAAAATCCGGCTCGGTGACAAGCTCGGCCCGGCGTGGCCGGCCAAAGGGGAGGCGGATATCCTCGATGACCCGTCCCGGTCTGGCGCTCATGACAACGACGCGGTCCGCAAGAAACAGCGCTTCCTCGATATCATGCGTCACGAAGATGGTTGTTGTCGGGATTCTCGTCCAGATCTCGAGCAGAACCTCCTGCATCATGCTACGAGTCTGCGCATCCAGTGCGCCGAACGGTTCGTCCATCAATAGCACGCGTGGCCGATTAATCAGAACGCGCGCGATCTCGACGCGTTGCTGCATCCCGCCGGAGAGTTGCGAAGGATAGAAGTGCTCGAAGCCTTCGAGGCCGACCAGCCGCAGAAGCTCGTCAGCGGCGTGATACCGTTCGCTCTTGCCTACGCCACGCATCTTCGGACCGAACGCGACATTGTCGCGAACACGCTTCCACGGGAACAACGTATGCTGCTGAAATACAATACCGCGATCCGGACTCGGACCAAGAACTGTCTGGCCATCCACCGTCAAGCGCCCGCCCGTTACCGGCAGGTGGCCCGCCAAGGCACCGAGCAAGGTGGATTTGCCGCAGCCGGATGGGCCGAGCACGCAAACCAGTTCACCCGGCCCGATTGCAAAATGGAGATCGCGAACCGCCTCAAAGGCGTCGGCACCGTCGCCGAGTGAGATCGAAACACGCTCGATGCCGATACGCCCAACAGATCTCGTAGAAGCATCAGATATCCGAATGTTCATCGTGCGACTGCCGGCTGTCGCCACGGCATCAGATATTGTCCCAATGTCGTCAAGAGCCAGCTGCTGCCCATACCAAGCAGCCCGATCACGAGCATGCCGACGATGATATCGGCATAATTCTGCAGCGTGTAAGCCTCCCACGTGTAGTAGCCAATGCCGAATTGGCCGGAGATCATCTCGGCTGTGACCAGGCAGAACCACGATGTACCCATGCCGATCGCGAGCCCGGTAACGATGCTCGGCGCAGCACCCGGCAGTACGATCTCGCGCAGAATAGCGGTTGGTGTGCCGCCGAGACTGCGCGCGGACGCAACCAGCCGCCGGTCAATATTCGCAACACCATGCACGGTGTTGAGAATGATAGGAAACAACGCGCCAATGAATGTGATGAAGATCATCGACATTTCCGACGACGGAAAGATCAGGATCGAGAGCGGTATCCAGGCCACCGCCGGGATCGGCCGCAACAGCTCGAGTGGCGGCAGCAACAGGTCGCTTGCGGCGCGCGAGCGGCCGATCGCAAAGCCGAAGCCAATTCCCAACAAGACCGCTGCACCATATCCAGCGAATACCCTCCACAGGCTGCTACCGACATGTGCCAGTAACTTGGGCGATTTGAGCAGCACGATCGCGGATTGCAAGACTTCGGTCGGTGGCGGCACATTGCGGAATGTCACGAAGCCTAGGCTCAGGTGCTGGGCCGAGGCGAGTTGCCACAGCACGATGCAAGCGACGATCGAGAGACCCCGAACCAGCCAGCGTGACCGTGGCACTTGGCCAGCGGTGCGTGCGGCTGTCATTGCTCACCGGCTCGCGACGAGCGATTCCCGCGCGCCGGCATAGTCCACGACTACGCCACCATGCGCCTTCGACCACCGTTCCGCCCCATCCTTCAGCAGGAACGCACTGAGCTCTCCCTTCGGCGACCGCACAAACCACGCCTGATTTGCGAACAGTTTGATGCCGGTCTCGCGATCCTGGACATATATAACGCGAATCGCCTTGCCTTGCTTCTCCAGGGCTGCAAGAGCCGTCAAAGCGCCCTCCGGTGAACTGAAGTGCTGAACGAGCGGCTCGTCCTTGACCCAAATCTGAGCGACACGACTGAAATCCGTGATCCTGGCGCCGGTCGTCACATCTTGGGCCTTTAGACCAAGCTGGCCGTAGTCCTTCAGCTGCGCTTCGTAGTCTCCGCCGGCTTCCGCAACGGCCGCCCGGATGTATTTGTCGGTCACGAACTGATTGATATCGAGGTCGCTATCGGCACGCTTCAACAGCGTCAGCGTCTTGATCGAGGTGGCCACTGCCTGACGATATTCGGGTTTCCAAGTCACGTCGCGCGTCTGCAGGCCAAGCGGTCCGTGGAACAGATAGACGACTTCCGCCTCGATACCGGTCACCTTGGCGATCAGATCGCTGTATTTCTCCGGTTCGTTCGCAATCAAGCGATTCGCCTCGAGTGCGGCGCGCTGATAGGCAATGACGATCTCCGGATACTTTTCCGCGTAATCTGCATCGACCAACGACCCGTGAAACGTCGGCGCATTGGCCTGTGAACCATCAAAGATCTTGCGGGCAAATCCGCGCCAGGGGAACAATTCGGCAAACGGAACGAAATCGGCGTGCGCCTCGATCTTGTTGGCCTGAAGCGCGGGACCCGCGACTTCAGGCGCCTGGGTGATGATGTGGACGTCCGTCTCTGGATTCCAGCCCTCGGCCTCGATCGCGCGCAGCAACATGCCGTGTGACGTCGATGCGAAGGGCACGGAAATCGTCTTGCCCTTGAGATCCTTGATGGACTGAACCGGAGAGTTCGAGGGCACCACGATGCCGTTGCCGCTGCCCTTCGTGCTTCCGGACAGGACACTGATGAAGAGGCTGCGGCGGCCTGCCTTCTGGAACGCCACTCCGTTCAGCGAGCCCGGAAAATCCGCCATCGCGCCAAAGTCCAGCTTACCGGCGACCATTTCGTTGGTCAGCGGGGCGCCGCTGGTGAAGTTCTTCCATTGGATGTCGTACGTCACATCCTTGTACTTGCCGTCATGCGGCAGGAATTTCTCCAGCAGCTTCAGCTCCCGAATCAACAGGCCGCCGGTCGCGCAATTGATGGTCGTGTCCTGGGTCCCAACCGCGACTCGGATCGTTTCGGCCTGCGCTACGCCGGTTAAGCCCAACACAGTGGCAACAACCGCAGCCGCCACCTTTACAAGATCGAACGAACGCATTGGCCTGTCTCCAACGATAGATCGGCGGCGGCCAGCAGCCGCCGCAATATGCGGATCGAAACTATCGAGCCGGCGCGCCGATCACATAAGCAATTACTTGCATCGCGGTGGGGAGGTCAGTCGCTGGAAGGCGCGCGTTAGGACGCGGGGCGAGTGCTTCAAATGATTTTCTCACGCCAGCTGCATCCGCAGTTAATCCATTCCAGCGGAATGTCGTTCTCGCGTCATCTTTGCTAAGTGCGTTGACGGGCATTCAAATAGGTGGACTTCGCGATCTCCTCACACTTAGCTAGGGGACGACAGCGCAGGATATCCGGGCCGCAATGACCACAATCAAGGAAGCTTCCGAAGGCTACTCACGCACTCCGATGGTGCAGACAGGCCTCTCGGTGGACGGCAGCTATCGAACAAGGAAGAGCCTTGCTGTCTCCAGCGGACCGCACGCAACGGCCAGCGACTCCGCATTTTTCATAAGCGAGAGCATCGACGGCCTCAACGTCGGCGCCCAGTTCCTGGATCGCTTGTCCACCGAACAGAAGGCCCAAGTCCTGGCCGCCGGTCGCACCGTTTTCACCGCGCAGGGCGAAATGGTGTTCAGCCAGGGCGAGCATCACAACGGCATCTTCATCATCAGGCGAGGACAGGTCCGCGTCTACTACACCGCACCATCCGGCCGGGAGATCACCCTCGCCTACTGGACGGCTGGCCACTTCATCGGAGGTCCCGAGATCTCCGGTGGCGGTCCCCACATGTGGTCCGGCGTCGCCATGGAGGACTGCGAGATCCTGGCCTTGTCGAGCCCCGCGCTTCAACGAATGCTGGCCGAGATGCCGACTTTCGCGCTGGCGTTGATCGATGGCCTCGTCGCCAAGGGCAAGTGCTATTCATCGATGGCGCAGATGCTCGGCACCCGCTCGGTGATTGAGCGGCTCGCTCAATATCTTTTGAATCTCGCCGAACTGTATGGACTCGCCGACGGCGAGACAGTCATCATCAACCGAAAGGTCACGCATGACCAGATCGCCGCGATGGTTGGCTCGACCCGCCAGTGGATCACCATGATGCTGAAGCGGTTCCAGACCAAGCGCATTATCGCGATCGAGGACGGCGTCATCAGGATCCGGCGCCTCGATCTTCTCGAGAACATCCTGTTCAAGGATTAGTCATCCGCTGCCAATCTGTTCAAGCGCCCGGATCACGGTCTTTCGAACGTCGGGGTCCGCATCGCCAGTATGCCGCGCCAGAGCATCGCGCGAGCGCGGATCAGCGATATCACCGAGCGCTGCGGCGGCATCCTTGCGCAGCGAAGGCAGCTCGTCGTCAAGGAAGGCAACGATGGTTTCGATCCCGTCCCGAACCCTTAGCCGACCCAGGTTCTGCAGCGCTTTCTGACGAACTTGCCAATATGGGTCGGTAAGCGAGGCGACCAGCGCGCCAGCGGCTGACACCTGACCGATCCGCCCAATCGCTTCCGCCGCGGCGGCCCGGACCTGCCACTCCGGATCCGAGAGCGCGGTTGCCGCGGCCTGAGCCGCGATCTCGTTGCGAGCGAACGACAGCGCGTTGACGGCGGCGAGCCTGACATCAGCAGATTTGTCTCGCGTTGCGCCGATCAAGGACGGCAGCGTTTCAGTCTTCTTGAGATAGCCGATTACTCCCACGGCCTGCACGCGCACGCCGGGATTGTCGTCACCAAGCCCTGTGATCGCGGGACCCAGCGATGCATCGACCTGGAGTGCCTTCAATGCCCGAAAAACCGCAGCACGCACGAAAGCGGCCGGGTGAGTGACGAACGCCAAGAGGAGGCCACTCGTCTCTGGATCGCGGAGCTCGGCAAGGCTGTCAGCGGCCGCCTGCGCGACCTCCGCCACGGGGTCGGGCACCGCGCCAATCAAAGCCTTGGCAACCTGAATGCCGTCAAACTCCCCAAGGGCCTGCGCGGCTTGCTGGCGGACCATCGGTTCAGCGTCGAGGATGGCACCCGCCAGCAACGGAACCGCCTCGCCACTCGACGTCTCCACGAGGTCAAGCACCGCCAGTCGGCGCACCGATGGATCTTCACTCGCCAGCCGCTCAGCAATCTCCCCGAGATCCCCGAAGGTTTCGAATGGCTCGAACACGGTCATGTCAGCGTAACAGATAGGGAATGTTGACCGTCACGGCGCCGGTCGGGCAATCGGTCTCGCAGGGCATGCAGTACCAGCACTCGTCGTACTTCATGTAGGCCTTACCGGTGAGATCGCTGATCCGGAGCACATCCAGCGGGCAGACGTCAACGCAGACCGTGCATCCCTTGTCGGCAATGCATTTGGCCTCGTCAACGATAACTGGAACAGCGGTTGGCGTATGAGCAATTGGCATGCGACGTCCCCTTCTCTCTAGGCGTGCCGCCGGATGCGCTGGCGGTCATAGGCCGAGCGCTCGGATTCGTCGATTGGCACAATATAGGGCGCGACCGGCCGCTTCTCTGCGATCATCCGTCCGTCCCGCTTGCGCAGAATGCTGTGGCAGAACCAGTCGTCATCATTCTTCTCGGGATATTCAACTCGGTGATGATAGAGCCCCCAGCGGCTCTCAGTACGGAACAGCGACGCAGATGCCGCCATTTCGGCACAATCCAGAATCGATGCCGCCTCCAGTGAACGCATCAGTTCATGCGCGTCGCGCACTATCATCGCATTCTCCATATCCTCGCGGATTTCGGCGAAACGAGCTTGCCCCAGCTTCATCTTCGCGGTCACTTTCGGCGGCTGAAGATAGTCATTCACGAAGCGTCGCGTCTTGTATTCAAGCTGGTTTGGCGGGATGCCATCTTCTCGCCGGGTCGCGGCCAGCACACGTTGCTGTTCACGCACGACGTCGGCGGTATCGTAGTCGACGAGGTCAATGTTTGTCGCAACTTCCGCCGCATGCTCGCCGGCCACCGCTCCGTTGGTGAAGGCGCCCAGCATGTAATTGTGCGGGACGCTTGCCATATCGCCGGCTGCATAGAGACCCGACACCGTGGTGCGCGCAAATTCGTCGACATAGACCCCCGAAGCGCTGTGCCCGGAGCAAAAGCCGATCTCGGAGATATGCATCTCGATCATGCGTTCGCGGTAGTTCGTGCCGCGGTTTTCATGGAAACGCCCGCGCGTTGGCCGTTCGACGTGATGCAAGACCGCCTCGATCTTGCCGATCGTTTCGCTGTGCAGGTGATTGAGCTTCAGGAACACAGGTCCCTTGCCGGATTGCAGCTCGTTGTAGAACTCCTGCATCATCTGTCCCGACCAATAGTCGCACTCGATGAAGCGGTTTCCTTCGCTGTTGGTGGTGTAGGCTCCGAATGGACCGGCTACGTATGCACAGGCCGGACCGTTGTAATCCTTGATCAACGGATTGATCTGGTAGCATTCAAGGTTCGCCAGAGCGGCTCCGGCATGGTAGGCCATGGCATAGCCGTCGCCGGAATTCGTCGCGTTCTCGTAAGTGCTCCAGAGATAGCCCGATTGCGGCAAGCCCAACCGGCCGGCGGCACCGGCGCACAGGATGACGGTCTTCGCACGCAACACCAGAAACTCGGCACTCCGGGTGTTGACGGCGATCGCGCCGGCGATCTGCCCATCGCGTCCGGTCAACAGTCGCGTCGCCATGTAGCGGTTCGAGATCAGCACCTTCTCGCGGCGCAACTGCCGGTACAGCGCCTTCTTGACCGTATCTCCGTTCGGCATCGGCAGCACGTAAGAGCCGAGGTGATGAACTTTCTTGACATCGAAATCACCGTTCTCGTTCTTCTGGAACTTGATGCCAAAACCATCGAGCTCCTGGATTATTTCAAAGCAGCGTGATGCATATTTAAACACCGGCGCCTGATCACAGATGCCGTCATTGGCGATCGTGATTTCCTTGGTGTACTGCTCCGGCGTCGCGTAGCCTGGGACGACCGCGTTATTCAGCCCGTCCATGCCCATCGCGATCGCGCCAGAGCGCTTGACGTTGGCCTTCTCCAACAGAACGATACGCGCCTCCGGGCTATGGCGCTTCGCCTTGTAGGCTGCCATCGGCCCGGCGGTGCCCCCACCGATCACGAGGACGTCGCAGACGACCTCCGCCAAGCCACTCTTGATCTCATCCATGTTGTGCCCTCAAGCTGGCTGCCGTCCGGCGAGCTCGCGCAAATAGGACCACGGGTAGATCCCGCGGTCGTGGCCGTCCGAAAAATGGAGCCGCAGCGCGTAGTTCCCGACTGGCTCGAGCGCTGCGATATGGAGGTCCGGCGGGAGCGCCAGTTCGATGCCCTCGATCTGCCGACGGATTTCGCTGGCTGCACGGCTGGCTCGGCGCAGGGCCTCGGCGTCAACCTGCCGGGTCCCGCAATCCGGCCAGGTCAGCGCCAATGCCGTTGCGCCTTCGCATAACTCGACCTGGGATGGTTGCATGTCGACTCTCCTTGTTGCCACGGCTTGTAGGCCGGGCTGTCGCCCCTGGCGCGCAATAAATTGCTTCCGCAATGTCATGACCAGGCGGCCAGAGGCTCGCTCAATCTACGGGCCCTTCTGTCCGGCCTGCTCGGCACCGTACCAGGGCAGCAACCTGCGGACCGCGTGTTCAAACAGGAGATCAGCCGCAAATCCCATCGCACCGAGCGCGATCAGCCCGACGAACATCTGATCGACCCGAAATACCTGTTGCGACATCTGGATCAGATAGCCGACCCCGAACGCCGCTCCGGCCAGTTCCGCCGCCACCAGCACGACCAGCGCAACCGACAGGCTGACGCGAAGCCCGGCGATGATGAACGGCAGCGCGCCGGGTATGACGACGTAGGCGAAGTTGCGCCAGCCGCGTGCGCCGAGACTCGCCGCCGCCCGTCCGAGCAGCGGGCTCACGTCGCGCACGCCGATATAGGTATTGACCCAAACCGGGAAGAAGACGCCCCAGGCGATCAGAACAATCTTGGACATTTCACCGATTCCGAACCAGAAGATCGCAAGCGGAACGAAGGCAAGCGACGGAACGGCGCGAAACATCTGCACGAGGGGATTGATTGTACCGTGAAGCAGCGGCAATCGTGCCATTGCGACGCCAAGTATCACACCAAGCGCCGATCCGCCGAGGAAACCGATCGCGGCCCGCACCAGGCTCGCGCCGAGATGCCTGGGCAATTCGCCCGTCAGAATCAACTCCCATGCGGACTGTACGATCGTGCTCGGCGCCGGCAGCATCACGTTGTTGACGAAACCGCTCCGGCTGAGCGCCTCCCACGCGCCGAAAAATGCAAGCGTACCGATCATACCGGCGACGCTGTGGCGACTGACGCCGAACGCCATGCTCCTACTCCGCCGTTTCCAGGCCGATCGCCCGTGCCACGTGCTCGTAAATTTCATTGAAGCGCGGCGCCGTACGACGGCGTGGACGCGGCAGATCGATCCTGATGTCCTCCACGATCCGTCCCGGGTTCGGCGCCATCACGATCAGCCGGCTCGCAAGCACGAGCGCTTCGGTGATGTTGTGGGTCACGAACAGGATGGTTGGCCGCTCCTGCCGGTGAATCTCAACCAGCTTGGCTTGCAGGGAGCTGCGCGTCATCGCGTCGAGCGCCGCGAATGGCTCGTCCATCAGCAGGAGCGACGGACGGGTCGCAAGCGCGCGCGCGATGGCGATGCGCTGCTTCATTCCGCCGGACAGTTCGAAAGGATACTTCGCACCTTCATCGGGCAGGCCGACGAGCCCGAGCAGATCGTGCGCAATTGTCGCTCGTTCGCGGGCGGCGCGCCCCGCCATCCGGAGCCCGAACTCGACATTGGCCTGCGCGGTCAGCCATGGGAACAGGGAGTAGTCCTGAAACACGACGCCGCGCTCGGAACTCGGTCCGTCGACCGCATGGCCGCCAACGCGCACGTCGCCGTGCGCGGGCACGACAAAGCCGGCCAAGATGTTGAGGAGCGTGGTCTTGCCGCAACCGCTCGGCCCGAGAACGCAAACGAATTCACCACGATCGATCGTAAGCGAGATGCTGCCCAGCGCGGCGGTACGGCCGCGGCCGAAATCATAGACATGACCCAGCTCGATGCACGTGATCAGTGGCTCGCCGACGGCGATCGGCGACGCAATCTCCACCCTTGCATTCATTGCGGTCGACCACCCTATTCCCGGCCTGCCCGATCCAGCACGGATGTCACCACCACCGTATTGAAGTCCGGAATTTTGGCATCGGGCCGGACCAGCTTATTGTCGACGGCCCACTTCGCCTGCTCCTCCATCAGGGACACCAGCGACGGCTTGTCGAGCTCGAGCTTGAAATTTGCCCGCTTCCAGAACGCCTTTGCGATCGCGGGATCGAGCTTGATGCGCTCGGCGGTCAGCGTGGCCGCGGCATCTGGGTCCTTCCTGATATTGTCGTCCGCCTCGAGCAACGCTTTTACTGCCTTGACCAGCAGGTCCGGCTTGCTGTCAATTGTCGATTGCAACGTGATGATCGTTGAATACGTGTAGTAGAGACGTTCCGAGCGAATGATGTGGAATCTGTCTGCACCTTGCGCGATCGCTTGCGACAAGTGTGGCTCCGTCCAGATGAACCCATCGATCGCACCGCCTGCCAGGCTGCTGACGAAATCGCCCGGGTTGAGGCTGACCGCCGTGATATCCGACCACGCCAGACCTTCCTGCCTGAGCAGCTTGGACAGGTAGTAATGCGCGTTCGTCCCCTGCGAATAGCCGATACGCCGACCCTTGATGTCCTTGGTGGTCTTGATGTCCTTGATGGCGACGAGATCGAAAGGTTCATGCCGGTTCAACGTGCCGATAATGCGCACAGGCAGCCCGTTCAGGGTGGCGAACACCACGGGTGTTTCCGCCGCGGTGCCGATCACGACGCCGCCGCCGACCAGCGCGTCCAGCACCAGGCGGCCACTGGCAAACGTCGAGACCTTCGGCGCCAATCCCTGCTTCTGCCAGGTCTTGTCATGATCGGCGACGAAGAATTGGCCCCAGCCGAGCGCAATCCCTTCACCAATCGTGATGTCCTGAGCGCGCGAAGGCGCACTCGCCAGCGACAGCACGGCAGCAAGCGCGACTGCCGCGGCTCGTGCGAACCTGCTGGATCCGGCAAATAAGGCGGCAATTGACGTCACGATATGGTCTCCTTGTCTCGGCGGGCATGAACCGGACTCGCGGCCGGGCGCACGTGGCGTGCACCGAGCGGCAGGCCGACGTCGTGAAATCGCTGCGCCAAGGCAGCCGCATGATGATCCGCGAAAGCCGGGGCGATCACCGTGATACCTTGTGGCAAGCCGTTGGGCAGAAACCCGGAGGGAACGGCGACCGCCGAAAGATCGGCCAGATTGACGAAGTTCGTATACGTCCCGAGCCGCGCGTTGAGCGTGATGGGATCGGCCGCGACCTCATCGATGCGGTAGATTGTGCCGGTGGTCGGCACGACGAGGACGTCGATCGCGCTCCAGAGCATCTCAATCCGACGCTTCAGAATGTTCAGCCGCTGCTGCGCCGCGAAGACCTCGCCGCCGGAAATATCACGCCCTCCAAGCAGGATGTCGCGGGTGACCGGAAACAGGGCTTCGGGCCGGTTATCGACGAACTGGCGCAGAGCGCCGTAGCGATCCGCCAGCCACGCCCCTTTGAACAGGAGATCGTTGATCTCCGCGAATGGGGCGTAATCGACCTCGACCTTGCTGCCGCCGAGGTTTTCCAGCCGCCCGACGGCCTTGCTGAACAGCGCAGCCGCATCTGCATTGCCGAAGAAGTCCAGCCATTGCGGAGCGGGAACGCCGAAGCGGAATTCGGCCGATAACGGACGATTTGCCGCGGGCGACCCGGTCCGCGAGAACGGATCCGCCTCGTCGTACCCTTGCGCGACATCAAATGCCGCCTGTGCATCCCCGACCGTCAACGCGAAGATCGAGAGCGTCTCGATCGAACGGCAGGCCGCGACCGATCCGACACCACTGATCAATCCACGAGTCGGCTTCAGTCCCACGACATTGTTAAAGGCCGCCGGCACCCGTCCCGATCCGCCGGTATCGGTCGCGAGCGCAAAGCTGACCAGTCCTGCCGAGACTGAGACCGCCGCGCCCGAGCTGGATCCGCCGGGAATATAGGCGGGATCGAACGGATTGCGCGCAACGCCATAGGGCGAGCGGACCCCGACCAGCCCGGTCGCGAACTGGTCCATATTGGTCTTTCCAATCAGGATGGCTCCCGCCGCCAGCAGCCGTTCGACAGCCGGATTATTCTTCGCGGGCTGGTAGGAAAATCCCGGACAGGCTGACGTGGTCGGCAGGCCGACCGTGTCGATGCAGTCCTTGACGCTGAACGGAATGCCCCAGAGCGGCAGCGCGTCCCGCTCGCGCCTCGACAACGACTCAAGATGCACGGCTCGCGCGAGCGCATCCTCGCGCGCCACGACACTGATCCAGACGCCGTCCGCGCCGCGGCGGGCGATCTCGCCCAAGATGTGCTCGACCACGGTCGACGGGGTGAACGCGCCGCTGGCATAGGCGATCGCCAGTTGCGGCAGTTCGAGGTCGGGGCTCTGGGGTTGCTTGGTCATGACGGATCCAGTGGACGCGGGAATGGCGTTGCCTGCTCGAAGGCGCGTGCTGCGCGCAGGACGGTCGTATCCGCGAACTTCGCTCCGATGATCTGCAGGCCCACCGGCAATCCCGCGTCGGTAAGACCCGCCGGCACCGAGGCCGCTGGCTGCTGCGTCAGATTGAACGGATAGGTGAAGGGGGAGCGAATCGGCCGAACCACAAGATCGGCCTCGGACGCATCGATCGCTGAAGCGGCATACGCCGTGGTCGGTGTGAGCAGAAGGTCCCAATCCTGATGGAAACGATTGAAATGTCGACCGAGCGCTTCGCGGCGATCGACTGCCTGCAGGTAGGTGACGGCATCGATCGCTCGCCCCTTCTCAGCAACCGCCTGCAAGCCCTGCTCGACCAAAGCGCGACGGGCCGGATCGAACGAGGCCAGGAGCTTGGCTGCGCCCGCGAACCAGAAGGTCTGGAAGAGATCGATGGGATCTTCGATACCCGGATCGACCTGTTCGACGATCGCCCCGAGCCCGGCAAGCGTGTTGGCGGCCTCGGTGACGATCTTCTCAACCTGCGGGTCGATCTGTGCGTAGCCGAGCTTCGGACTGAATGCGATGCGCAGGCCTCGAACACCTTGATCCAGCCCCGCTTGCCAAGATATCTCGGACGGCGGCAGAGCGGTCCAGTCGCGTAGGTCGGGCCGTCCAATGATATCGAGCAGCAAGGCCGCGTCACGCACGGAACGCGTCATCGGCGTGACGTGGAAAAGCGCACCGTTCTGCGACGGCGGATAGACGGGAACGCGACCAAAGGTCGGCTTGAACCCGAACACGCCGCTGTGCGCCGCCGGAAGCCGGGTCGAACCGCCGCCATCCGTCGCGACATGCAACGGCCCAAAACCCAGCGCCGCGCCGGCCGCGGATCCGCCGCTACTGCCACCCGGCGTGTGTGCGGTGTTCCACGGATTGCGCGTGACGCCGGTCAACGGACTGTCGCCGAGCCCCTTCCAACCGAATTCTGATGTTGTCGTCTTGCCGAGCAGCACCGCGCCCTGCTCCCGCAAGCGGGCCGTGGCGGGGGAATCCTCGTTCCAGTTTTGCGCGGGATCGATCGCCCGGCTGCCCCGCAGTGTCGGCCAGCCCTTGGCGAGAATGAGGTCCTTGAGGGCGACCGGCACGCCGTCGACCGGACCGAGCGGCTCGCGACGCCGCCAACGGACTTCGGACTCGCGCGCCGATACGCGCGCGGCGTCGGCATCCAGCAACGCGAAAGCGTTGACATGGCGGTCGAGACGCCCGATGCGATCGAGGACAGCTTGTGTCGCTTCAACCGGTGAGAGCGTTCCTGCCCGATAATGTTCGATCAGGTCGGTTGCGGAAAGAAGGGCGATGTCATCCGACCCGCGCAGCCGCGAAGCCGGATCCCGCAACGGAGCATTCTGAGCCGACATGCGCGCTACCTCATTCCTCGATCAGGGCAAATCACTTGCCGGATGAATGATGGCTAGGCGCTCGTGCTCGCGCGCATCAGCAATTAATTGCGGAACTGTGAGCGGCGCTACAAGATTGCAAGATCTGACACGCCGACCAATACTACGTCGGAATGAAACTCTCCGAATCGCAAATCGTGCAACGAAGTCCACCTAGCCAAGGCGACGCCGAGCTACTGCCGTGCCTCCCGTCCGGGGTCGGGCTCTTCTCGAAAATCGAAAGTTGTGAACCTGCCTCAGAGACGCTCATCTGCGCAGAGCTCCGCCTTTCGGACGTCACGACGCCCGGAGGCTACGACGCACCAGTGATCGAACGGCTTTCGGCGACGCGCGCGCGAGCCCTACCTTTGATGGCAGCGCCGGCTTCCTGGCGCCGCTGAGATGTCTCTTCACGCCGCAGGCGGGAAGAACACCAGTGCGCGGACCTCGATGCTTTCGCGCGGCGGCGCGCCCGGTGCGAGCGGATTTTCGAACGAGGTATGAAACGACAGCCGCGCACGACCGTCGTTAGCGCTGTCATGTATCCGGATCAACAGCGCCTCGTCGGCCTGCATTTCGGAGAAATAGTACCAGCGATGCGTCGGCTTGTACTCCACCCTGGACGTTTCCCCGCGAACGTGGGCGTAGACCAGATCACTGGGGATCAGATCATCGTCGGTAAACGAGCGCGCGTCACACAGCGCGAGCGGGGAGTCCAGCACCGGGCCGCGTACCGGTCGCCACACATTGACGATGCCAAACCGATGCTTCAGCAGTTCGTCCGCCTCGGCGCCCAGGTGGTCGCGGACGCGCCGCGGGGCAGAGTTGACCGTGTGATCGTTGTGCACCTGCCGCGAAGGCGGAGCGAGGCCGGGAACGCTGGCATTGCGCACATTGTGGTCGAAGATGAACACGCGGCTTGCGCCGACGGCACTGCGCAGCAGCTGCTCGACCTCCGGGTAGTAAACCCGCTTGATCTCTTCCGGATCGTAGAAACTGGCGACGGCCGTCGGCGCCTTGACCAGGGCGAAGCCATTGCGGTCCAGCGAGAACTCTGACTCGCGTCCGCGCGCATCCTCGATCGATACCTCGTGCTCATCGTCGATCCCGTTCCATTGCGGTACGCCGGGCGGCGGCTCGATTCGATAGAAGGTCGGCTTTTCCGCGCCACGCTTGAGGTAATGAAGCTTCGCGGTGAGATTGCGGGGAGAGATGGGTCCGTCGAGCGCCATGGTTGCTGCTACTCCACGTTGGCGCGCGGAAAACGCCGCGGCTATTTTGTTGCAACGATATTATCGCTTTGGCGCGCGAACGTCAGCGCTGCGAATCACCAAAGATTCCGCGACCGCGCATGTCACGCTCCAGAACCGAACGTGAAGATGGAAATTACTTCTCTTCGGCGATCGAGCGGGACTGGAGAGGCGCTGTGCAATCCAGCGCATCCGATCCGAGATAAGCCACCAGCACGCCGGACGCTTCGCCGGCGAATTCCGCGGCACGCTCTCGAAAAGCCGCCGCCTCCTGATCGGTTGCGGCACGCAGATGCGTATCGATGCTTTCCGCACCGAGCCGCTTCGAACAAAAGCCATCGAGTGCGCGGGTGAACCAGGACGCCCGGGTTAACCCTTCTGCATCGTCACGGTTTCCCGCTTCGAAGGCAAACCTCCGGGATTCGGCCGTCTCGACGATGTACACGCTGCTGGCGATCATAGCCGTAGATGAACCGTTAGCTGGATGGGGACTGGAGCGTTCCGGATGGGTCATTCAGTACAATGCCGAGCCTGGCTGCTGTTGTGGCGGTCGAGGTGACGCTGCGATTGAGACTTCGTGCGATCTTCTCGACGGGCGTGTTCGTCTTCGCCAGGCCTCTGAGCTTGTACTTCTCCGCAGCTGTCCACGGACGACCACTGGCCGGCCCGGATTCCTTGTTGGCGGCTGCGTCCTGTCGCGGGCTCACACGTCCCTCCCCTTGGCCTCACCTCTCCCACCGATCGACGCCCGCGATCGGCTGGCCGCGGGCGCCACCAATACATGATCGGTTGTCAGCTAGTTGAACAGGTCCGGCTCGGCCTCGCTGATCCAGTCCCAGAGCGGCTGGAAGCTGAAATAGCCACCTTTGTGCGTACCGACCTGACTTGCGGTCAGCTTCGCCACGTCATGCGGGATCGGCTTCGGCGTACCGGCGGCCTCCGCGAGCAACTGCGCGCGAGCTGCGTTGTCCATCGCGATGTACCACCAGGCGGTCGCCTCGATCGTCGGTCCGACCGTCAACAGCCCATGGTTCTGCAGGATTGCGGCTTTCTTCGATCCCAGCGCCTCCGCGATTTTCCTGCCCTCCTCCGCCTCCAGCACGACGCCAGAGAACGGATCGAACAGCGCGTGGTCCTCATAGAAGGCACACGAATCCTGGGTAAGCGGATCGAGCAGGCGGCCGAGCGCGGACCAGGCCTTGCCGTAGGTCGAATGCGTATGGGCGGCGGCAATGACATCCGGATGCGCCGCGTGAATCGCAGAGTGGATCACGAACCCGGCCTGGTTGATCGGCTTGTCGCCGATCAGGATGTTGCCGGCATGATCAACCAGTTGGAGGTCCGAGACCTTGATCTGACCAAAATGCTTCGACAGCGGATTGATCCAGAAGCGGTCCGGAAACTCGGGGTCACGGACGGTGACGTGGCCGGCGAGGCCCTGATCGAACCCGTAGCGGGAAAACAGCCGGAACGTTGCCGCGAGACGCTGCTTGCGGTGCAGCCTCTCTTCTTCGAATGAAGCTGCGGGCGTGCGTTCGACGAGGGAATACTTCTTCGGCTTTTCAACGATCTGGTTCATTCTCGAGGCTCCTTGCTTCAGTATCCGAGCTTCTTGTCAAAGACATCGGCCAGCGGCGCGCCGTGCGCGTAGGCGTCGAGGTTGACCAACGTCTTGTCAGCCAGTCGCTTGACGTCGTCTGCGCCGGTCCAGGACACGTGCGGCGTCAGAACGATCTTCGGATGACGGTAGATCGGATCGCCCTCGGGCGGCGGCTCAGGATCCGTGACGTCGAGCGTGGCGCCCGCCAGCTGGCCGTTGTCGAGCGCGCGTAGCAGAGCCTCCTGATCGACGATTCGGCCACGCGCCACGTTGATCAGGTGCAGCGACTTTTTCGCGCGCGTCAGGACCTCGGCGTTGATCAAATGCACTGTCTCCGGCGTCGCCGGCAGTGCAATCACCAGATGGTCGGAGGCCGCAACCAGCGCCTCGATACTGTCGACCGGGAGGATGCCCGGAACGGCATATTGCCACGGTGAGCGCCGCAGCACCCTGATCTGCACACCGAACGGCTTCAAACGCTCGGCGACAGCATGGCCGATCGCACCGAATCCCGCGATCCCCACCGTCTTGCCGGCAAGCGAACCGAGCGAAGAGATCTTCCACTCTGCGCGATTGCGTGGACGCACGTCATGGAGCCGTTTGGCAAAGCCCAGAATCGCAGCCAGGACATATTCCGCAATCGCGTCCGCTGAGATGCCGCGTCCAACCGTAACGACTGGGCCATCGAGCAGCCATTCCGGAAAGAAGTCGACCCCTGTCGACGCGGTCTGGATCCAGCGCAGGCCGTACGGCCATCCCTTCGGTTTGTCCGCCGGCGCCTTGCTCCAACCTGCGGCTGGCCGAGTCAGCAACACGTCGGCTTCCGGTGCGATGTCCCACGCCGGCCTCTCCGGCGGATGATCAACGATCAGCGGGCGGGACCAGTGATCGCTCAATGCCGCGCCAACTTCGGCTCCAAGCTGGTTGACGATGATCGGCGATCGCACGCTCGCTGAGGTGCGCGCGCTGACGATGCGAGGCGTGTTCATTGCATGCACTCATGATCTCAAGACCGAGAGATGCTAGGCGCTTGCCGCAAGATAGTCTTTTCAAAGATGTCTGAGGCTCTGCAACAACAGGATGACGCCCCGAGACCGGGCAAACGAAATCGCCTCTCTGAGTTCGGCTCGCGGCGAATCGACGGCCCTCTCTGAAGGATCGAGGTCAAGGCGTGGACGGCTTCAACGACCTGACGCCGTACCGCTCAGCCGATGCACCTCCAATTTAAAGGATGAATATCCGTAATATTGGATATCTGGTCACTGCATCTCGCTTCGCCTCCATTTTCCCGGAGGAAAGCAAACGAGACGAAACTTTCCCTATTCGCCGATATCGCACTGCACTCTATCTATCGTGATGACGGAATTGAGTACGCTATGCTCTGACCCTGGAGAACGATGATGAACACCGCGATGCAGATGATGCCCATGCCGATAATGATGGGCGGGATGATGAACCCTGCGATGGCCGGCGGCATGATGCCGATGATGAACATGCCCATGATGGGCATGCCGATGATGGCCTGCCAGATGAAGTGCACCATGACCCCCACCGGTATGACCTGCGAGATGATGCCGATGGATCCGGCCATGAAGGACATGTTCATGAAGTGCTGCGAGAGCATGATGAACATGATGCAAATGGGCATGCCCATGATGATGGGCTGCGGCGGCATGATGATGACGTGCATGCCGATGAAGGCCTGAGGCCTCAACCGGCTTGCGCTGCGTTTGCCAAAGGGCCGGCACTGCCGGCCCTTTTTCGTTTCAGGTCGCATCCTCGGCATAGGTCATGACGAGATAGAGCACTGCCTCGCTGGCCACGAGGTTCTTGTAGACATGCGGTACATCGGCTTCGAAGACGATCGCATCGCCTTCCGTCAATGTCTGCGGCTTATCGGAACCGGCCGCGATCTCAACGACCCCCTTCGCCACAAACAGGTTCTCGCGCGTGCCGGGCGCGTGTGCTTCGGCGCTCTCGCGATGCAGCGGACCGATTCTAATTTCGTAGAACTCGACCTGATGATCGCCATCGAACGGAAATAGCGCGCGAGACGTGAACTGTCCCTGGCTCGATGACAGCAGCTTGGCATCGCTGCGCCGAAGCACGACCGGGCCTCGCGCGACGTCCGCCTGTAGCAGATTGGCGAACGGAACATGCAGTGCGTTCGCAACCTTCCACAACAATGCGATGGTCGGAATGCTCTTTCCGGTCTCGATCTGTCCAAGCATCGCCCGGCTGACGCCGGACTGCTTGGCCAACCGCTCCAGCGAGTGACCGCGGCTGGTCCGCAACCGGCGCAGATTGCGCCCGAGAACCGCAGGGAGATCCTGGTCCGTACCGGATGACGGGGTGGTACTTGATGACGAAGCGACGTTGCCGTCGCTCATAAGGCATCCCATTGCACGACGGGTGTTGCGGAGACTGCCACCGGGACCCAGACCCAGGCTGGCCAGACCCAGAACAGTTGCATCGCACCAAAGAAGGGTCCAAAAGTGGTGCTCTGCCGGGGCCCAGCGGATATCGTCGTCCGCTGACGGTGACGCATCGATCGATACGCGTCGAGATCAATAATCCGCGCTGAGTTCGAGATTTCTGTCACCTGCCCGGTCCGCGTTCGATTGCCTTGTTCGACATCGTAGTCGGACCTTGGCTTCCGACAAGCGGTCGTCAAACAAAACAACGCACGCCCTGTAAAGTCCCGACGCGTAGCAAAGGCTTCTCGCGACCGTCCTTCCGGGAGCAGCCCGCTGCTCTCGCTCAAGCGGCTTCGCGACCGTCGCGGATGACGGATGCACCTTCGCGGGCCGCCGGCCTGGTCGATCTTTCCATTCGATCCCGCCGTCGGATGCCGTGCTGCTCCGGGCTTGCGTCGCACGCACTGGAAGACGGCATCTCACGTCAGGAATTGATTTCTCCGTCAAAGAAAAATTGGAGAACAACGATCTCCCCAGGCATCATTGAACGAATTTTCTGGATGCCCGCGATTTGCCCAATCCATTGGACCAATTGCAGCATGTCCTGACGTGTGTCCAAAAGGATCAAGTGTGGCCAAAAGAATCTGCAAAGCGCCACGTGCCGCTTGGACAAACGGAAACCAAGAAGATCACAGAATGAACACAACGCTTCTAAGTGCCGGCGCGGCTCCTCCGGGAAATTGGCTAGACGTCAATATCGACGACGACGCGATTGGCAAGCTTGGCCGGGTCCGTATTGGGTTTGATGATCGTGGCACGTTTCAGATCGCTCGTGATCTTCACGACTTCGCGACGCAGGTCGGCGCCTGCCGGATGATGTCCGTGCGTGTGGCTGCGCAGCATCGTCGCAAGATCGGCGACCGCTACCTTCGGGGTGTATTTGGAGAATATCTCGGCAGCGTCATCGGGATTTTCGGCGACATGATGCGCCGCGTCGCGAACAGCGACGGTCAGCGCCTTTACCGCCGCAGGATCTGACGCCCAGAGCGAACTCCGCACGCCGAGCGTACAGCATGACAGGTTGGCATATTCCCCGCTGAGATTTGATGCGATCTCGACCAGATCGCCATTGGCGCGCCGCTCGGTCAGCCAGGCATTCGGATCGGAGTCCGCAATTGCCTGGATCTCACCGCGCTGCAAAGCCGTGAGCTGCAGGTCGGCAGGAAATTCGCGCCACTGTACGTCGGTCTGCGGATCGAGCCCGTTGTCCGACAGCAGGATGGCAAAGAAGTTGCGCGGAGGCCCGGAAATGCTGGAGACGCCGATCGTCTTGCCCTTGAGATCGGTGATATCCTTGTAGCCGGACTCCTTGCGCACGAATAGCCGGGTGCAACCGCCATGCAGGCCGGTGGTCAGCTTGACGTCGATGCCCTGTTCCAATGGCTTCAGCCAGTTGAGCAGCATGCTCGAGCCGGCATCCGCCTTGTCGGTTGCCAGCGACTGCAACATCTGGTCGGTGCTCCCTGCAAGCTGCAGGAATTCCACATCCAGATTGTGACGTGCGAAATAGCCCCGGTGCAAGGCCACGGGTACCGCCGCCGTGCAGATGCCCGTGCCGTTATAGGCAAAGCGGATGTGACGAGCCGGTCCCTTAGGCGCCTCCTCCGAACCGCCGACACGGCAGATCGGCGCCTCACCCAAGAGATCAGCAGCCGCATTCAGGCCAAACGCCGGAAACGCACGCGCGGCCTGCATGGCGGCCAACGGCGCGGCAAGACCTGCCAAACCAGCCAGCCCGAGAAGACTGCGCCGCGACGGTGAGAAAGATTCGCGCTGGTATTTCGTCATGGAGCGCCTTCCAATCTGTAATATTCATCGCACGCTCCGGACCAGCGTAGCGGGGGACGGAGCAACCGCCGTGCTCGATAAACACTCGCTACGGCGCGCGATCTGCCGTTCAAAATGCTAGGTCTAGCGACCGGTTGCGTCGATCGCAAAGTTGACGGCAAAGATAGAGAGTCCTTGTCGCGGTGCGACGCGCGGCGGAATAGCTCTCCTGAAGCGCGGCAGATGAGGCTTTCCCTCGATCAGACCCGCGCTGACGCAGCGCCCCACGGTATCAACCAGCGCTCCAGCCAACTCGCGCCGCGATCGACCAGGAAGCCGACCGAGCCGACAACGAGAATACCAAGCATCACGAGATCCATATCGAAGCGTTCGCGACCGGAAATGATGAGCCCACCGATACCGGGACCGGCAGCCATGAAGTATTCGGCACCGATCGTCGCGAGCCACGCATAGATCAGCGCCAGATGCAGTCCGGTCAGCAGCGACGGTAGCGCCGCTGGAAGGTAGAGGTGAAGAATGAATTGCCTGCGGCTGAAACGGAACACCTCGCCCACCTCGATCAGCTTGCGGGATGTGGCGCGAACACCTTCGACCAGGTTGAGAATGACGGGAATCGCTGCCGCTAGTCCGATGAAGGCGATCTTGGCCATCTCATCGAACCCGAACCAGAGCGAGATAAGGGGGATCCACGCCAAGAGCGCGATCTGCTTGATTCCGTTGAACCAAGTCATGACGACGCGGTCC
Source organism: Bradyrhizobium acaciae (assembly GCF_020889785.1). Lineage (GTDB taxonomy): Bacteria > Pseudomonadota > Alphaproteobacteria > Rhizobiales > Xanthobacteraceae > Bradyrhizobium > Bradyrhizobium acaciae. The sequence continues at coordinate 39,795 of NZ_JACMYK010000006.1, forward strand.
GCGATTGTGGAGAGGCCAAGCAACAGCCCGAGCAACACTCCAATGCTCGAACCGAGCGCAAATCCGAGGAGATCGCGGCGCAGGCTGGCGGCAAGCGCCTCAACGAGCTCACCGCTCGCCAATTCCTGCCAGGCGCTGGTGCCGACGTGCTCGAGCGGTGGCAGGAACTGGCGATTGACCAGGCCGGAATGACTGGCGATCTCCCAGCTCAGCAGCAAGCCGACCGGCAAGACCAGCCCGCGGCCGATTGATCCAAGGGCGCTATCGGACGTCATCGATCCGCCAGCGTTGCAAACGGGCTTCGATCACGGCGAGGACCTTGTCGCTGGCAAAACCGATCACGCCGATCACGATCATCGCGACCAGGACGGTATCGAGCCAGAACATCTGGCGTCCCCAGACCAGGAGATAGCCGAGCCCCTCCGACGAGGCCAGCAGTTCGACGCTGACCAGCGCGATCCAGGCGTGGGTCAGTCCGTAGCGCAGACCGGTGAAGATCGGCGGTACAGATCCCGGGAGGACGACGTGCCGCAGCATCTGCAGGGGAGTAAAGCGGAACGTTTCTCCCACCTCGACGAAAGCCTTCGGTACGTTCGCGATGCCCGCGCTGGTGTTCATGACCACCGGCACGAAGGCCGCCTTGGCGATCACGACGATCTTGAGCCCCTCCCCAATGCCGAGCAGCAGCATCGCAAGTGGAATCCAGGCCAGCGCCGGTACCTGGGCAATCGCCGTGAACAGCGGACGGACATAATCGTCCACGCGCCGCGACAGTCCCATGGCGGAGCCGGCAATCAGGCCGGCGGTCGCGCCGATCGCGAAGCCAAATGCAACACGCCGCAGGCTATAGCCCGCATGCTGGGCGAGCTCGCCGCTCGCGATCATGTCCCGCAGCGTGTGCAGCACATCCTGGGGTCGAGGCAGGATCTGCTCCGGAAGCCAGCCATGGCCGGTGCCGACGATCCAGATCGGAAGGGTTACGGCCGGCAGGATAAGCAACCAGCCGAGCTTCACCAGCCGGCGGAATGCCGCTTCGCCGATGCGAAGGGAGATTCGTCGAAGGCCCGCCAGCGCGGGAATTCGCGGTTCGAGCGTCGTACGAAGCGCTGCATCGCTCATCCCAGGCCACCGATCGGCGCGGCTTCGGGGCCATCTTCTCCGGCATCGCCGAGTGCACGCAGCACGGCGTTACGGATACGGACGAGATCATCGTCGGTTCGCGACCTCGGCCGCGGCGCAGAAGTCTCAAAAATCCGAGAAACCCGGCCGGGTCGGGGTGCGAGCACGATGACACGGTCACCGAGCAGCACCGCTTCGTCAACATCGTGGGTGACCAGGATCATCGTGATCCTCTCATGCGCCCAGATTCGCTGTAGCTCGACCTGGAGCCGCGCCCGCGTCAGCGCATCAAGTGCACCAAAGGGCTCGTCGAGCAGCAGGAGCCGCGGGCGATTGACGAGGCCACGCGCGATCGCTGCGCGCTGCGCCATGCCGCCCGAGAGCTGGTGCGGATAGGCCTGTGCGAATCCATCGAGACCGACGAGCGCGATATGCGCGGCGACGGCCTCCCGCTTGGCCCGCTCGCCAAGCGGGGCATTCTTGAGGCCGAGGGCGACATTCTGGGAAACGGTCGCCCACGGGAAAAGCCGCGGCTCCTGGAAGACGATTCCGCGATCCAGGCTGGTCCCCGCGATCACATCGCCATCCTAGCTGATGCTGCCACGAAACTCCGGCTCGAGCCCGGCAATCAGCCGCAACAGCGTCGACTTCCCGCAACCGCTCGGCCCCAGCAACACGACGAACTCACCGGCCGCGACGTCGAGCGAGACGTCCCGGAGCGCCTCGACGGGCTCGCTATTGACGACGAACGACTTGGAAACGTTACGCACTTCAAGCCGCCCGCCAACGGGCCCGGCGAGCGGGAGCGAGTTTCCGCGCGCCTGGACCGTGACGCTCATTGTCCGGCCGCCTGCGGCTTCCCGCTCGCGTCATATTCCTGCCAGTAGCCGACGAGACCCTGCTCCTTGATCGCAGCATCCAGGAATGAACGATCGAACCACCCATTGAGGTCGACGTCACGGCGAAGCAGACCGAACTCCTTCGCCTGCCTGGCCTGCACGCGGTAGCTCTCGATGATCGATGCATCGATGATCGGGGTGTTGCGATACTTCAGCTCCTGCCCGGAGAAGTCGAAGCGATATCCCGAGGCCGGGAAACCCGTTCGGGCCGATATGTCAAAGAACGCCTCCCGATTGGCTTCGTCCGAAGCCCACCGTGCCGCACGGACGATCGCCGAGACAATCTTCTGCGTGATATCGGGGTGCGCCTTGATGAAAGCCTCCTGCCCGATCAGGGTCGAATGCCGTTCATAGGCCGGATTATCGCCTTTGGTCGTGTAGATGATCTCCGCGATATTTTTCTCGGCCAGGCTCGCCAGTGGGAAGTTTCCGAACGCAGCGTCGATGTCCTTTGACGTCAGCGCCGCATTCGTGGTGGCCGTATCCATATTGATGACCTGAACGTCCCGCTCCTGGAGACCGTTGCCCGCCAACACCTTGACCGCGGCGAGATGATTGTTGGTTCCGCGAAAAATCGAGACTTTGCGGCCACGGAGATCGGCAACCTTTCGGATCGGCGAGCCGAATGGAACAGCAAGATAGATCGGCGCGTGAGCACCGGACGCGAGCAGTATCCTGGTTTTCAGGCCATTTGCACGGCCGATGATCTCCGGCAGATCGCCCTGGATTGCGAAGTCGAGCTGGTTGTTGGCGAACGCCTCATTGACCGCAGGCCCGGCTCCCTTGAAGAAATACCATTCGACTTTCACATCCGGTCGATCGCGCAATTCCTGATCGAGATAATGTTCTGAATGGGCGACCGCCGCGGATGAGCCTCCGGAGAACTGGCGATTGTCGGCGCCAACGGAGGCAAAGCCGATCCGCACCGTGAGCGCATCGGCGGCGAGCCCCGACCTCAAGCCGACCAGGAGACCGGCGCCCACAAGCAGGAGACAGAAAAGTCTGCATTTCGAAATCATCAGCACATTCCTCGCCGCACCACCATCCGTCCGGCATCGCGATCAGAGTATGGCAATCCATGATCGCCCCGCGCAATCACACAGATTTTCATTCTTGACGCGTCATGCGTTAGTTCTCTTCTGCGCTGGCAGGCGAAAGGAAAAGAAAGTGATGTCATGGCCTAGACCGACGGATCGATCCAGAGATCGGCGAAGCTACCGTTCAATCCTTCAGCCCCGGGCGCGAAGTTTCGGACCTTCTTGTTGGCAATGATCACGCCACCCGCCGCGACGATGTCGACGGAAGCCACTTCCTCGTGGATGATCGACTGGAACTTGGACCAGATCGCCCGACGCCTCTCGGCGTCCGGCTCGATCGCAGCCGCCTCCAGCAGTTGGTCGACCTCCGGATTGCTGTAATGCGCAGCATTCGAGAACGGCAGGCCGATACGGAAGTTCTTCGACCAATAAGCGCGTTGCACGCCGAGCGTCGGATCGAACGTGTTAGAGAGGCTTTCGATCGTCAGATCAAATGCTCGGTCACGATAGACGACATTGAGGTAGGTTGCGAGATCGTAGCGCAAGATCTCGATATCAAGACCGATCCGGCGCAAGGAGTTGCGCAGGAAATCGGCGAAGCTTGCCGGCAGAAACGGGTTTTGCGTGAGCCTCAGCTTGGCCCTGATACTGCCCGCGCCGCGCTTGAGGCCAGCCTCGTCCAGCAATTGATCCGCCGTCTTTGGATCAAATGGCCAAGCCTGGATCTTCGGATCGTAGAACTTGGGCAAGGCCGTGCTGACCGGGGACGGAGAGATCAGGCCGTAGCCGAAAAACACGACGTTGAGCAACGCCCGATGGTCGATCGCGTGCGCGATCGCCTTGCGCACACGGCGGTCCTGCAGGATCTGCGTGTCGAAGTTGAAGAACAGCTGCTGCTGCGGCCCTGAATAGGCGTAGGTTGTGGTATCGACCACGAACCGCTTGTCGACCTTGAAGCGCTCGATATCGCCATGCGGCACCGGCGTCGCGCCGATGTCGACCTCGCCGGCCTCGAGCGCCGCCGCACGCGCGGCCGGATCCAGAACGACCTTCAGCACAAGGCGATCGACATAAGGCTTCGGCGCATCCCAATAGTTCGGATTGCGAACGAACAGAAGATGACTGCCGGGAACCCATTCCCGCAGAATGAACGGCCCGGTACCGATCGTCTGCTCCAGGCGGGGCTGTTCCTCGGGCTTCAGCGCCTCATAGATGTGCTTCGGCACAATGGGGGATTCGGCACCGGCCAACGCTGAAATCAGAAAGGGGGCTGGCTTTGACAGGACGATCACAGCCGTCAGCCGGTCCGGCGTTTCGATCGCCTCGACATTCGCGAATGTGATGCGGCCCCGCGGATGAGCGATCTTCAGCCGCTCGATCGAAAACGCGACGTCGGCCGACGTGAATTCCCTTCCATCGGACCACTTTACATTCGGTCTCAAGTGGAATGTGTAACGCCTGCCATCGTCGTCGATTGTCCAGGATGTCGCCAAGACCGGCTTCGGATTGAGATCGTAATCATACGCCAGGAGCCCTTCATTGACCTTGGTGCCGATTGTCTGTCCGGTTCCCGACGACGTATTAATCGCAATGATCGCGGACGGATCAGGGTAGTACACCCAATTCAGAATGCCACCCGACACCGGCTTGGCATCGGCTGCCATCGCTCGCGGTCCGAGCAGACCGACCGCGCCGGCGGCAACCAAGCCGCGATTGAAAGCCCGTCGATCCAGCGACATCGCGCCTCCGCGTCTGGCCGTGGCTTTCGGAGAGCCCGTCTCGCCGAAAAATCCATCGCGCAATTTTTATCGACACAATCTTGATCACGCTTCGTAGAGAATTTGCTTTTGTTGTTCACAGCATCGGCGCGCGTTCATGAGCGCGACGCGCCACACATGCAGCAGCAAATTTTCATTATGCGAACAGGAGCTCCGCGGGATTGATTGTCGAACCTCGAGGTGGATTATTGCGACGCAGTGTTCACACGTGACGTGCGATTGGCAATGAACGGGCTTACGCGTCGGCAAATCACGAATGCTCTGCTGTTGGCTTCCGGCGCTCTTGTCGGCGTTCCAATGCTGACCTCGGCGCGTGCAGCCGATGAGGGCAAGCATGGCGGGACACTGAACGTCGTGATCCAGCCCGAGCCCCCCATTCTCGTCAGCCTCACGCACACCGCAGGCCCAACCACCCGCGTGAGCGGAAAAGTGACTGAAGGGCTGGTCACCTTCGATCTGAATTTCAATCCCCGCCCGCAGCTCGCGACCAGCTGGCAGAAGAGCGAGGACGGTCTCAGCTATCGGTTCGAGCTGCGACGCGGTGTAAAGTGGCACGACGGCCGTGACTTCACGTCCGCAGATGTCAGCCACTCCATCGAGCTTCTCAAGCAACATCATCCCCGCGGCCGCGGCACTCTCTCCTCGGTTCGCGAGGTGCGCACGCCCGAACCGCATGTTGCGGAAATCGTGCTCGACAAGCCCGCGCCATACCTGCTTGCCGCCCTCACGGCCTCGGAATCGCCGATCGTGCCGCGACACCTCTACGAGGGCACCGATCCGCTGGCCAATCCCAACGGACGTGCGCCGATTGGAACCGGCCCCTTTGTTTTCAAGGAATGGAAACAGGGCAGCCACATCCTGCTCGAGCGCAATCCTAACTATTGGGATCCGGGCAGGCCCTATCTCGACCGTATCGTCATCCGGTTCATTGCTGACGCCAACGCCCGCGCGGTGGCGATCGAGACCGGGGAGATCCACTACGCGCCCGACACGCCGGTGCCGCTCGGGCAGATCGAGACGCTCAAGGCCAACCCGAACCTTCTGATCGAAACGCGCGGCTACGATTATCAGCCCATGGTGTACCGGCTCGAGTTCAACCTCGCCAATCCCTATTTTGCCAAGCCGGAGGTCCGGCGTGCCGTCGCGCACGCGGTGGACCGCGACGCGATAAGCCGCCTCGTTTTCTACGGATGGACACAGAGTGCACCAGCGGCAATCAGCCCGGCACTGAAGCAATTCTACAACCCCGACATTCCACGATACGAATTTGCTCCAAAAAGGGCCGAAGCGTTGCTCGACGCCGCAGGCTTGCCGCGCGGGCCGGACGGAACGCGCTTCAAGGTCATCCATGACTACATGCCTTACGGCGAGACCTACCAGCAGCTTGGCGCCTACACGCGCCAGGCGCTTGGCGCGATCGGCATCGGCGTGACGCTGCGCGCGCAGGATGTCCCGACCTGGTTCAAGCGTACCTACACCAACCGCGACTTCGACTTCATGAGCAACGGCATGAGCCACTCGTTCGACCCGACGGTCGGCGTGCAGCGGCTGTACTGGTCGAAGAACTTCAAGCCCGGCGTGCCTTTCTCGAACGGCTCGGGCTACAGCAATCCTGAGGTCGACCGGCTGCTGGAAGCAGCTGCCATCGAAAGCGATCCGGCAAAGCGCCGTGAGCTGTTCTACGCGTTCCAGGTCATCGTCGCGACGGACCTGCCCGACATCAACCTGGTGACGGGACCCAACCTGACCATCGTCAATCGCAAGGTCCGCGATCACAGCACGACGATCGATGGGCCATCCGGCAACTTTGCCGACGTCTGGCTGCAAAGCTGATCTTGCACGAGGTGCCTTCAATGAGCTTCGATCTCGATACGTCAAATCCGCATTTCGCCAAGGCTGTCCGGTTGCGCGAGATCTTCGCGCGCGACGCCGCAGAGCGCGACCGCGCCGGCGGCAAGCCGCTTGAGCAGTTGGCCTTGCTGAAGGAGAGCGGCCTGCTCAACCTGTTGATACCTGCAGAATTCGGCGGTGCCGGAGAACGCTGGTCGACCGCGCTGAAGATTGCCCGTGAGTTCGCCAAGGTGGACGGGGCGCTGGGACACCTCTACGGCTACCATTTCGGCTCCCAGCACGCCGCGCATCTGCGTGGCACGAGTGAGCAGGCTGCCGACATCTTCCGGCGGTCCGCCGCCGGCAACTGGTTCTGGGGCAATACCGCAAACAGCTTCTCGAAGAGCCTGTTCGGTCGCCGCGACGTCGATGGCTATATATTGGACGGGTTTCGCCCGTTCACATCGGGATCGCATATCGCGGACTATCTGCAGGTCGCCTGGGAAGACCGCGACACCAATGCCCGGAGCTTCGCGGCTATTCCAGCAAACCGAGACGGTATCCGGATCGAGAATGATTGGGACGGCTTCGGCCAGCGGCAAACGGGAAGCGGACGCGTTACCTACACCGGGGTCCGGGTCCATCGAAACGAGGTGTTCGACCACAAACCCGACGGCGGGCGTGCTTATCAGACTGTTACACCCTTCCTGCAGCAGAGCACCCTGCTGAACGTCTTCGTCGGCAGTGCGCAGGGCGCCCTGATCGCGGCGCGCGACTATACCCGGGAAACGTCCCGCCCCTGGCTTCATTCGGGCGTTGAAAAACACACCGACGACCCCTGGGTCAGACGGGTCTATGGCGAGCTTTATACGCGCGTGAAGGCCGCCACGCTGCTCGCGGATGAGGCGGCCGCGACACTCGACCGTGTCTGGTCGCGAGGCCGCGATCTGACGCCCCAGGAGCGTGGAGAGGCCGCGGTCGTAATTGCCGGCGCCAATGCCCATGCCGGAGAGGTCGCGCTCGATGTCACCAGCCGCATCTTCGAGGTAATGGGCGCCCGCTCCGCGACGATCGCCAATGGCTATGACCGCTTCTGGCGCAACGTCCGCATCCACACGCTGCACAATCCCGCGGAATACAAGACGCGCAATGTCGGGAACTGGTTTCTCACGGGTGTCCATCCCGAGCCGTCCACCTTCCAGTAGCCAAGGGAGTCCGCCGTGCCCAAGCAAATCCAGGTCAACGGCTTCGCCATCTTCAGCCCGGTTCACCTTTCTCCAGGGCTATGGCGTCATCCGCAGGACCGCTCGCTTGACTTCGATACGCTTGATTACTGGACGGACGTCGCGCGCATTCTCGAGGCCGGCAAGTTCGACTCCATCTTCATCGCCGACGGCATCGGAATTCATGACGTCTATGCGGGAACGGCCGACGCGGCGCTGAGCAGCGGGGCGCAGATTCCGAAGCTGGATCCGATGCTGCTGGTCTCGGCCATGGCTCATGTCACGGAGCATCTCGGCCTCGGCGTCACGGCGCCTGTATCGTACGAGCCGCCCTTTACGCTCGCCCGCCGTTTCTCAACCCTGGATCACCTGACCAAGGGGCGCGTCGCGTGGAACATCGTGACCGGCTATTCCAACGCAGCGTCACGCGCGGTTGGCCACGACAACATCATGCCACACGATCCTCGCTACGATCTTGCCGACGAGTTCCTTGATGCCGTCTATGCACTCTGGGAAGGCAGCTGGGACGACGAGGCCATCGCCGTCGACCCCAACAGGGGCGTGGTCGCGGATCCACAGCACATCCGCAAAGTCCATCGCCATGGCACGCATTTCAAGGTCGATGCCATTCACCTCGTCCACCCCTCGCCGCAACGGACGCCATTCCTGTTCCAGGCCGGCGCCTCCAATCGCGGCAAGGATTTCGCAGCCCGGCACGCCGAAGCGGTGTTCCTCGGCGAGCACTCCAGGACAAGAACTGCAACCAACGTCGCCGAGACCCGCGCACGCGCACGCGCGTTCGGCCGCAACGAGCGCGATATCCGTTTCTATGCCCTGACGACGGTGATTGTCGCCGAGACCCGTGCCGCGGCGGACGCCAAGTATCGCGACTATCAGCGTTATATCGACCCGAAGGGCTCGCTCGCATTGCTGTCGGGCTGGACCGGGATCGACCTGTCCCGTTACAGCCTCGACGATCCGTTTCCGACCGTGAAGAAGGACAACGCGGTCACCTCGATGATCGATTCCTTCTCCAGGAGCGAGCGCCCCTGGACCATTCGCGAAATCATCGAACACAACGGCATCGGCGGCCGCGGCCCCGTCATCGTCGGCTCACCCGCAGAAGTGGCCGACGAACTGCAGAGCTGGATCCGGGAGACCGATATCGACGGGTTCAATCTCAGCTACGCCGTGACGCCCGGCGGATATCGGGATTTCGCCGAGCTTGTCGTGCCGGAATTGCAGCGGCGCGGCGTCTACAAGACTGAATACGCTCCGGGCACGTTGCGCGAGAAGGTCTTCGGTACTGGTCGGGCACGTCTGCCCTCGTCGCATCCTGCCGCCGGCTTCCGGCTGTCCGCCGTCGGGCGGGCGCTCAAAGCTGCCTCCGCCTGACCCGCATGGAACACGCGTCAACCAATCTCGAGCTTCGGCACGACATGGCGCAGCCCGGCCTGCTCCATCAACGGCAGCACGCGGCGACCGAAGAAGTCCAGATCAGGCTTGAAGTCGAAGAAGCTGAGCTGAAGACCATCGATCCCGGCTTTCTTGAGTTGTACGAACTGCTCAACCACCTGCTCGGGCGTGCCGATCACTTCGATATTGCCTCCGATGGCACGACGCTTCGGCGCATCAACACCGACGCGTCCCTTCCACGCATGCGCATCGCTCGCGAAGTTCTGCATGCTGGCGACAGGATCGACGTGGTCGACGATCGCGTCGTGATACTGCCAGGTCTCGCGTTCAGTCTCGCGGCAGACGACCATCGGATTGAGCAGCGTCCGCACCTCGCGTCCGACATCGACAGCAGATTGCTTGACGCGCTGGACATGCGCCGGCAGCACGTCGATCGCGCTCGCAAAGGACGAGCCTGCCGGGCTCGTGACGAACACGATGTCGGAATAGCGGCCCGCGAACGCGATGCCGGCGTCCGATCCGGTCGCGTTGACAAGGATTGGCCGCCCGAACCGCGGCTTGGGCGTCACGAACGCGTTGCTCAGGCGCCAGGGAGATTGCCCCTTGAACGAGAAGTTCTCGTGGTCGCTCCACAGCCGCTGCAGCACCTCGATGAATTCGGCCGCCAGTTCGTAGCGCCTGTCATGCTCGATCTGGTTCCAGCCGAACGCCTCGTGCTCGATGGCACGGTGCCCGGTCACGACATTGATCCCCCAGCGCCCTCCGGAAATGTGATCCAGCGTCGCACCGTATTTGGCGAGGTGCAGAGGATGGATCGGTCCGTAGAGCACATGGATGGTCGAGATCAGCATGATCCGCGACGTGACGGCCGCGAGCGATGCCGTGGTGATGAACGAATCGAGCGCTTCACCTGTGAAGACGCCACCATAGCCGCCCTTCGGCAGCCATTGCGACAGCGCGAACACGAGGTCGAAGCCGAAGGACTCTGCGCTGAGGGTGAGATCGCGATTGTAGTCAAACGTCCAGGTCGTCGAGCGCGGCAGGGTCGATGCGCTCCAGCCCCCGGCCTGGATCGGCAGGAACAGCCCGAGCAGCAGCGGCTGTTGCAGTGCCTTCGACAGCGGACTTTCTGGAAACTGGCTCGGGCTCGAAAAGACCGGCCAGCCAACGATGTCGCCCGGCTTGTGCACTATCGTCATCATCATGTCCGTCGTGGTGATACGTGTGGTTCGTGGCGCATTCGCAACATCGATACGATCGCACGTGAATGTATCGACGTTGGCGACGCGCTTCACCGTTGTCAACCGCGTCTCCTCTCTCGTCATGGCGTCTCTCCATCCGCCCGCCGCACGAAGGACGACGAGTTGAGCAAATGCATCTATCCGAGACATCACGGAAGTTAGAAGAAACATGTCGAACATCCAGCGCATCGGAAATACTTTTCGCCGGACGATCTTGCAGGCGATCCCGACGGTGATCGGCATCATCGTCATCAATTTTTTTCTGCTGCAGCTCGCGCCGGGAGATGCGGCCGACGTGCTGGCCGGCGAGTCCGGATCGGCGACGATGGAAACGGTTGCAGCGCTACGGGCCCGCTTCGGCCTCGATCAACCGGTCCTGCTGCAACTTGTCGCCTACCTCGATAATCTCGCCCATCTGAGCCTCGGCTATTCGCCACGCTACAATCTTCCGGTCGCCGACATCATCGGTCAGCGACTGCCCGGTACCGTAGCCTTAATGGCAACCGCACTTGTCATCGCGCTCGCCGGAGGCATCGCGCTTGGCATCGTGATGGCGACGTTCGCCGGCCGATGGCCTGATCGCCTGATCTCGATCGTGGTCACGCTGTTCTACTCGATACCCGGCTTCTGGATCGGCCTGATGCTGATCCTGCTGTTTTCCGTCAAGCTGGGCTGGTTACCAAGCGGAGGCGCCGCCACCATCGGCGCGGACGTTAGTGGCTTCGATCTGCTGATCGATCGTGCGCGCTACATGGTTCTTCCCGCTCTCTCGCTCTCCCTGTTCTACATCGCGATCTACTCCCGGCTGGCTCGCGCGGCCATGCTGGAGGCCCAGGCGCAGGATTACGTGCGCACGGCTGCCGCGAAGGGACTTTCTCCGCTCACGATCACGGTACGTCATGTGCTGCGCAACGCCTTGTTGCCGGTTACCACGGTCGCCGGCATGCATTTCGGAGGCCTACTTGGCGGCGCAGTGGTGGTCGAGACCGTGTACAGCTGGCCCGGCCTCGGCCGCCTCGCCTTCGAGGCCGTGATGAGCCGCGACTTCAGCGTGCTCCTCGGGATCCTCCTGCTCTCTTCCCTGCTCGTGATCGTCGCCAATATGACGGTTGATCTCGTGCAGGCCTGGCTCGACCCACGCATCGAGGCTCGCTGATCATGACCGACGCCATCCTCGACTCCACACGTCCTGCCGAGCGGTCTCCGGACGACCGGCTACGGACCGATCCCGAGCGTCCCGAATGGCCGAACATTCACGCGCCGGACACGCATCTGATCGCGGCCGACGCTGGCCATTCCCGATCACAATTGCTCCGGCGCCTTGGACGGAATCCGTCCTTCGTCGCCGGCGCAGGCTTGTTGCTGGTGATCTTCGCTGCAGCCGTATCTGCGCCGGTTCTTTTTCCCGGCGATCCTCTTTCGATGGTGGCGCGCCCGCTCTTGTGGCCCGGACAGGATCTGGCCTACGCTCTTGGAACCGACTCGCTGGGCCGCGATGTCGCTGCAGGCCTCATGCACGGCGCGCGAGTCTCACTTCTGATCGGTCTTGTCGCCACGACGATCGGCGTCGCGGTCGGCACAGCGGTCGGAGCCGTCGCCGGCTGTCGGGGCGGCCGTATCGACGACATCCTCGTCCGGATCATCGAACTGTTCCAGACCGTTCCGAGCTTCATCCTGCTCGTCGTACTGGTCGCGATCGCCCAACCTTCGATCACCACGGTGACGTGGGCCATTGGGTTGGTCACCTGGCCGACCATCGCGCGGCTGGTCCGCGCCGAATTCAGGGTGCTGCGCGAGAAGGAGTTCGTCATGGCGGCGCGCTCTCTTGGCTTCAGCGACAGCCGTATCGTGATCCGTGAGATCCTGCCGAATGCTCTCCCGGCAATTATCGTGACCACATCGGTGATGGTCGCAACTGCTATCCTGATGGAAGCGGCGCTGTCATTCCTCGGCCTTGGCGACCCGAATGTCGTGAGTTGGGGCAGCATGATCGGCTCCGGGCGCGAGTTGATCAGAACAGCGTGGTATCTCACCGCGCTTCCGGGCGTGGTCATCGTCCTGACCGTGCTCTCACTGAATCTGATCGGCGACGGGCTCACGGACGTGCTCAACCCACGTCTGAGCAAGGAGTAACAGGATGACGCCGTTGCTCGACGTCCGCGACCTCACTATCTGCTTTCCGAACGCAACGCCGGTGCGGAACCTCAGTTTCGGCCTTGCTCCGGCCGAAGCGCTTGCCATCGTCGGCGAATCCGGGTCTGGAAAATCGCTGACGGCGCTGGCGCTCATGCGCCTGCTCCCCGGCGCCGCCCGCATTGCCTCCGGTCGGGTGCGTCTTGACAATGACGACCTGCTCGCGCTTCCAGAAGTTGAGATGCGCAGCCGGCGCGGCCGCGATATCGCGATGATCTTCCAGGAGCCGATGACGTCGCTGAATCCCGTGCTGACCATCGGCCGGCAGATCGCCGAGGTTCTGCAACTGCATCGCGGCCTCACGAAGGCGCAGGCGCGCCGCGAAGCCGCCGAACTGCTCGATCTGGTACGCATTCCCAATCCCGAGCGTTGCCTTGATGACCATCCACACCGGCTGTCGGGCGGCATGCGCCAGCGCGTCATGATTGCGATCGCGGCGGCATGTCGTCCCAAGATCCTGATCGCGGACGAGCCGACAACGGCCTTGGACGTAACCATCCAGGCTCAGGTGCTGGAGCTGCTCGACCGCCTGCGTCGCGAACTGTCGCTATCGCTCCTGCTGATCACCCATGATCTCGGTCTGGTGGGCCAATGGGCCGACCGTGTCATCGTCATGTATGCAGGACGAAAGGTCGAGGAAGCGTCCCCGGGCATCTTGTTCGAGCGTCCCTTGCATCCCTATACGCGGGGGCTTCTCGCGGCATCCCCGCGATTGCACGACAGGCTGCATTATCGAAGCGCCAGGCTGGCCGAAATCCCCGGCAACATCGCCTCTGCCGCGACTCAGGCAGGCTGCCCTTTTGCGCCGCGGTGTCCTGACCGGCTGGCGCGGTGCCGGACCAACGTCCCGGACGAGCGCGATGCTGCAAGCGGACGGCGCGTTGCCTGCCACGTCGATCTCACCGAATCGTCCCGCGGATTACACCATGACGCTGCTCTCAGTTACTGATCTCAAAGCCACCTATCGGGTCGGCGCTGCGCCGGTCCACGCCGTCGACGGCGTGTCGCTCGATATCGCGCCAGGCGAGACCGTCGGCCTCGTTGGTGAATCCGGTTGCGGAAAGTCGACCCTAGGCAAGACAATCCTGCGGCTCGTCGAGCCATCGGCCGGGCGCATCGCGTTCGATGGCGTCGATCTCACGACGCTGCCGGAGCGGCGGCTGCGAGCCTATCGGCGCAGATTGCAGATGATCTTCCAGGATCCGTTCGCCTCGCTCAATCCGCGCCAGACCATCGGCGATATCCTGCTTGCACCGCTCAACGTCCACCGCGTCGGCTCGCGGCCCGACCGGCGCCGGCGGGTCAGCGCCATTCTGTCCCAGGTCGGTTTGCCGGAGGACGCGGTCGCACGCTATCCGCACGAATTTTCCGGCGGCCAGCGTCAGCGGATCGGGATCGCGCGAGCCTTGATCCTGGGACCGGACCTCATCATTTGCGATGAGCCGGTGTCGGCGCTGGATCTGTCGGTGCAGGCACAGATCCTCAATCTGCTCGCCGACATCAAGCGCGACCTGAAGCTGTCGCTGCTCTTCATATCCCACGACCTCTCGGTCGTGCGCTACCTATCCGACCGGGTGCTGGTGATGTATCTCGGGCGCATCGTCGAAACCGGCAGCCATGAGCAGATCTGGAAGACTCCGCGGCATCCCTACACCCGCGCCCTGATCGACGCCGTTCCGGACCCCGCGCGGCGTCGGTACGCAGCCCCCCTGCCCGGCGATCTGCCTGACCCGCGCAACGTGGCCGAAGGCTGTCGCTTCCAGCCACGCTGTCCGCTCGCGACGGAGCTCTGCACGCGACAGGCCCCCGAGCTGCGGGTCACGTCGACGGGCCATCAGGTTGCATGCCACCATGCCGAGATGACTGCAGCGCCGAGCGCGGCCTAGCCGCGCAACCAGACGTTCGCAAAATTGCCCTGCACACCGGCGCTATCGATGGTGTGGCCGACCACGCGCCGGTTGTAGACCGTCACGGGTTTGCTCAGCATCAGCGGGAGCACCGGAAGGTCATCCGCGACAATCTCCTGAAAGCGATCAATCAGCGCTCTGCGTCTGTCCGTGTCAGATTCGACGGCGATCTCGGCAAAAAGCCTGTCGACCTCCGGATTGGAGTAATGGCTCGCGTTGGTGAAGGCCACACCCTTACGAAAATTGTCGCTGGTGAAGAACCGCTGCAAGCCGACCGTCGGATCGAACATGTTGGTAAAAGGGTGAAAGGTGAAATCGTAGTCGCGGTCGGTATAGACGCGCTTCAGATAGCTCGGAAAATCCTGCCCGCGAACGGTCACGTCGATGCCGACGGCCGCCAGCGCGCTCTTCAGGGCCTCGCCGCTACGCTTGAAGTTCTCGCCAAAGGGCTGGAAGTCATGCGTGAGCGCAAAGCGCCAGCGCCCCTTCAAGGGGAAGCCCGCCTCATCCAACAGCTTGCCCGCTGCCTTCGGATCAAATGGATATGTCGGGACCTTGGTGTTGTAGAACCGCTTCAGAGTCGGACTGACGATGCTGACCGTCCGCTCCCCAAGTCCGTACCATGCCACGTTCAGCACCACGGCGGGATCGACCGCATGTGCGATCGCCTTGCGAACTTGCGGGCTCTTCAGGATCGGGTGATCCAGATTGAACTCGAGGCCGTACAGCGTCGGCGAATATTCGTAACCACGCGTCTCCTGGCCCAGATGTGGAAGGGATCGGAAACGCTCCAGATCCAGTGGCGAAACGGGCGTTGATCCACCGAGGTCCAGTTCGCCGGTTTCAAACGCGACGGCGCGCGCTGCCCCGTCAGGGATTATCCGAACCAGCAAGGCGTCAAGGTATGGCTTCGGGTTGTCCCAGTAGTTTGGATTGCGGGAATAGCTGACGTAATTGCCGAGCACCCATTCCTTGAAAACGAAGGGTCCCGTCCCAATTGGCGCGCGGTTGTTCGGATTCTGCAGCGGATCGCCCTTGCCGTCGTAAACGTGGCGCGGAACGATGGGAGACTCACCTGCCGCCAGCGCATAGAGCAGATACGGCGACGGCTTGGACAGTCGAAGCACAACCGTGTGCACATCGACCGCGGCGGCTTCGAGCAGATTGGCAAATGTGGTGCGGCCGCGAGGATGCGCGGTTTTGAGAAGACCGATGGAATAGACAACGTCCGCTGCCGTAAACGGTTGGCCGTCATGCCATTTCACGTTTTGCCGCAGGTCGAAGCGGTATTGCAGCCCATCTTCAGTGATGCTCCAGGCCGTTGCGAGCTGCGGCTTGGGATTGAGCTCAAAGTCGTAGGTCAGCAGCCCCTCGACCACCTTGGTGCTGGCCTGGATCGCCGGACCCTCCGTGGTGTTGAAGCACACCAGAGTGGTCGGCTCGGGCTGGATCACGAAGCTCAGTCGCCCGCCGGTGCGGGGGCTGCCCTCCTGCGCCCGCGCGCCGCCGGCCGGCGCTGCGAGCCCAGCCAAGGTTGCTTTAACGAAGGTTCGTCGGGAGATCGAGACCATTGTGCCTCCCTACGACCCCGGGAAGCTCACAAGCGACCCATAAAGTTCCAGCAATCTGGCACGCACGGCTTCGGATCCACGGTAGAGGGCTATGAAGCGCTTCAGGCGCTCATCGTCTTTCAGTTCCGGGCGCGTTACGAACTGGAACGCATAGATCGGGTCGTTCTCGAAGATCAGGCCCGCCGACGGATCAAGTCCCGCAAGTTTCGCGAACGTCGGATAAGTTGCTGCGGCATCAACGTCGTCAAGGGCGCGCGCAATCTGCGGGCCCTCGAGCTGAACCAGCTTCAATGGCCGGCGATAGCTGACGATGTCCTCCAGCTTCGCACGATGGTCGGCCCCTGGCTTGAGTTCGATCAGGCCGGCTCGCTGCAGAAGCAGCAAGGCGCGCCCCGTGTTGACCGCGTCACTCGAAATCGCAATCCGGGCATTGTCCGGAAAATCCTGTATCGACTTGTACTTCTTGGAATAGAGCCCGAACGGCGTACTGAAGGCGGCCGCGACGGGAACGAGCTTGTAGCCCGCATTCCTGATGCTGAATTCAAGGAACGGAGCGTGCTGGAACAGATTCGCGTCGATCTCCTTTTCGGCCACTGCGCGGTTCGGCGTATTCCAGTCGTTGAACTCGATCAGTTCAACGTTCAGACCCTGCGCCTTGGCTTCGCGCGCCGCAATCTCTGCGGCCTGGTTCGATATGCTGGTCGCGAGCCCGATCCTGAGCAGCCTTTCATCAGCCGAAGCCAGCGAAACGCTGGCAAGCAATCCAGCGAGGGCCAGGCCAATCGCGACGTATCGCCTCGGCCGGGCCACGTTGAAGGGATGAGATCTGCTTCCTCGCGACATCGTCTTGCTTTCCCGATCCTTGCCGCGGCAATCCATGCGTGAGACGGAGACGACTGTCGCGGGAGATCGACCAAAGCCGCCGTTTGGCCGTTTCTCCGCGCGACAGTCCCGTTCTGATCAATCGACCGGCGAGACCGCCGGCCGGTTGCTCAGAACTCTCCCCCCGCCCCGGGAGCCACGATTGCTGGCTTGTCCTTTGGCAGTTCAGCCACCAGCGCTTCCGTGGTCACGATCAATGACGCGACTGATGCGGCATCCTGCAACGCCGTTCGCACCACCTTCGCCGGGTCTACGATCCCTGCCTCGATCAGGTCGACATACTCCTCGGTCTGCGCATTGAAGCCGTAGGTCGGCGAGCGCTGCTCAAGGATCTTCCCGACCACGATGGACCCCTCAACGCCGGCATTTTCGGCGATCTGCCGGATCGGACTTTCCAGCGCCTTGAGGACGATATTGATCCCGGCCTGCACATCGGAATTGCCATGACTCAGCCGACCGATGGCGGCCTTCGCCCGCAACAACGCAACACCGCCGCCGGGCACGATGCCTTCCGCGATTGCCGCTCGCGTGGCATTGAGCGCATCGTCGACACGATCCTTCTTTTCCTTGACCTCGACCTCGGTTGCTCCACCAACGCGGATTACGGCAACCCCGCCCGAGAGCTTGGCAAGGCGTTCCTGCAGCTTCTCGCGGTCATACTCCGAAGTGGTCTCTTCGACCTGCGCCCTGATCTGGGCGATCCGACTGTCGATATCCTTGCGCTTGCCGGCCCCGCCGACAATCGTCGTGTTCTCCTTGTCGATCCGGACGCGCTTGGCACGGCCAAGCTGCGACAGCGTCACGTTTTCGAGCTTGATTCCAAGTTCATCCGAGATCGTCTGCCCCCCGGTCAGGACTGCGATATCCTCGAGCTGAGCTTTTCGCCGATCGCCGAACCCCGGCGCCTTCACGGCGGCCACCTTGAGGCCGCCACGAAGCCTGTTGACGACCAGGGTCGCAAGTGCCTCGCCTTCGACATCCTCGGCGACAATCAGCAACGGCTTGCCGGACTGCGCGACCGCCTCAAGCACCGGCAGCAATGGATGCAGCGAATTCAGCTTGGCTTCATGGATCAGAAGATAGGGGTCCTCGAACTCGACCAGCAATTTCTCCGCGTTCGTGACGAAATAGGGTGACAGGTAGCCACGGTCGAACTGGAGGCCCTCCACGACATCGAGCTCGGTGTCGAGGCTCTTTGCCTCTTCGACAGTTATGACGCCATCATTGCCGACCTTCTTGACCGCATTGGCGATGATCTTTCCGACCGCAACATCGCCGTTCGCCGAGATCGTGCCGACCTGGGCGACTTCTTCGGAAGACTGCACCTTTCGCGCCCGCTTTTCGATATCCTTGATCGCCTCGGCGACCGCCAGGTCAATACCGCGCTTGAGGTCGAGAGGATTGAGGCTTGCGGCGACGGCCTTCGCGCCCTCCCGGACAATGGCTTGCGCCAGTACGGTCGCGGTCGTGGTGCCATCGCCGGCAAGATCGTTGGTCTTGGAAGCAACCTCGCGCAGAAGCTGCGCACCGATGTTCTCGTATTTGTCCTCGAGCTCGATCTCCTTGGCAACCGTCACGCCGTCCTTGGTGATCCGCGGTGCCCCGAATGCCTTTTCGATGACGACATTGCGCCCTTTGGGGCCCAGAGTCACCTTGACGGCGTTCGCAAGTGTGTCCACACCGCGCAAGAGACGATCGCGG
Source organism: Bradyrhizobium acaciae (assembly GCF_020889785.1). Taxonomy (GTDB): domain Bacteria; phylum Pseudomonadota; class Alphaproteobacteria; order Rhizobiales; family Xanthobacteraceae; genus Bradyrhizobium; species Bradyrhizobium acaciae. Next base: position 58,592 of record NZ_JACMYK010000006.1, read on the forward strand.
GCATCGGTCGAGAATTTCACATCCTTTGCAGCCATATGCATTGTCCTTCGAGCAAACTGATCCTATCGCGCAGAAGACTGCGCGGAGCGACATCGTTGAGGTGTTGTGGATGACGGGATCTAGGCGATCACGCCGAGTATGTCGGATTCCTTGGCGATCAGCAGATCTTCTCCATTGATCTTGACTTCGGTTCCTGACCACTTTCCAAACAGGACCCGGTCGCCCTTCTTCACGTCGAGCGGATGCAGCTTGCCGGCTTCATCTCGCGCCCCGCCACCGACGGCGACGACCTCTCCCTCCTGCGGCTTTTCTTTCGCCGTGTCGGGAATGATGATTCCACCTTTGGTCTTGTTGGTTTCCTCAATGCGGCGGATCACCACACGATCATGCAACGGACGGAAGCTCATCGGGCCTACCTTTGACAATATCTGCGTTCAGGTTCGCGCATCAATGGTGCGATTTCGCTTTTGACGGCTTCAAAACGTTATGGTCGCGATCGTTTCGTGTCCATGTCAAATTGCGTCGACAAAATAGATGATTGCTGCCAACGCAGCGCGGCGCGGAAAAACGTTTGGATCGGTAAGATGCAAGGACGCACCGAGCGAGATCAGCCGCGTGTCGCACCGTCTAGGCTGCGGCCTTGGCCTGCAGGCGTCGTACGCGCGGGATCACGTGCTCGGCGAAGCGCGCCATGTTCTCGTCCACCGGCTGGAATTGCAGCATGAACAGCTCGACACCAATTGCGTTGAATTCAACGATGCGCCTGGCGACGGTGTCGTAGCTTCCGACCAGCCGCGCCGACGTGCCGCCATTGGTCCCGACCCGCACCTCCTTGGCCGCGGTCTTGAACATCTGCGCGTCGGGATCCGCATTCGCCACCAGCCGCGCGCGCGTCGGCTTGTCCTGCTCCGAGATGGCAAATAGCCGAGCCAGCTCGGCCTCCGCTTCGGCATCCGTGTCGCGTGCGATGATGAAGGCGGACATCCCGAAGCGGATGGGCGGCCCGACACGTGGCCTGCGGGCGACATCCTGGACAAGGGCTCGGATGTCCTCGAGCGGCTGTCCATTCATGAAATAGACGTCCGCCGCGTGGGCCGCGAGCATCCGCGCCGCCTCCGACTCGCCGCCAAGATAGATCGCCGGCCGTGGCCGGAACTGGTCGCGCGGACGGAGTTGGTAGGCTTCGACATTGAAGTGCCGGCCGTGAAAGTCCACCCGATGGCCAGATGTCAGCCGCTCGAATATCTCGACCCACTCCCGCCCATAGGCATAGCGATCGTCATGATCGGGAAAGCCAATTCCCGAGCGCTCCAGCTCCGGTCGATACCACGCATTGACCAGATTAATACCGAACCGCCCTTCGCTGATATTCTCGATCTGCAGCGCCATCTTCGCGAGCACGACCGGGTGGACCAGCAAGGGCTTGATCGCCGCAATCAACTCGATCCGGTTAGTCACGGCGGCAAGTGCCGCTGCGCCAGTCCAAGTTTCGAGCAAATCCTGGTCGTCGCCGCTCGGATGAATGATGTGCTGCGCAAGCAGCGTAGATTCATACCCGAGCGCTTCGGCTTTCAAGATCTGGGCGCGAACGCGGGTCCAGGACGCATCGGGCGGATCGGTGGGATGATGACGGGAAGCCCAACTGCCATGGGTAAGCGCCCATACGCCAAATCGCAAGGGGAATGCCATCGGTGAAGAATCTCGTCTCGAGCCTGCTCTCGCCTCACGGCGTCCCGATCCGGTATTGACCCGGCGGGGGCGTTCCGTTGACGGCGAAATCGCCGACAATGCGGTCCCGATAGACCCGCGGGTTGTGGTTGGTGATCGTCCGCGCATTGCGCCAGTAGCGGTCGAGTGCCAAATTGCGCGCCGCCGACGACGCCCCGAGCGCATCGAAGAAAATTGTCGTCGCCTCCAGGATCAGGCCGGAAACAACCGTCACCGCCTGATCGAGCTCGAGTTCGGCAATGGCCACGGCTGCGGCAGTTCGGTCTTCGTCCCGTGAGAGCTGCGCCTCGTGGGCGCGTTGCAAGGCCTCGGCTACCTTGAGCACGATCGCGCCAGCTGCGTAGGCATTGCCGCGCACCCTTCCGACCACTTGAAGAATCTGCGGGTCGGCCGCAACGCTATCTGCATTGCCGTGGCTGAATACCCGCGTGCGCTGCTTGACCAGGCGCGCGACGTCGTTAGCCGCCGCGCGACCGATGCCGGCGAGTGTCGCGAGATGCACGAGCTGGTAGAATGGATTGGAGTATTTGAACCGCGCAGTCACCGGGACAACTTGGTTACCTTCTACCGGAACGTCCTTGAAGATCGTCGTGCCACTCGCCGTGAGCGCCTGGCCAAAGCCGTCCCAATCGTCGAGCACCTCGACCCCGGGCGAATGGCGCGAAACGACGACACCGACCGGCTCGCCGTTCTCATGCTGGGCCGCGATGTTGATCCAGTCGGCGAACAGCGTACCAGTCGTGTAGTATTTCCTGCCATTGAGCACCAGCTGCCCGTCCCTGCTCGAAACAGTGGTCGAGAAGGCTTGCAGCCTGTTGTCGCCGACCTCGCTGTGCCCATTGCCGAACAGCGTCTTCTCGCCGATGCGGCGCAGCCACAATTCGCGGCGCTTTGGATCGGCCGAGTTAAGCACATCCTCGGTAAAGCCAAAATGCGAACGGAGCGAATTGGTGACGTTCGAGTCGGCCTCCGACAGTTCGATCAGCAGGTTGAACAGCTCCGGCAGCGTCGCGCCGGCGCCGCCAAACTCGTCTGGCACCCGCACGGTCGTGAAGCCCGCCGCTCGCAACGCCTTGATCTCGTCATAGGGCAGGCGCCGCTCAAGATCACGCGCGACGGCGGTATCCCTGATCGAGCGGAACAACGGCCGAAAGGGCTCCGCAAGGTCTTCATATCGTGACGACGGGCCGCTGCCCCAGGCTTGATCGATCTGCGTCATCACTATCCTCCTGTTGTGGCCTCTGCCTCTTGGGCAGGGCTGGCGATGATCACGCCGGCCTGTTGCGCCCTGGCGGTTAATCCACGTTGGATATCCGGAACCGCGGCCAACAGAGACTGGGTGTACGGTTGCTGCGGATGTCCGAGCACCGCCTCGGCAGTCCCCTGCTCAATCACGCGGCCGTTGTGGAACACGAGCACCCGATCGGCCAGATGCTCGATCACGCCGAGATCATGCGAGATGAAGAGCAGTGCCGTGCCAAGCTTCGACTGCAGCTCCGCCAGCAAGTCCAATACCTGAGCCTGGATGCAGATATCGAGCGCTGACACCGGCTCGTCGCAGACGATCAGGATGGGCTCGGCGGCCAATGCCCTCGCGATCGAGACCCGCTGACGCTGGCCGCCGGACAGCGACCTCGGTCGGCGTTCGAGATATTCGGCACTCAGACCGACGAGTTCAAGGAGCGACACAATGCGTTCACGCTGCCGCTTGCGCTCCGGTTTGCCCGCGAGATTTTCAGCGATGATGTCCTGAACGCGATAGCGCGGATCGAAACTGCTGAGCGCATCCTGCGGAATATATTGCAGCTTGCGCCGGACCGGCCGCCGCGCCGCCTCTGAGATCGCCGCCCAGGGACGACCGAGCAACCGCACCTCTCCCTGATCGGGTGAAAGCAAGCCGAGAACGATTTTGGCACAGGTCGATTTGCCCGAACCCGACTCGCCCACGATGCCGACGACCTCGCCGGCTCTGACGTCGAAGCTGATGTCCTTCAACACAGTCGATCGGACGCGCCCCGCCGCCTTGGGCGAAATGAAGCTCTTGGAAATCATCTCGACCTCCAGAACAACCTCGCCGGCCTCCCGCCTGTCCGGCAGCGGCTCGCGCGTGATCTTGATGGAGTCTCGACTTTCGGTATTCGTGGCTACGAATTCGATTCGGGCTGACGCGAGCCGCGCGCCGCGCGACCGGACGGACGGAACAGCAGCGATCAACTGCCGTGTATATGAGTGTCGCGGCCGGGTCAGCACGTCGCGGGTCGGACCGCTGTCGACAACCTTGCCGTCACGCATCACGATCACCCGATCCGCAATCCCGGCGACCACGGCGAGATCATGGCTGATCAGCAACACGCCCGCACCTTCGCGGATCCTTTCCGCGAGCACTTGCAGGACCTGCGCTTGCACCGTGACGTCGAGGGACGTGGTCGGCTCGTCCGCAATGATCAGATCGGGATTAGCGGCGATGGCCGATGCGATCAGTGCACGTTGGCGCAATCCGCCCGAAAGTTGATGCGCATATTGCAGGGCGCGATCCGCGGCATTGGGAATGCCGACCCTGCGCAGCGTGTCCAGTGTTCGTTCCCGGATCGATCCAGGATCGGTCAGTATCTTGTGACTGGAGATCACTTCGCCGACCTCCTGGCCGATCGTGCGCAGCGGGTCGAGCGAGACCAGGGCATCCTGCATGACGAGACCGGTGACCGTGCCACGCAGGTTCCGCCAGTCAGCCTCGCGATAGCCGCGCACATCGCGCCCCTTGATCTCGAACCGGCGGGCCCTCGTGCTGGCGCGCTCTCCGGCAAGATTCAAGAGGCTTCGCGCAGTCACGCTTTTGCCCGAGCCGGACTCGCCGACCAATGCGACGCATTCGCCGGGGTGGATCGTCAGGTCGATGTCGATCACGACCGGCCTCCCCCCATTCGCGCCGGCAAAGCCTACATTCAGACCCTCGATTTCGACCAGCGGAGCTTTTTGCGGGAGCGTGGGTTGACCGATGCTCATGCCACCCGCCCCTCGAATTTCTTCTGCAGGAAGTTGCCGACCATGCTGAAAGCAATCACCGTGGCGGTGATCGCAAGGCCCGGAAACACGCCAGGCCACCACGCTACCCGCAGGACGTCCCGGCTTTCCGCCAGCATGACGCCCCATTCCGGCGTCGGCGGCTGCGGACCGAGACCCAGGAAGCTCAGGCCCGACACGATCAGGATGGTGCTGCCGATATAAACGGTCGCGATGATCGGAATGGCGACCAGCACGTTGGGCAATACGTGCCGCAGAAACGCCTGCCACTGGCTCAATCCATAGATTGTCGCCTGTGTGACGTAATCAGCATCGCGCACCAATTGGGTTTGCGCCCGGACCACGCGGCCGAACTTGGGAATGCCCGCGATCCCCACCGCGATCGCGATATTGAGCATACCCTGGCCGAGGAAAGTGACGATCAGCATCGCAAGCAACACACCCGGAAAGGACGACAGCATGTCGAACAGCCGAGACACGGCTTCATCGAGGATTCGGTTGCGCTGGCCCGCGATAATTCCAAGGATCACTCCGATACCGAGCCCGACCGCAACGCCACCGAATCCGATCAGAAGCGAGTAGCGGGTGCCGTAGATGGTTCGCGCAAACACATCGCGGCCCAGGCGATCCGTGCCGAACAGATGCGACCAGCCTGGCGGCTTCAGGCCCTCAGAGAAATCGCCGACAAGCGGATCGAAATGAGTGAACAGCCACGGCACGGTCGCCGCAGCGATCAGAAACGCCACGAAAGCCACGGACACGATGAACGCGACCGGCAGACGAGACCGATCGGCAATGACCGGAAGCGGAGTTTCAAAGGCGACGACGAGGTCTTCTGGCCGGTCGAGCGGGACTGCTCGCTCGAATGAGCGGTGCGACGGCGCGGTCATTGAGCCCTCAATCTCGGATCGATCAACACATAAAGGATGTCGAGCAGGGTCGACGCGGCGACGTGAATGAATGCGGCAAGCAGCACCACGGTCAGAACCACGGGCACATCGTGCGTGAGCACCGCACCGAGCGTGACCGTGCCGAGGCCCGGCCGGCCGAATACCTTTTCCGTGATCACCGCGCCGCCGAGCAGGCCGCCGATCAACCAGCCCCCTAAAGTTACCGCCGGCAACAATGCGTGCCGCAGCACGTGTCGCCACCGGATGAGGAACTCGCCGACGCCGCGCGCCCTGACCGTCGTCACGAACGGCGCGTCGAGCGTCTTTTCCATCGCTTCGCGCAAGACCTGCGTCAGCAACCCCGCTGTCGGCAGTGCCAAGGTGATCGACGGCAGGACGATCGACTTCCACCCGACCGCGCCGGACACCGGGAACCAGCGCAAGTTGAAGGAAAATGCCATCAAGAGCAGAATGCCGAGCCAGAATACCGGCGTCGAGGCAAACACGAGCTCGACCACCGACGCAATCTCTCGCGAAATGCGACCACGGCCGGCGTCAGGAGCGCGATGGCCCCCGCAATCACAACCGCCAGCAGGCCGGCGGTCAACGCGAGTTCGACCGTCGGCAGCAGCTGCGAACCGACCACTTCGAGCACAGGCTGTCGCAGCACGTAGGACGTGCCGAAATCGCCGCGAAAGATCCGCAACAGGAAATCGAGATACTGCTCAGGCAGAGACCGGTCCAATCCCCATTCGGCCGCGATCGCCTCACGCAGGCCGGGGTACTCGAGGTCTCCGGCAAGGATGTCCTGGATGCGCCCCGGTAGTGCGTGAAGTGCGACGAACGTCGCGGTCACGCTCGCCCAGGCGACCACCAGGCTGGTTAACAGCCTGGATATGATACGAGACCACATCCGGCTGCCCTTACTTCTTCGCAATCCAGCAGTCGTAAGCGCTCGACGGCGAGTCGAGACCTGCCTCGAAGCTCAAACCGTTGACAGTGCTCTTGGCCGCCAGGAACCAACTCGGGGCAAACAGCGGCACGATGAAGGCCTGATCGACGCCACGCTTCTGGACCGCATCCGTCAGCTCCCGTTTGCGGACCGGATCGGTCGACGCAAGAGCTTCGTCGATCTGGCGGGTGATCTCGGGATCCGGGTTGGGAATGTTGACGTACAGAAATCCCTTCGAGCCCAGCATGTCCCAGAGTTCGCGCGCCGGATCGGAGGGGTTGTCCGTGTTCGGGTAGATCGTCCAGGTACCGTTGGCATTGTTCTTGGCATATTCGCCGGCCGTGATGAGCCGCAAATTCAGATCCAGACCGACATTCTTGCGGAGCGACGCCTGAACACCCTGGATCAGGATGTCACGATTGTCCCGGACATAGGGCTGGGGATAGCCGACCTCGATCGACAACCGCTTGCCCTCCTTGGTTCGAAAACCTTCGGAGTCGCGGCCGGTCCAACCGGCTTCATCGAGCAACTTGTTGGCCCCCGCGATGTCGTTGCCCCAGGAACCGACAAGCGCCTTGTTATAGGCAGGATTGGCCGGCCCGATGATCGACCAGGCGCGCGGCACCGTTCCCAGATAAACTTGCTTGACGATCGGCTCGAGATCAAACCCATCGCGCAACGCGCGACGCACACGAACGTCATCGGCCGGTGGGCGCGTATAGTTGATGTTGAAGGTAAACGAGGTGCTGGCGCCAGATGGCCCGGTCAGCAGCTTGAAGTCCGGTTGCTCGGCAAACAGCGGCGCATCGGTCGGCTGCACCCCCTCGATCAGGTCGACCTGCCCGGAGGTCAAAGCGCCGGTCCGCACCGCATATTCGGGCAAGAATCGAAAGGTCACGCGATCGAGATAGGCCGGGCCCTCATGAGCCGCATTGCCCGGTCCCCATTTGTAGGCGGGATTGCGAACGAAAACCGCGGATTGACCGCGCGTATAGCCCTCGAAGATAAACGGCCCGGTGCCTGCCAGCGCGCGTCCACCGCCGCACAAATCCCCCTTCTCCAGCGCCTTCGGCGAAATCAGACCCAGTTTCACGTTCGATGTCGATTCCAGGAAGCTCGAGTCCGGCTTGGACAGGACGAGTTTCACGACGTAGGGAGAGACCACCTCGGCGTGATCGAAAGCCTGCAGAAGGGAGACCGCGGTTACCGCATTCTCCGGCTTGAAGATGAAGTCGAAGTTGGCTTTGGCTGCCGCGGCATCGAATTTCTCACCGTCGTGAAAAACGACGTCCTCGCGAAGCTTATAGGTATACTCCTTGCCGTCCGCTGAAATCGACCACTCCGTCGCGAGCCATGGAGCGAAGGTACCGTCGGTCTTCTTCGCGATCAGCGAGTCGATATAGTTGCGAGCGACAAAGAACGCGGCCTGTTGCGATGCGCGGTGAGGATCAAAGCAGGACGGCTCGGTCGTGACACCCCATGTCAACGCGCCGCCGGAAACCGGCCGATCCGCAGCCTGCGCCGTGCTTATCTCCAGCAGAGCAACGGCAATCCCGTTCACGAGTAAATTATTGTTCTTCATACGCGCCACCTGCACTTGTTTTCCAATGCCTGCGTCGGCGGCGCATCGAACATTCCCCGTCGGAAGATTGGAGAACGTCAGCGCATCAGCCGCTTCTTGCAGGCATTTTTTCTGTTGCAGTGCGATCTAATTCGTGGCCGAGCACGAGCGCAACAAGCAAACGTCCAACCTGGTCCCCGCAAGCGAAGTTTGAAAGATCATTCGCAAGCTTCGTTAATCGATGGATGAAATCGGTCCGACGCGATGCAAAATCGACAATCCGATGCTGTCCGAACATGACGCGCGCACGACGGATATCCGAATATACTTTTGATGATAGCGAAGTGTTGCGGGAATTTTGTCACGCCCGTCTCGTCCAATTGGTTGAACAGGGGATACGGCGCGCGCATGGCGGCAGATGGATACGGCTTCAGCATTGCCTACGATGTCGTTGGCGGGACAGCACGCCCCTTCCGGACCGAAGCTACGCCCGCAACGGCGCAACCCGTTTGATGCCTTAAAACGCGGGGATCTGGCCGGGTAACTTGTCCTTGATGAGCTGCCGGATAGTATCGTTCTGATAGGCCTGCACCAGCTTGGCGACCCAGGGGGCATTCTTGTCGCGCTCGCGAACTGCGATGAAATTGTTGTACGGATTGTTGACGGAGGATTCGATCGCGATCGAATCCTTGCCCGGGATCAGCCCGGCCGCTACGGCATAGTTGGTGTTGATCACCGCCGCGTCGACGTCGTCAAGGCTGCGCGGGAGCTGGGCTGCATCGATCTCGCGGATCTTGAGCTTCCTCGGATTGTCGACAATGTCCAGCACGGTCGGCAAGATGCCGACCCCATCCTTGAGCTTGATCAGGTTTTGAGTCTGCAGCAGCAGGAGCGCGCGGCCGCCGTTGGACGGATCGTTCGGAATCCCGATCGATGATTCATCCCTGATCTCGGAGACCGATTTTGCCGTTTTGGAGTAGAGGCCGATCGGCGCAACGATGGTCACACCCACCGGAGTGATCTTGTAGCCTCTTGTCTTGGTCTGATTGTCGAGGAACGGCCTGTGCTGGAACGCATTGGCGTCGAGATCGCCGGCATCAAGCGCGGCATTCGGCAGCAGGTAATCGTTGAATACCACCACCTGGACGTCGAGCCCGTCCTTGGCCGCGATCTCCTTCACCTTCGCCCAGACGATTTCGGAATCACCGCCGGATATTCCGACCTTGACCTTCTGATCCGCAAAAGCGGGTGCGGCAAGGAGAACGACTCCGGCAACAAGTGCGAGCAGGCTGTTTTTCATTGTCGCGCGTTCTTACAATTGTGGTGAATGGAGGTAGCGCATGATGCGAAAAATTTCGCGCGCGCTCAATGAAACTCTAAACCAAAGATGATTTCCGGAATGGAAGAACCATGCTCCGAGCATTGCGCGCCGTGGCGACATTCTTTCGTCCGCGGCGACAACATTCTGTGCACTCAACGCAGCCGCTGGGTACCACCAATCACCCAAGACGCGTCAATTGCGGTCAAGAAAAGCTCTGCGCGAAGCCGGCAACCACGCAGCCGAGAGCGATACCAGCAGCGACGACAATAAGCGCTTCATGTGAGCTTCCTTCGAGACGCGGCGGATTTCATCCGGATTTTGCGACGCCGGGCGTCTGCGCATTTGGGCGTTCGCGCTTGTCGCCGTCAATTCCAAATGGGCTCGCGAATTGAGATCAACGCAGCTGTCAGCGTCCCCCCGAAGAATGAATCTCATTCATCACGTGCGGCCGAAGCCCTATTCATTGCGTTCACCCACGGCACGCTGAAACGAATATCTTATTTTTCGACTGCGATTGACTCGACGCCACCGCGATGACGATCTGCACGCCTCATTCACGAAGGTGTAGCATGACGACATATATCCGCGCGAGCAGGCTGGGACGACGCGACGTGCTGCGACTGGGCCTCGGCGCGGGCGTGTTGTCACTGACGGCAGCACGCAGCCGCGCCCAGACCACGGCGAAGCCCGATGTCGTCCGCATCGGCTATCTGACGGCGGCGCGAGCCTGGGTGGTCGGCAAGACCGACGGCAGTTTCGACAAGGCGCTTGGTGTCAAGGTCGAGTGGGTACCGTTCCCGTCGGGCGGACCGGCGCTGTCGCTGCTTGCTGCCAAGCAGATCGATTTCGCGATCTTCGGTAACACGCCGATCGTGGCCGGGCTTTCGCGCAAACTGCCGATTCAGATCCTGGGCTCGCCGGAGATCGTCGCCACCAGCGAGCGGCTCGTCGCCAAGCCGGGCATCACCACGCTCAGGGATCTCGAAGGCAAGCGCATCGCAGTTGCTCCCTCCTCCACGATGGCCTTCGCGCTTGAAGCCCTGATCCGTATCAACAAGCTCGATGCCAGCAAGATCAAGCGCCTGCCCCTGAGCCAGCCGGACACGATCGCCGCATGGAAACGCGGCGACATCGACGCGACCTACATCAATGGTCCGTTCTGGGCGGAGCTTCTCGCGGACGGCGGCCGGCAATTGCTGGTCTCCGAACAGTTGCAGCCCTCAGGGGTCTTTGTCTGGAACAGCGCCGTGGTGCGGAGCGAGTTTGCCGAGCGATTCCCCGAGACGGCGGTGGCCTGGCTGCAGACCGTTCAAGCGCAATTCGACCGATACCGGTCCGACCCGGACGGCGTGTCGCGGATTCTGGCGAAGGATTTTGGCGCACCGTTCGAAGCCGTACGCGACACCCTGGCCGGGCTGCGCTATCCCACCTTTCAGGATCAGCTCAGTGCGAAATATTGGGGCGATGGGCCGGTCGCGGCAACGGATGCGCCGCTCATCAAGGCGCTCGGCGATGCCGCCGCCTTCCTCGCCGAGACAGGCGAGATCAAACGCGGCGACGTCCCCGCCTCATTCGTCCCGGCGGTGAACTACGCATTGCTGCGGCGCGCGTTCCCGTCTTGAACGCGAGCCGTCGTTTCCTGATCGGCCTGGCCGCGGTCGCCGGCATCACGCTGGCGTGGGAGATCGCCGGGCGGACTCATCTGGTCGAACCACTGTTGCTTCCGCCGCCATCCGAGATCGTGACGACCGCGATCGATCTGGCGCGGGACGGCTATCGTGGTACCCCGCTCTGGCAGCATCTGGCGCTCAGTCTCGCCCGCGCTCTGGGCGCGTTTGCGGCGGCGACGCTGGTCGGTGTGCCGCTCGGACTCGCCATGGGAGCAGCGCCGGGCTTTGGCGCCGTGCTCGATCCTTTCGTCCAGTTCCTGCGGCCGCTCCCGAAGCTCGCACTGATCCCCCTCGTGATCCTCTGGTTCGGCATCGGCGAAACCTCGAAGGTTCTTTTGATCTTCATTTCAGCCGCGCTCAGCATCATTGTCGGAACGGCAGCTGCGGTCAGCACCGTACAGAGACAACGGATTCGCGCCGGCCGGGCGCTTGGCGCTCACGGCCTGGCGTTGTTTCGCTACGTGATCCTGCCCCACATCCTGCCCGAGTTGTTCGTGACGCTGCGCCTGTCCTTCGGGATCGGCTGGACGACCCTGATCGCGGCCGAGATGATCGCCTCCGACGCCGGGATCGGCTGGATGGTCGTCAACGCCGGCTCCTATCTGCGCACTGACGTCGTCATGCTCGGCATCGTCATCCTCGGCGGCACAGGTTACGCGCTGGACCTGGCGCTCCTGGGGCTGCAGCGCTGGGCGGCCCCCTGGTCAGGGCGCGCCTGAGATGACGACCTCTCCATTGATCGTGCTTGAACACGTCGAGAAGCGCTTCGAAGACCGGCGCGCCCGACGCGAGACCGTCGCGCTCGACGGACTTTCGCTTGGCGTAGGCGAAGGCGAATTCGTATGCCTGCTGGGACCCAGCGGCTGCGGCAAATCAACCGTACTCGACCTGCTGGCGGGTTTCGAGCAACCCACGCGCGGCCGCGTGACGATCGACGGCAAGCCGGTCGGACGCCCGTCCCCCGATCGCGGCATCGTGTTTCAGGAAGCGACGCTGTTCCCGTGGTTGTCCGTCATCGACAACATCACCTTCGCATCGCGTCTGGCCGGCCGGCCGGCGTCCGAATATCGACCCCGGGCGCAAGAGCTGATCGAGATGATGGGCCTGCGCGGCTTCGAGCATCATGCCGTCTATGAGCTATCCGGTGGAATGCGCCAGCGCGTCGCGATCGCCCGCGCCTGGATATCGCAGCCGCTGCTTCTCTTGATGGACGAGCCATTCGGGGCGCTGGATGCCCAGACCCGGCTCGCGATGCAAGAGCTGCTGCTCGCCGCACGCGAGCAACGTCGCTCCACCGTCCTGTTCGTCACGCACGACATCGAAGAAGCGCTGTTCCTGTCGGACCGCATCGCCATCATGAGCGGCCGCCCTGGTCGTATCGTCGAAGAGATCATCGTCCCCTATCCGCGTCCACGCGCCTATCAGGAAATCATTGCGATGCGCTCGTTCGGCGAACTGAAACGATCGATCCTGGCGACGCTGCGCGAACAGGCCGCACGCCCTCAACACGCAACAATGGAAAGCTTGGCACATGGTGACGACTGACGATCGTATCCGCGGTCTCATTGATCGGCGAAGTGTCCTTAAGGCGGGGGCCGGCGTGCTCGCGCTTCCGCTCGCCGGCTCGCCTTTGCCGGCGGCCGAATCCCGGCGTGGCGGCACGCTGACTGTCGTCACACAGGGGGAACCGCGAACGCTCGTCCCCTTGCTCGACACCAACACGCAGACCCGCAATATCAGCACCAAGGTCACCGAGGGTCTGCTGGCCTACGATGCAGACTTCACACCGCGTCCGCTTCTGGCGACGGCCTGGAAATCGAGCGCAGACGGGCTCGAATATGGCTTCACCCTGCGTCCCAGCGTGAAATGGCACGATGGCGCGGACTTCACGTCCGCCGACGTCCAGTTTTCGCTGCAGGCGCTGCAAAAGGTCGGGCCGCGCGGACGGATCAGCTTCGCCAATCTCGATCGCGTCGAAACGCCTGATGCGCTGACCGCCGTGGTGAAACTGTCGAAGCCGACACCCTACTTCCTGAAGGCGCTCGCAGCTGCGGAATCGCCGATCGTTCCGCGTCACGCCTATCAGCCCGATAATCTCGACGGCAGCCCCAACAACAACGCACCGATCGGAACCGGGCCATTCATCTTCGAGGAATGGAAACGCGGCAGCCACGTCAGCCTGCGCCGGAACCCGCAATATTGGCGGCCCGAGCGGCCCTTTCTGGATCGGGTGGTGGTCAAGTTCGTTGGTGATCCAGCCGCAGCCTCCACGGCGCTTGAAACGGGAGAAGCCGACACCAGCGGCAGCATTTCGCTCGGCGATGTGAAACGGCTGGCAGAGGGCGGCAAGCTTGTCGTCTCGTCGCAGCGAGACGCCTATCTCAACAACGCCGCCGTGCTGGAGTTCAGCCTCGACAACCAGTACCTCGCGCAACGCGCCGTGCGGCACGCCATCGCGCGCACGATCGATCGCGATTTCATCCGGCAATGGATCTATTACGGCTATGCCAGCCGGATTCGCTCGCCGATTCCGGAAGTGCTTTCATCCTATTTCGACCCGACGAGCTTCGACCATCCCTTCAATCTCGACGAGGCCAATCGCCTTCTCGATGAGGCGGGATTAAAGCGCGGAAGCGGCGGCATCCGGTTTGCGCTGAAGCTGACCTTCATTCCGGGGGCCGCGTTCAAGGCCACTGCCGGCTACCTGCGATCCGCCCTCGGTCGTGCCGGCATCCGCGTCGATATCCTCGATGGTGATCTCGGCACCTTCATCAAGCGGGTCTATTACGACCGTGATTTCGACATCAACCTCAATGGACTCGGCCTGCTGTTCGACCCGACGGTTGGCGTGCAGCGGATCTACTGGTCCGACGGGATCAAGCACCCGCTGCCCTATGTCAATGCGGCCCACTACAATAACCCGGTGGTTGATGAGCTGTTCCGGCAAGCGGCTACGGAGCGTGACGAAGCCCGGCGCTCGGATCAATTCCGGCAGATCCAAAAGATCGCCAGTGACGACCTGCCAGCCTTGCCCCTGGTGGCGCTGGAGACAACCCTCGTCAGCAATGCGCGTGTGCGCAATCTTTACAACAGCATCGACCTGACCGCGGGAGATTTTTCCGACGCCTGGCTCGACCGGTGATCCCGGCGCCTCGATCGAGGCCTCCGCTCAATCACCCGAGCTTGCGTGCGAGAAATGAACTGATGGCGTCGAGCACGGCGTCAGGCCGCTCTTCCGGTTGAAGATGACCGCCCGGGATAGCCCGGCCATCAACATCGACAGCCCAGTTCCTCCAGATCTGAAGCGGCGTGTCCGTCTCGCCAAATCGGCCCTGTTCCCACAGCACCAACACAGGACAATCGAGGATTCGCCCGGCGGCGCGATCGGCAAGATAGTGCTCGTGGTCGAGACTGGCGCCGGAGCGATAATCCTGCATCATCGCGTGCCGCACCTCGGGCCGGCGAAATGCTTCGCGATAGGCGGCGCGGGCCTCATCCGACAGGGCATCGAAATCCTTGGCCATTCTTCGCAACGTACAGTCCAGGAAGAAGTCGGGATCACCGCTCAACAGCCGTTCGGGCAGGTCATAGGGCTGCGCGAACAGCAGCCAGTGATAGGCGCCGAGCGCAAAACCCTTGCCGGCGCGCGCCCAGACCTCGCTGGTCGGGATCACCGTCAGCGATACGAAAGCCTGCACCGTTCCGGGATGGTCCAGCGCCAACCGGTAGCCGACTCGTGCACCGCGGTCGTGCCCGATGACGGCGAAGCGATCGAAACCGAACTGCTTCATTACCGCGAGCTGGTCGCGCGCCATCGTCCGCTTGGAATAAGCCGATGCATCGACAAGCTGCGGACCGCGGCTGTCGCCATATCCCCGCAGATCAGTCGCGACCACGGTGTGGTTGCGCGCCAGGACCGGGGCGATACGATGCCAAGCGACGTGGGTCTGCGGGTACCCATGGAGCAGAAGCAGGGGAGGACCGCTCCCACCTATGAACGAGGCGATCGTGGCACCGTCGGTCTCGACATCGTGACGCTCGAATCCTTCAAACATGGCAGCTGTCCCGTCATCGTTCGACAGATACCTTGTTAGTCGACCTTTGCGCGGTCCGCCAGAAATCCAACTACGGGACGGCCGGACGAGCGCGAAGCCGTTCAGCGATCGATGCCCCCGTTCACGAACGCCGCAATCTCCCGCAATGCCTCGGTCGCCTCGGGAAACAAGCCAAGAAAAGCGTGCCAGACGTGGGCAAGCTCCGGCCAAATGCTCAGATTGACCCGAACGCCGGCCTCCGCGAGCCGCGCTGCGAAATTTCGGCTGTCATAGGCGAGTGTCTCGATTGCACTCACCTGCAACAGGGTCGGTGGAAATCCGGTGAGCAGCGCGTGCGGTCCACGAACCGGCGAGACGCGATAATCCGACGGAACTTCCCCCGGACCGAGATACGCGGCGGTGGCGGCAGCGAGAGATTCCGCCGTCACAATCTGGTCGTCTATTGCAGTTCGGTCCGGCGGCGACTGATTGTCGAGGGTGCCGGCGATTAGTACCAGGCGATCGGGCGTGCGCGCGCCCCTGGCCACCAATTCCAGGCAGGTCGCGGCGGCCAGATTTCCGCCCGCTGAATCGCCGACCAGACTGAGATGCACCTGCGCTTCGTGCTCTCCCTGACGGTGCGCATCAGGTCCATGGCGCGAAGCCCAGTCGAAGGCAGTGATGCAATCGTCCAGGCCCGCGGGAAAGCGATGCTCCGGAGCCAGACGATAATCAACCATCAGAACGGCCGCGCCGGAGAGTCTGGCCAGCGCGCCCGCGATGGCTCGATAGTCGTGAGGACAGCCACCGACCCACCCGCCCCGTGGATGTAAACCAGGCGACGAGCAAGATCGGCCTCGGGCGCAACGACCCACTCCGCCGACACTCCTCCGGCATCGACAGGCACAACCTTGACGTCGTCAAGCGCCGGTGCCGCGCCGACATCGCCGTAGCGCGGCATCAGGGCTCTGATCACGGCAACGAATTGCAGGAGAGGATCGGACACCCCTGTGAGATCAGCCGACGCGGCAAGCCCGGCGAGATGTGCGAAGGCCTGCTCAAGTTCCGGCCGACGCTGGCGCGGCGGGGTGATCTGATCCATCGGATGGCTCCATGGCTGTCAAGTTGCCGTCAGAGCCTAGCCGCAGGTACGATGCCGTACGCGGACCTAAGCGTGCGTGCTGGGGGGACAAAAGCGACCAGAAAACCGGGCCGACGGTTGATTCCGCCCTGAGCAAATTGCGATCCTTCCCGTTTACCCCTAGGATCAAGACGACGGCTCGGCGGTTGCGAGGCTTCATGCGTCAGCACATGCCATTCGAATGGATCACTCGGCACGTCAGCGGCGTGGTCCGCCAAGGCCTGCCGTTCGAGCAGATGATGGCGGCATCGCTGATCGACTTGCGTTACGGGGACAACCGCGACGTGGTCGGTCCAGCGCAGTATCTGTTGCTGTGTCTGAACACCGCGCTGGCGATCGGTGATGCGGCCCATGGCTTGACGCGCGCCCGCATCGATCCCGCCTACACGGCTCTCGGGCTGAGAGTAGCCCTTGGCTCCGCGGCGCTGGAGGACGCGATCCTGTCGGTCGAGCGGCTCTATAGGGCCGCGTCCAGCGCCGTTCGGATCGAGCTGAAAACCACAAGCGACCTGGCGATCCTGAATGTCCGCGCTGACTCGGCGCGAGACGCGGACGCCGTTCTGCTCGAGGATATCTACCTCAGCTGGGTGTTCATGCATTGCATGTACTTTCTCGGAACGGCGATGCCGGTCGTCGATGTGACGACCCGCGATACGTTTCACTTCAATCTCGGCCAACGCCACTTCGCCATTGGTGCTCCCGTGCGCCACGGGGCCGTCACCGGCATGCGGTTTGCGCGCACCCTGCTCGGCAAGCGCGGCACGGGCCGGGCTGGGACCAACCCGCACTGGGAGTGCTTTCGATTGTGGCTCGACCTTGTCGAGCCGGAAGACCTGTCGCTCCATGGCTGCGGGGGTCTAGGCGATGGCGGCCGGCCACGGTTGAAGGATCTCGCCGAGAAGGCCGGCGTCAGCGCGTCTACACTGCGGCGGCGGCTGGGGATCGGCGGCGGATTTCGTCACGCGCGCGAACGCACCCTGGCTCAGTCCGCGATTCGCCGACTGCGAGATTCCGACGACAGCATCGAAGCGATCGCGGCGGAGCTCGGCTATTCCGACGCGAGGAGCCTGCGCCGGTTTCTGAAGAACGCGACCGGTTCAACGCCAAGCCAAATTCGCGCCGGTAGCTTCTTGTCGCGCGACGATGACGATGCCGTTCGCAGGCGGCTGCAGACGCTCGGCGCAATGATGGGAGCCTGACGAAGGGGCAAACGCGCGGGGAGCCCGCCGGCCGAATGCAATGGCCGACCGGCGAGGACGACGCATTGCACCTCAATGCAACGGCGCTCGTGATCGACGCGGCTGCGGACTCAGGTTGAGTGATCACGCGCCACGCACGACGAAACAGTCGAGGTAAAAGGGCTCCGCGCGATGGCTCGTCGTGATTTGAACCTACGAGCTAAGTCACCGAGACTGTTACGCTCGATTGGACGGCAAAATAAAGCCCCAGCAAACCATTGAGGTTGCTGAGGCTTTTTACAAACTTGGTTGCGGGGATAGGATTTGAACCTATGACCTTCAGGTTATGAGCCTGACGAGCTACCGGGCTGCTCCACCCCGCGTTAAACCGTTGCGTGCCTTGCAGAAGGAGTGCCCGAACCGGCCGGCCAACGCTGATAACGGCGCCGATCGATCCGTCCGGAGGGCTTCCTGAGAAGGCGACCCGGGCCGAAGCCGTCGGGTGCGGGGCGTATGTATCAATGTGAGGTCGGTTTGGAAAGCCCCGGATGTGGGTTTTTGAGGATTTTGTGACGTCGGAATCACCGGTTTCCTCGGCAAATTTACCGCCGGGAACCGGGTCTTGCCAGATCGTGCGCAAAAGCAGAGCTTGGCGCCCAACAAAGTCCGTCAAGGAAATGTCATCCAAGGGGAAACGCCATGGACCGGCCATTGAAGAGCCCGGGGCTATATGCGCTTGAGGAGGCCTTCCAGCGCCAGTTCGGGCTCTCGCGCAGCGAGCCGGCGCCGACATTGCAGGCACGGCTCGACCGGCTGCGCCGCCTGCGCGCCGCACTGACCGAGAACGAGCCGCGATTCGAGGCGGCGATCTCGGCCGATTTCGGCCACCGCTCAACCGTCGAGACCGCGATCGCCGAGACCATGCTGGTGCTCGGCGAGATCAAGCACGCCGCCAAGCACCTCAAGGGCTGGATGGCACCCGAGAGGATACCGACCACCGTGCAGTTCGCACCGGCCAGGAACCGGCTGATGCCGCAGCCGCTCGGCGTGGTCGGGATCATCTCGCCATGGAATTATCCGTTGCAGTTGACGCTGGCGCCCGCCGTCGCCGCGATCGCGGCCGGCAACCGCGCCATCATCAAGCCGAGCGAGCTGGTGCCGCGGTTCTCCGAACTGCTGGCCGAGGTGATCGAGAAGAAGTTCGACACCACCGAGCTTGCGGTCACCGATATCGACGACGACATCGCAAGAGCCTTCGCCGCCCTGCCGTTCGATCATCTGATCTTCACCGGCTCGACCCGCGTCGGCCGGCTGGTCGCCGAAGCCTGTGGCCGCAATTTGACGCCGGTCACGCTCGAACTCGGCGGCAAATCTCCCGTCATCGTCGACGGCTCCGCCGACATCGACGAGGCCGCGCAGCGCATCGCCTATGGCAAGCTGCTCAATGCCGGCCAGACCTGCATCGCGCCCGATTACGTGCTGGTGCCGCAGGGCTCGGTGCAGTCGCTTGCGATGCGGCTGCAGGGCCACATGCAGCAGATGTTCGGCACCGATCCCAGGAATCCGGACTACACCTCGATCGTCTCGGACCGGCACTACACACGGCTCGAGAGCCTGGTCGCCGATGCCGCAGCGAAGGGTGCGACCATTATGCAGCCGGCAGCGCCGAACGATGCAGAGTGGAAGGGCGTGCGCAAATTCCCGCCGACCGTGATCGTCGATGCGACGCCCGAGATGACCGTGATGCAGGAGGAGATCTTCGGGCCGCTGCTGCCGGTGATCGGCACGCGCGACGCCTCGGAGGCGATCGCCTTCATCAACAAGCGCGACCGCCCGCTGGCGCTGTACTGGTTCGGCACCGACAATGCGGCCCGCGACGAGGTGCTGGCGCGCACGGTGTCCGGCGGTGTCACCGTCAACGACTGCCTGTTCCATTTCGCGCAGGCCTACCAGCCGATGGGTGGCGTCGGCGCGTCGGGCAGCGGCGCCTATCACGGCGAATGGGGGTTCAAGACACTGACCAAGCTGAAGCCGATTTTCTACCGCTCGCGCTTCAACCGGCTCGCCGATCTCTATCCGCCCTACGGCGCGAAGGTCGCGCGGCTGGAGAAGCTGATGCGGCTACTGTCGTAGCCATTCATACCGTCATTGCGAGGAGCGAAGCGACGAAGCAATCCATGCTTCCGCTGCGGAAAGGTGGATTGCTTCGCTCCGCTCGCAATGACGGACAACAACGAAAACAAGGGGGAAACGTGACTGACACATTCGATTTCGTGGTGGTGGGAGCAGGCTCCGGCGGCTGCGCGGTGGCGGGACGGTTGTCGGAGGATCCGGCGACCTCGGTGGCGGTGCTCGATGCCGGCGGCAAGAACGACAATTGGGTGGTGACCACGCCCGGCGCCATCATTCTCATGCTCTCGAGCAAGCTCAACAACTGGGCGTTCGACACGGTGCCGCAGAAGGGCTTGAACGGCCGCATCGGCTATCAGCCGCGCGGCAAGGGCCTCGGCGGCTCGAGCGCCATCAATGCCATGGTCTATATCCGCGGTCATCGCGCTGATTACGACCATTGGGCTGCGCTCGGCAATACCGGCTGGAGCTACGCCGACGTCCTGCCTTACTTCAAGCGTTCGGAGAACAACACCGAGCTCGACGGCGAATATCACGGCAAGGGCGGCCCGCTCAACGTCACGGGCCTGCAGTCCGACAATCCGGTCAAGGAGACGTTCCTGCAGGGGGCGCGCGAGGCCCAGTTCCGGATCCGCGACGATTTCAACGGCGCCGAACAGGAAGGCCTCGGCATCTACCAGGTGACCCAGAAGAACGGAGAGCGCTGGAGCGCAGCGCGCGGCTATATCCATCCCCACATGGGCCGCCGGCCCAATTTGCGCATCGAGACGCAGGCGCAGGCGACCCGCATCATCTTCGAGGGCAAGCGCGCCGTCGGCATCGAGTACATGCAGGGCAAGGAGAAGAAGGTGCTGCGCGCGCGGCGCGAGGTCATCCTCTCGGCCGGTGCATTCCAGTCGCCGCAATTGATGATGCTGTCGGGCGTCGGCGACGCTGCGGCGCTCGGCAAGCACGGCATCGCAAGCCGGCATCATCTGCCTGGTGTCGGACAGAACCTGCAGGATCATCCCGATTTCGTGTTCGGCTTCGCCTCCGACGCACCTTATTTCTCGGGACTGTCGTGGAGCGGCATCGGGCGGATCGTCAAGGGGATCGGCCAATACCGGCGCGAACGGCGCGGCCCGATGACCTCGAACGTCGCCGAATGCGGCGGCTTCCTGAAGACGCGGCCTGAGCTCGACGTCCCCGATATCCAGCTGCATTTCTGCATGGCCATGGTGGAAGACCACGGCCGCAAGCCGCGCTGGGGCACCGGCTTCTCCTGCCATGTCTGCCTGCTGCGCCCGGCAAGCCGCGGCAGCGTCTGGCTGAACAGCGCCGATCCGCTGGCAGCCCCCGCGATCGATCCGAATTTCTTCGGCGAGGACAGCGACGTCGAGACCATGGTCGCGGGCTTCAAGATGACGAAGCGGCTGCTCGACACGCCGGCGCTGCGCGCGCTGCAGCAGAAGGACATGTTCACAGCGGATGTCCGCACGGACGACGATATCCGCAGCATCCTGCGGGCGCGCTCCGACACCGTCTATCACCCGGTCGGCACCTGCCGGATGGGCACCGGCGATCCGCTCGCGGTGGTCGATCCGACGCTGCGCGTGCATGGGCTCGAAGCCTTGCGCGTGGTCGATGCCTCGATCATGCCGACCCTGATCGGCGGCAATACCAATGCGCCGACCATCATGATCGGCGAGAAGGCCGCCGACATGATCAAGGCCGAGATGCGGGCGGGGTCATCAAATGCGCAGGGTGGGTAGCCCCCTCCTTGCACGGCTCGTGGCGGTGGGCATGGCGCAAGAGCGCCTTTGCCCACCCTGCCAAACTGCTGATAGCCCAACGCGATAGCCTGCCGCCGCGGAGCGCACCACCAAAATATCGAAAACAACCCCATGCACAGTAGCCGGCGGCTGCCGGCCGACACGCCGACTTGACTCGTCGGGCAAATCAGCGGCATACTTCGATTATCCAGAAATCGTGCAGACGCCCCTACGCCCGTAGCCCGGGCCCTTGACGCATGCGCATACCGGAAGCGCTTCATGGCGGACGCAGCATCGTCGGCAAAACCTCAGAGCCTCTCGAGCGAAGGATGCTGCGCGTTCAGGAAGAAGCTGTCGAGTTTCCGCGAAAAATAGCCAGCGCAGCTGTCGATCAGCTCCGCTCCAAATGCCTCTTTGCTCGGATGCGGCGTTCAGCAAGTGACGGAGCCCCTCTTACTCCATCCACTAGCTCGATGGCAGGCATAGGCTCCGGCTTGGCTCACTCAACGTGGCTCGGCATTCGTTGGTGCGGGCGCGAACAGGTTGGTCGACGCGGCTTCCTGAACGATCACTGCCGCGTCGTCCGGCAGCAGAAATCCACGCGCCAGCAGATCCTGGGCGGCGATCCGGACCCGGTTCACGTAATCGTCGCGGCCATGATAGCGCTCTTCGATCGACGGGCGGGCGTCACCGGTACGCTCTCGTTCCGCTTTCGTCGCTGCGAATGGCGAGAAGGACCCGATCAGCATGCAGGTGAATGTCTGCGGCTGGTTCTGGGCGCCATTGGTGCCGGTCGGCACCGCGACATCCGGCAGCCGCACGCCGCCAAGCGCATTGCCGTCCTGATCGCGCTTCGGCACTTGTATCACTGCGGCGGAAAGCCGAGTCGGAGCGCGCAGCGCAGGTGGCTCGCCGCCCGCGGCTTCAAGCGACATCAGTTCGCTGGCGGGCGGCTCGGTGCCGCGGCTTACCCAGGCGTCAAGGTGCAGCAGCAGGGCCCGCGACAGCGGCGACCAATCGAGGCGACCCGGCGTCAGTGTGCAGGCCGGTGCCTTGGGGGCGGGTACATGCGGGCCTCCCGCGATATCGTACATCCGCACATTGGCGGGCAGTGGCTGATCTGCGGTTCCGGACGCGCCCGTGCGGCCAAGCGAAGCGCGCAGCGAATAGTAGTCCGTGGTGGAGTTCACGAGTATCATCCTCGGAGGCATCTCGCCGCGCGCCTCGACCTTGGCCGTGATCTCGCCGATCGTGAGAGGTCCGTCATTCACACCGGGAAAATCCGGATTGTCGAATGTGGGAGCCCCCTCGGCGCTCGACATTGGTCCAAGGCCCGTCTGCAGGATCGGAAGAAGGCCGGCGGCCGAGACGAACACATGCATGCCGTCGAAGACGCGCCGGTTGCCCATCATGTTGAAGCCGTTCAGGAGAAAGGTCTTCAGGAATCGTCCATCCTGGGACCTGCCGCTCGCGAGCACGCGGTTGATCGTTCCCTCGAGCGGGTTGGGCGTTCCACCTTTGTCGGAGGCTGCATGCGCGAGGAAATCGGCGGCGTCGCGGACGATCGCAAAGCCCACTCCCTCGACGAAGCGTGTCTTGCCGTCTGCGTCGGCGAAAGACGGCAGCTCCGCGCCCTGTCCAAGCTCCCAAAAAACCTCCGCAACCGCGAAACCGTGGTCCTGCAGAAACCCGGTGCCTTGCTCCAGCGTACCCGGGAGAAACCGCACATCGCGTGGCGAGTTGTAGATTGCCTCGGCCCAGACCTGCCCGCGGTTGGGTACGTCCACCAGCAATGCGCCGTTTCCCTCGCGGGGAGCCGCCGGCATCATGAGAATGATCTTTGCGGCGTAGTCGACGCGACCGTGTTCGTTGCGCGACGCCTTGTCGATCCCCGGAATGGCCTCTTGCGGCGACAGGTCGCCGTGGATCCTGCCCTGCCAGATCACATAATCGCCGGCACGAAATGTGCCGTAAGGCTGCTTCGACGTGAACTCGATCCGGGTGACTTCCGCGCTCGCCGGCCGTGCCGTCGACATGAGGGTGAACAGGCAAAACAAGAACATCCCAGTCGGCCCGTTTCGACGGTGCGGCATGGGAATTCTCCATGGTCGATAGCGGATGGTTCCGGTCATTTTTTGATCACGATGCTCCGTATCAGAAGCGGACATCATGGATCGGCAATTTCCCGCCGGTCCATCGCCTGTCGCGAAGACCTTCTCACTCCATCCAATAGTCGATGTCGGTCTGATTGGCATTGACGCCGGCGTTCGGCTCGGACGGCCCATGGCTGCTGATGATGCCACGAATCCTGGCGAGGCTACCTGTGCCTCCAGTAATGACGCACGATGTCAGGTTCGTCAGCTTCCCGTCTCCACTGCTTTGGGCGACCAGAGATGTCCTGACAAAAAATTTGTCGCCATTCTCCAGTATCCAGACGTTGTAGATGAGGGCCGGACCATTGTTATCGATGTAGTCCGACATGCCGCGCGTCCACTGCTCCTTCAACCTCGACCCGTTGATGAGGGGAGCATCGTCTCCATAGGTCCGCCGAATTTCGAAGAGCCGGGCTTGATGTCCCGGAATGTCGCCAACGTCGATGACGTGTTGTTGGGTGTATACCGTCCGGGTTGCCGGCGTATCGTAGCTGACATGGTGCTTTTGCTGTGCCCCGGCGACCGGCTCTGTTAGAGCCATCGCGAGAGTGATCGTCATTCCAAGCGCGATATTGCGAAACATGCGTGACCTCTCATGCTGGATCCACAGAACCGTGAAGGTATCGGCGGACATTGTTTGTTGAAGATTCTCTCATCAACCGGTCGGCGCTCGGTAGCGACCGAGGCCCAACCAAAGCTGATTTCACCACGCTTTTCCGAGGTGCCATGGATCAGACCGATCGTCTAGAACGGGGCTTGGCTGCACGGGATTCGGCTCATCAATCTTTTTTGACAGCGCTTTGCCGTACAAGACATCTGCCCGCTACGCTTTGCCGTACAAGACATCTGCCCGCTACGCCGGTCATTGCGGTGCCCAACGCGGAGGTCGGCTACCGGCGAGGAGCGGAAATGTATCTGGTGAGTTAGGGTGGGCCCCACCAGCAATGGCGCCGATCTGCCGCAAAACTCGCTGAGTTAACCCATGAACTTTCTTATCAGACTCGCAATTTCTGCAGAGGCCTCATCCAGTGCGAAGTGTCCGGCTTGCAGTATGTTTATTTGAGCATTGGGCACATCGCGCCCAATCGCATCCGTTTCTCGAACCGAAAAGTTTGGGTCGTATCTCCCCCATAGCACAAGAGTGGGCGGCTTCTTTTCTCGCAGGTATTCTTGATACGCAGGATATTGTCCGACATTGCTCCGATAATCATAGAAGAGCTCGATTTGAATTTGCGCCATGCCAGGACGGGCAAGAAAGGCGGCTTCGTCCGTCCACAGATCAGGATTGTACCGGTCAGGGTGCGGTGAGTTCCCGAGGTGTCTCATCTTCGCGATTTCAGCGGACATAAGCCCTGCGCGAACTCGATCTTCATGAGAGGCTCTATCGGCCCAGAACGCTCGGCGCGGTGCCCAGATCTTTTCCTCAAGCCCTTCGTCATGGGCGACAGCGTTCTGCACGATCAGTGCGGCCACTCGATCGGGATGGGCAAGGGCCAAACGGTAGCCAATCGGGCCGCCGTAGTCCGACATATACATGGTGTACTTGGTGAGACGCAGCGTTTCCGTAAGTCTGTCAACGATATTTGCGAGATGTTCAAACGTGTACTGAAACTTCTCCGGCGGCGGCGCTTCTGAATGCCCGAAACCGGGATAGTCGGGAGCGATGAGATGGTATTTGTCGGCCAGTAGCGGAAAAAGCGGATCGAACATACGGGAGGAGGACGGAAAACCATGGAGCAAAAGGATTGCTGGCGCATCCTTCGGACCTGCCTCCCGGTAAAAGACGTTTACTCCATCAATCTGAACGAAGTGGTAGGTCACGGCCATGCTGTCGCGAACATCCTTTCCGCTCTGCGCCGCCGACAAACACGTCCAAAGTGCAAGAAGGAAGCCCGCGCCGACTAACCGGGAGAAGGTTTCCATAAACTTCATTCGAGCCTCATTCCGTCGCTGGATGATCATTTGCTGGCCGGCTTGAGCGCAGCGGCCAGATGGCGGGGGACGCGCAGGAAAGATCGAATGAAGAACCGGCCTATTCGGCTGCGGCGATGACAATCCTGTGATCGGCGTCGGCTGGCTGCTCGCCTGGTCAGGTCGCCACTTTAGGCGGATGCGAGTCGGCGCGCGTGCCCGTGGAAGGCTGCAAATCCATCCGTCGAGCTTTCCCAGCCGCTTACTACCCGGAGAGGATGGCAGCGGACCTCCATGTCGGCTTCGGGGTCACAAGCCGTCCATAGCGCCAAGCCAAGGGACTTCCGGTTACCCTCGAAGAACCGACCTTCCGGGTGGTCATCCAGACCGTCAGCTTAGGGCCAGTAACGGACACAGCGTGAGGCTACCGTTCGAGATCATCCGTTGCTGCACTGAGGCTGGAAGCAATTGCAAGCGCAAAGCAGGCAAGTACCGCCGATAAAAGTGCGGCGACGCCGTTCAGGACAAATATAATCTTGGCGAGATCGATCAATGGAATGGTTCGATCAAACGTCCATGGTCGTATCTCCGTGGTGAAAACGTATCCCATCCAGCCAAAGATGACGAGGCATCCGATCCCGCCCGCAACCTGAAAGACATCGAGCCTGACGGGCGAATTCGTCAAACGCCAACTGCGATAGATCGTGCCACCAAGTACAATCGTGCATCCCGCTACGCAGATCGTCAGTGCGGTGTCCTGACCAAGCATGATACTAGGCAACTCGATGCACGCTACGATCAGACCAACGCTGAGCGCCGATTTTAAATACCGTTCTAGCGCCTCGCTTACTCCGGCGGCGCTTCGATAGGCTTCGAGCGTGGAGCGAAGTGGCAGATCATGGCGACGCAGTGAGAAGATCGCAAAGAGAAGCCCCAATGGGCCGCCGATAATGGGAGCAACTGTTAGCGCTGCCCATGAGCGGAAGCCAAACAATGCAATCGCAGCCGAGACGATGGCTCCTAACACCGAAACAAGGACCGCGTACGGCATCGGCCGGACATCCAACATGGCTAGATCGTTGTGCATGGAAGACGTGCGCGGAGAACTCCTAATAATTGATGAATGAATAACCGTCCGCTTCGGGTCAAAAGGCGACAACGGCGGCTGACCGCGAGACTGTCCGCTTGGGGCCAATAGCTGCCCTTCAACTACCATTTTTGTGATGTTACAAATCACCCGACAACGCTTCGACCTCTTGAGTATGTGAAATGGCGCGAAGGCTGATCTTCATCATGGTCGCTCTAACGCTAACCGGGCTGTGCGCCTGCGCCACCGCTCCATGGGTAATCTACTGGTACGGCCTTCGACAGATTGAAGGTCGCCCAACCCCAGCCGTCCATAACGCTACCGCCGAACAGTTGGACCGTCTGTTCAAGAAATTAAAGATAACGCAGCCCGTTCAAATCGATCCGCTGTCGCCATACACGCCTTTTCTCCAAGGCGCACACCCAAACTCAAGCACCCGGTTAGCGTGGATCATTGCCCGGTCGCACAATGTAAGCCATTTGGGCGACCATCATGGAATGCTAGTTTGGCATCTGTCCGGTATGGCTTTGACGATTTGGCTCACGCGCAACTGGACACAGACAGAGTTGATTGCGAAGGCGGTCGAGTTAGAAGAGCCTATTGCGGCTTCAACTGCTCCGTAGGCAAACTTCCGCTTAGGGTCACAAGCCGACATCCCTGACGTCAAGCCAAGTGTCTGCTCGGCTTCTGTAAGCGGGCATCCCAGCTTATGAGTACGCACCCTAGTTCAACAGGAACCCGCCATCCACCGTCACCACGGTGCCGGTCATGTAGCGCGAGGCGTTGGAGGCAAGCAGCATGATCGCGCCATCGAGATCGGATTCGGCGCCGACGCGGCGCTGCGGAATCCGCTTTGCAAGGCGCTCGCCCGCCGGCGTCGACCAGAAATCGTGGTTCATCTCGGTGTCGATGTAGCCCGGTGCCAGCGCGTTGACGCGGATGTTGTTGCCCGCGAGCTCCAGCGCCATCGCCTTGGTGCCTTGGATCATGCCGGCCTTGGAGATCGCATAAGGCGAAACCGCTTTCAGCACGCCCTGCCCGAGCACCGAGGCGACGTTGACGATGTTGCCCGGCTGCTTGCGCAGGATCATCCGCCGCGCCAATTCGGTGGCGAGGAAGTAGGCGCCCTTCAGATTGGCGTTGATGACCGCATCCCAGTCCGCCTCGGTCTGCTCGGTCGACAACTTCTCGATCGCGATGCCGGCATTGTTGATCAGGACCGAGACCGGACCGAGCGCGGCTTCTGCGGCGTCGAGCGCTTTCGCAATGCCGGAAATATCCGCGACGTCCATCTGCACCGCGGCGGCGCGGCCGCCCTTGGCCTTGATCTCGTCCGCGAGGCTTTTCAGCTTCGCGGTCTGGCGCGCTGCCAGCACCACCGCAGCGCCATGCGCCGCCAGCACACGGGCGAATTGCCGCCCGAGCCCTTGCGAGGCGCCGGTGATGAGGATGATTTCTTTACTGACATCGAATAGGTCGGACATCGACAGGTTCCTGGATTGAAGCGGACGATTGATAGCTACAATTGTCCCTGATGTAAGCAGGTTTGATCAACCAGGGCACCGCAGGAGATTGGGCAGGACCTGCTTCCATGAACCTCTTCGACCTTGCCGTGACCATCGGGTTGCTGTTCGCGGTCGTGACCGGTTTCACGACCGGCCTGTTGCGCAGCGCGGTCACCATCCTTGCCTATCTCGTTGCCATGCCGCTCGCGGTCGCGGTGCTGGCGATGATCGGGCCCCACATCGCGACGCTGCCGTCCTCGCCGTTTCCGCCCAACGGGGTGCTGCTGTTCGCCCTCTTCCTGCTGATCGGCGTCATCCTCGGAAAAATGGCACGGACAATGCTCGACGACACCATCGGCTCGGAGATCGGGATCGGCGACCGCCTCGGCGGCGCGCTGCTCGGCGCCATCAGGGTCGGCCTCGTCGTGACCACACTGGTGCTGGTGTTCGATCAGCTGGTGCCGCTGGCCCGGCAGCCGCAATTCCTCAACGGATCGCAATTGCGGCCGTTGTTCTCCGCGGCTGGACAAGCCGGATTCCGGTCGTTGCCGCCCGAAGCCACCATGGCGATCGAGCGATTGCGGCGCGAGCAGCGAATATAAAGCGTTTTCGAGCGAAGTGGATACCGGTTCGCGTGAAGAAAACGCGTCAAAAATCAGAGCACCGTTCGGGTTCAATCGGAACGAAAGAGGCCTCTCCGATCTCGCTCACCCGCCTGTTCCGACCCGGCATGCACTTATGCATTGCACGTCCCTTACCGGCGCCCCCGAGCTTGGCTAGACTGCCGCCATCGAACCTTTACAAACCAACCCGACATCACAGGGAGCGAACTCGTGGATCTTGGAATCAAAGGCCGCCGCGCCATCGTCTGCGCATCGAGCAAGGGACTGGGCCGCGCCTGCGCGATCGCGCTCGCCAATGAGGGGGTGCATGTCACGCTGACGGCGCGCGGCGCCGAGGCGCTGAAGCAGACCGCCGACGAGATCCGTAAAGGCCATCCCGGCATCACCGTCACCGAGATCGTCGGCGACATCACGACCCCGGCAGGGCGCGAAGCCGTGCTCAAAGCCTGCCCCGATCCGGACATCCTGATCAACAATGCCGGCGGCCCGCCGCCCGGCGATTTCCGCAACTGGACTCGCGACGACTGGATCAAGGCGATCGACGCCAACATGCTGACGCCGATCGAGCTGATCAAGGCGACCGTCGACGGCATGATGGCGCGCAAGTTCGGCCGCATCGTCAACATCACCTCGGCAGCGGTGAAGGCGCCGATCGAAATTCTCGGCCTGTCCAACGGCGCCCGCGCCGGCCTCACCGGCTTCGTCGCCGGCCTGTCGCGCAAGACCGTGATCAACAACGTCACCATCAACGGCCTGCTGCCGGGCCCGTTCGACACCGACCGCCTTCGCGGCACCGCCAAGCCTGAGGCTGAAAAGCGCGGCATCTCGGCCGACCAGGTCTTGACCGAGCGCGCGAAGCTCAATCCCGCCGGCCGCTTCGGCCGTCCCGACGAGTTCGGCTATGCCTGCGCGTTCCTGTGCGGCGACAAGGCCGGCTTCATCACCGGGCAGAACATCCTGCTCGATGGCGGTGCCTTCCCGGGCACGTTATGAGAGCTGTTTGGTACGAACGAACCGGCGCGGCGCCGACGGTGCTCACCGTCGGCGAGATGCCGACGCCCGAGGCTGCGCCCGGCGAAGTCCGGGTACGCCTCGAGGCCTCCGGCGTCAATCCGGCCGATGTCGGCCGCCGCAGCGGCAACTATCGCGCGATGGAATTTCCACGCGTGATCCCAAACAGCGACGGCGCGGGAATCATCGACCAGGTCGGTGAAGGCGTCACCCGCTTTGCGGTCGGCGACCGCGTCTGGCTGTTCAACGGCCAGCGCAACGGCCGCGCCTTCGGCACCGCGGCCGAATACATCACGCTTGCCGATTATCTGGTGACGCCGCTGCCGCAGGACGTCTCGTTCGCGGCTGGGGCGACCCTCGGCATTCCCTGCATGACGGCGTGGTGCGCGCTGTTTGCCGACGGCCCGATCGCGGGGCAAACGGTGCTGGTCACCGGCGGCGCCGGCGCGGTCGGCCATTACGCCGTGCAACTTGCCAAATGGGGCGGCGCGCGCGCGATCGCGACGGTGAGCTCGGAGGTCAAGGACGTCGAGGCGCGGCTTGCCGGCGCCGACACCGTCGTCAACTACCGGACCGAGGACGTCGTCGCCAAGGTGATGGCCTTCACCGAGAACCGCGGCGTCGACCGTGTGATCGACGTCGATTTCGGCGGCAACCTTGCGACCACGCTGAAGCTCATGGCGACGAACTCGACGATCGCGGTCTATGCCACCAACGGCAACCGGACGCCTGTGCTGCCGGTGCGCGAATTGATGGAGAAGTGCATCACGCTGCGCTCGCTGGTGCTGTTCGCACTGCCGCCGCCGCTGCTCGTGGCCGCGCAGGCCGACATCACGAAGTGGCTGCAATCAGGCACGCGCGTGCACAACATCGCCGGGCAATTCGCCCTGGCCGAGACCGCCGACGCCCATCTCGCGGTCGAGAAGGGCGACAAGATCGGCACCGTGATCGTCGACTGCGCGCGATAGCGACATTTACTGGATCGGCGTGATGCGCTCATCGCTTGGCGCAAGGCCGAACTCGTCGAGCCCTTCGGCAAGGAAATCGCCGAGCATCGGCTCGCCCAGCAGATAGCTCGCGGTGCGGCCATTGCGGCCGCGCGCGGCTTCGCGGCGCAGATCGGCCCATTCCTCGATCGTGGCGTCGCCGCGGCCGAGCCGCATCAACGCGACGAGGTCGACCTGCTCGTCCTCGCTCAGCGCGTTAATGAAGCCGGTGATCTCGCGTGCGACCGGATCGCTGCCATCATCCTCCAGCACGTCGATCATCTCGTCATCCGTGCCGTTTGAGCCGGAGTCCGGATCGACGATCTCCTCCTTGACGTCGAATTCCCGCGCTTTCTCGATCAAGAAGCCAACCTTTTCAGGGGAAATTGTGAGTTCCGGCATTCGCGCACTCCTTCGTCCAACGAGGCGGTAACGCAGAAGGCGCCGACTTGATCCATTGCGTCGGCGCGCGGAAACCCGCATGGTCCAGCGAGAGAACAAAAAAGCAGAGGGCACGCCGCATGCAATGGACGATCGGCAAGGTCAAGATCACAAAAGTCGTCGAGCTCGAGACCGTCGGCAGCACGCGCTTCATCCTGCCGCTGGCCGGCCGGGAAGATATCCAGAGCCTGCCCTGGCTGACCCCGCATTTCGCCAATGAGGATGGCCGGCTGAAAATGTCGATCCATTCGCTGCTGGTGGAAACGCCGGAGCATCGCATCATCGTCGACACCGGGCTCGGCAACGACAAGCAGGGCCGCAACGTGCCGACCTGGAACAACCGCAGCGATCCGTTCCTGGAAAAACTGACCGCGGCCGGATTTGCCCCTGACAGCATCGACACCGTGCTGTGCACGCATCTGCATGTCGATCATGTCGGTTGGAACACGAAACTCGCCGGCGGCAAATGGGTGCCGACCTTCGCCAACGCGCGTTACGTATTTGGCAGGACTGAATACGAGCACTGGCGCGACCACAGCGACGATAGCGCGCATGCCGCCGTGTTCGCCGACTCGGTGAAGCCGATCGCGGATGCCGGCAAGGCCGAGCTGGTGCCGAGCGATCACCGCCTGACCGAGGAGATCACGCTGATCCCGACGCCGGGTCACAGCCCCGGCCATATGAGCATCCACATCAAGTCCGCTGGCGAGGAAGGGCTGCTGACCGGCGACGTCGCGCATCATCCCTGCCAGATGTATCATCTCGACTGGTCGTCGACTGCGGATTCCGACCAGAAGCAATCGGCCGCGACGCGGCGCGAGCTGTTCTCGCGCTTTGCCGATACGCCGACGCTGGTGATCGGCGGCCATTTCGATGCCGGCCACATCAAGCGCGACGGCGACGCCTTCAGGTTCATCGCGCTGGGATGATCGGCCCGAACCGGCCTTGAAATAAGGCTTGGCAGCAATGCAGCGCCCTCATGGCGGTTGAATTTCCGCCCGCGCTGTTCCATGAAGCGTGTCGAGGTATACCAGTAACAATCCTCAAGACACCGTAGGGAGTGATCAACATGAAGCTTGTTCGTTATGGCGAAAAGGGTGCGGAAAAGCCCGGGCTGATCGATAAATCCGGCCAGCTCCGCGACCTCTCGGCGCATCTGAAGGACCTGACGGGCGACGCCTATTCGCCGGAACAGCTGAAGAAGCTTGCTGCCCTCGATCCCGCCTCCCTGCCCGCCGTCTCCGGCAAGCCGCGCTTCGGCGCCCCGGTCACCGGCATCTCGAAATT
The DNA here is from genome assembly GCF_020889785.1 of Bradyrhizobium acaciae. Taxonomy (GTDB): domain Bacteria; phylum Pseudomonadota; class Alphaproteobacteria; order Rhizobiales; family Xanthobacteraceae; genus Bradyrhizobium; species Bradyrhizobium acaciae. The sequence goes on from NZ_JACMYK010000006.1 coordinate 90,973, forward strand.
CGTCGCGATCGGCCTCAACTATTCCGACCACGCCAAGGAAACCGGCGCCGCGATCCCGACTGAACCGATCATCTTCATGAAGGCGAATACCTCGCTGTCCGGCCCGAACGATGCGGTCGAGAAGCCGCGCGGCTCGACCAAGCTCGACTGGGAAGTCGAGATCGCCGCGATCATCGGCACCCGCGCCAAGTACGTCTCGGAAGCCGACGCGCTGAACCACGTCGCCGGTTATTGCGTCTGTAACGACGTCTCCGAGCGCAACTTCCAGACCGAGCGCCTCGGACAGTGGACCAAGGGCAAGTCGCACGACACGTTCGGTCCGGTCGGCCCGTGGCTCGTCACCAAGGACGAAATCGCCGACGTGCAGAACCTGTCGATGTGGCTCGACGTCAACGGCCAGCGCCGCCAGACCGGCTCGACCAAGACCATGATCTTCACGATGGCGAAGTGCATCTCCTACGTCTCGCAGTTCATGACGCTGCTGCCTGGTGACATCATCACGACCGGCACCCCGCCCGGCGTCGGTCTCGGCATGAAGCCGCCGACCTTCCTCAACGTCGGCGACGTCGTGACGCTCGGCATCGAAGGCCTCGGCGAGCAGCGCCAGGAAATCGTCGCGGCGTGAGGCTCGGCTAGCGCAACCACCGTCATTGCGAGGAGCTATAGCGACGAAGCAATCCATCTTTCCGCGTGTTCGGAAGCAATGGATTGCTTCGCTTCGCTCGCAATGACGGAGGTCCAAGACGTATCCCGCGCATTCTCAGAGGTGCATTCATGAAACTCACCTTCTCTCCCGCCTCCCCGTTCGCCCGCAAGGTGCGCATCGCGGCGATCGAGCTCGGCCTGATCGACAAGATCGAGTTCGTTCCGGCGACCGTTGCGCCCGGTACCGCCAACGACGAATATTCCAAGATCTCGCCGCTGAAGAAACTGCCGGTGCTGATCCTCGACCATGGCGACGTGATCCTGGATTCCTACGTCATCGTCGAATATCTCAACGAGATCGGCGGCGGCCGGCTGATCCCGGGCTATGGCCCGCGGCGCTGGCAGCTGAAGACCGATCACTCGCTGCTCAACGGCATGCTCGATTCCATGCTGCTGTGCCGCTATGAGAAGATGGTGCGGCCGCAGGGCTCGCTGTGGCAGGCCTGGTATGACGATCACTGGAACAGGGCCTGGGCCGGCATGGCGCGGTTCGAGAACCGGCCGGACGTGCTGAACGGCTCGTCGTTCGACATCGCGCAGATCGGCCTCGTTTGCGTGCTCGGCTATGCCGATTTCCGCTTCGCCGATTGCGGGTGGCGCAAGGCCTATCCCAAGCTCGACGCCTTCTACCAGAAAATGCTGGAACGGCCGTCGGTGAAGATCTCGGCGTCACCGCCGGCGTAGCCAAGGCAAAGCGCGGGGAGATTGACGATGCGCGCACGTCTGCCCGCAGCTGACGTCCCGGCGCGAGCCTTGCACTCGCGCCGGCGATTCCCGATCTCGATCTTGTGATGATGATGACGGCAGCCCGGTACGGCCGGCCGAACGAAGCCCTTGCGGCGATGGATATCCTCGCCAACATCATCATTCCCGCCGTGCGCGCCGCGCACCGACCTTATCCAAGGAATCACCATGAGCCTGAAATTTGCCGCCGGCGATCTCACCATTCATCGCATCGTGGAGGAGGAAGGACTGTTCCTGCCCGCGCACGACATGCTGCCCGGACTGACGCCCGAAGTGCTCGCCGAGAACCGCGCCTGGATGAAAGCGGCCGGTGCGCTCGACGACAGCGACACGCTGATCCTGGCGTTCCAGTCCTACATCGTGAAGACGCCGCACCACACCATTCTGATCGACAGCTGCATCGGCAATGACAAGCCGCGGCCGGGGCGGCCGAGCTGGAACATGAAGACCGACGACAACTATCTGCGCGGCCTCGCGGCGGCGGGTTTTTCGGTCGGCGACATCGACTATGTGATGTGCACGCATCTGCATGTCGACCATGTCGGCTGGAACACGCGGCTCGAGAACGGCCGCTGGGTGCCGACCTTCCCGAACGCGCGCTACGTGTTCGACAAGAGCGAGTTCGACTACTGGACCGCGACCAACGCCAAGGCCGAGGTCCCGCCGTTCGTCGACAGCGTGCTGCCGGTGGTGGAAGCCAAGCGGGCCGAACTGGTCGGCAACGATTTTGCGATCGGCGATCATATGCGCATCCTGCCGACGCCCGGCCACACCCCGGGCCATGTCGCCTTCACCTTCGGCCGCGGCAAGGATGACGCGGTGTTTGCCGGCGATTTGATGCACTCGCCGATCCAGACGCTCTATCCAGAGCTGTCGCCAAAGTTCGATGTCGACCCGACGCTGGCGGCAAAAACGCGCCGCAGCTTCCTGGAGCGCTATTGCGACACCGACACGCTGTGCTGCCCCGCGCACTTCCCCTCGCCGACGGTCGGCAAGATCAGGCGGAAGGGGAACGGGTACGTGTGCGAGACGGTGAAATAGGCGAACGCTTCACCCTCCCCTGGAAGCCTTCCAGGGGAGGATAAGAGCGCCGGCCGCTCAATCAAACAAGCTCGGCGTGTGGTTCACCACCGCGCCTTCGATCTGCAACATCTTCAGCTTGGTCACGACGCCACCATTGGCCGAGAAGCCGCCCGGCTTGTTGCCGGCCGCCAGCACCCGGTGGCAGGGCACCACGATCGGGCACGGGTTGCGGCCGAGCGCCTGGCCGACATCGCGCGACAGCTCGACGCCGCCGAGCTGCTTGGCGATGTCGCCATAGGTCACGGTTTTCCCGGGCGGGATTTTGCGCGCGATGTCGTAGACGCCGCGATTGAACGCCGGGACGCCGTCGAGATCGAGCACGATGTCGGCGAGGTCGTTCGGCTTGCCGGCGAGCAGCTCGATCATGCCGTCGATCGCATGCTGCACCTCGGCGGGCGGAGCCGCCTCGGTGACGTCGCCGTTACGCTGGGCAATCCGCTTGCGGGTCTTCTCCTCGGTGCCCATCGGCAGCTGCACGCCGGTGACGCCGTGCTCGCCCCAGACGACGCCGCAGGCGCCGATCATGGTCTCGAAGATTGCAAAATGCTGGCCGGTCATGGCTCGCTCCCGATGTTCCTTCAATAGCTCACGCGTGAGCCTGCTGTTGATCTGAAATCTAGGCTTGGAGAATGTTGCTATCCACCCGAATTCCGTGGGAACTTGGGTTAAATCAACAACATCTCCTGCCCTCCGCGAGCCCCCAAATGCACAGCCTCCGCGTCAATGGTTTCGACATGCCATATCTCGATATTGGTCAAGGGCCTCCGCTGGTCTGCGTGCACGGCTCGCTGTGCGATTTCCGGATCTGGTCGGCGGTGCTCGGCCCGCTGACGCGATCGCATCGCGTGATTGCGGTCAGCCTGCGGCATTTCTTCCCGGCGCATTGGGACGGCGTCGGCGACACCTATTCGATCGCGCAGCATGTCGACGATGTGATCGCCTTCATCGAGGCCTTCGATACCAAGCCGGTCGACCTGATGGGGCATTCCCGCGGCGGCCATATCTGCTTTCGCGCCGCGCAACGACGGCCGGACCTGCTGCGCAAGCTGATCCTCGCCGAACCCGGCGGCGAGCTCGACGAGAGCCTCGATCCCGATTTCAAGCCGGGCCCCTCGCCGCTGGCAGCGCGCTTCGCGGCATGCGCCGCGGAGATCGCCAAGGGCGACATCGACGGCGGCCTGCAGATGTTCATGGACGCGCTCGAAGGCCCCGGCGCCTGGAAGCGGATTCCGGCGACCTCCAAACAGCTCTTGCGCGACAACGCGACCACCCTGATCGGCCAGACCCGCGACCAGCGGCCGCCGTTCTCGAAGGCCGATGCGGAGGCGATCAAGACGCCGACGCTGTTCATCGGCGGCGCCAACACCAAGGGTGTGCTGCCGAAGGTGCTGCACGCGCTCGCCGCCAATGTGAAGGGTTCGCGCACCGAGATGATCCCGGGCACCACGCATCCGATGTTCGAGCAGGCCCCGCAGCGCTACTGCGAGATCGTGCTGGAGTTTTTGGCGGCATAGGCGGTGTCCCCTCTTCACCTCGCCCCGCTTGCGGGGAGAGGTCGGACCGCATGCAGCGAAGCGAAATGCGGTCCGGGTGAGGGGTACAGGTCTATCGACGCATCACTCGCGGAGAGAGCCCCTCACCCCAACCCTCTCCCCGCAAGAGCGGGGAGAGGGAGAATACCGCTCACACCTTCCACGCACCGACCGGCTGCCGCACGGCCACGTTCAGCCGGTTCCAGACGTTGATCGCCGCGATGCCGAGCACCAGAGACGCCAGCTGCTGCTCGTCGAAATGCTTCGCGGCGTCATCCCACACCGCGTCCGTCACCGGGTCCTCGCGGTCGCTGAGCCGGGTCACCGCTTCGGTCAGCGCCAGCGCGGCGCGCTCGGCTTCGGTGAAATACGGCGCGTCGCGCCAGGCGCCGACGGCGAACAGCCGCTCGTCGGTCTCGCCGGCGCGCCGGGCGAGCTTCGGGTGCATATCGACGCAGACGCTGCAGCCATTGATCTGGCTGGCACGCAGATGGACCAGTTCGAGCAGCTTTTCCGGCAGCGCCTTCTTGGTACTCTCGCTGAGCGCCTGCAGCGCCTTCATGGCATCGGGAACAACCATCACCGGATGGTTCATGCGGGCTTTCATCATGTCACTCTCCTGATTTGCTTTTTGACGCCGCCGTGCCGATCTGCTGTCACATCGGCCGGCTTTCGTTCGTCAAAGCCATGACGGAGCGGACAAAGGGAATGTGACCGATGGACGAGAAGAATTCTCTCGCCGAACAGTTCGAGGCCAACCGGCCACGCCTGCGGGCGGTGGCCTATCGCATGCTGGGCTCGACCACCGAGGTCGACGACGCCGTGCAGGAGACCTGGCTCAGGCTCGGCCGCACCGATGCCGCTGCGGTCGACAATCTCGGGGGCTGGCTGACCACGGTGGTCGCGCGGATCTGCCTCGACATGCTCCGCTCGCGCAAATCGCGCCGCGAGGAGCCGATCGGCCCGCACGTGCCGGAGCCGGTCGCTGACAATCCGTCCGAGCGCGAGACCGAGATGGCGGACTCCGTCGGCGCCGCGCTGCTCGTGGTGCTGGAAACGCTGGCACCGGCCGAGCGGCTGGCGTTCGTGCTGCACGACATGTTCGCGGTGCCGTTCGAGGAGATCGCGCCGATCGTCGGGCGCACGCCGGCCGCCGCACGCCAGCTTGCGAGCCGTGCGCGACGCCGCGTGCAGGGCGCGCCGCCCGCACCGGATCCCGATCTCAGCCGGCAGCGCGGCATCGTCGAGGCATTCCTTGCCGCATCCCGCAACGGCGATTTCGAAGAGCTGCTTGCGGTGCTGGCGCCCGACGTCGTGGTGCGCGCCGATCAGGCCGCGCAGCGGCTCGGCTCGCTGCCGGTGATCCGCGGCGCCGCAGCGGTCGCCGAAAGCTTCAAGGGACGGGCGCAGGCGGCGAAAGCGGCGCTGGTCGACGGCGAGATCGGCGTCGCCGTCATCCTCGGCGGCACGCTGCGTGTCGTGCTGCGGGTCACGATTGCGGGCGACAGGATCGCGGCGATCGACGCAACCGCGGAGCCCACGCAGATCGAAACCTTCGACGTCGAGGTCCTCGATCGGAATTGATCGCGGCTGGAGGCAGCCAAATTGCGATGCTAGTCTCTCCCTGCGCTCACGCAGGGAGGACAACAATGAAACGATCCATCAGATTGCTCGCGTCGGTCGGGCTATTCTCGCTCACCCTCGCCTCGTCCTCCGCCTTTGCCGCCGCCGACGAAAAGCTGCGCGCGGCCGCCGAGCAGGCCCAGCCGGCGGTGATCGAGAGCCTGCACGACATGGTGCTGATCGAGTCGGGCTCCGGCGATGTCGAGGGCCTGAAGAGGATGGCCGACTACACCGAAGCGCGGCTGAAGGCGCTCGGCGCCAAGACCGAGCGGCGCAAGACCACGCACGGCGCCGGTGCCGACATGGTGATCGGCACCTTCGAGGGTACCGGCAGCAAGAAGCTGATGCTGATCGCACACATGGACACCGTCTATGAGCACGGCATCCTCGATACCCAACCATACAAGGTCGACGGCAGCAGGATCTATGGACCCGGCATTGCCGACGACAAGGGCGGCATCGCCGTCATCCTGCATTCCCTGAAGATCCTGAACGACGCGGGCTGGCGCGACTATGCAAAGCTCACCGTGTCGTTCAACCCGGATGAAGAGGTCGGCTCCACCGGCTCCGGCGAGATCATCGCCGAGCTCGCCGACCAGCATGATGTGGTGCTGTCCTGCGAGCCGACGGTGGCGCCGCCGGTTGCCAAGAATGAAGGCCTGCTGCTCGGCGCCAGCGGCACCGCCACCGGCACGATGGATGTGAAGGGCAAGGCCTCGCATGCCGGTGCCGCGCCGCAGCTCGGCCGCAACGCGCTGCTCGAGCTCGCGCATCAATTGCTGCAAACCCAGGACGTCGCGAAATCCATCCCCGGCACGCAGCTGAACTGGACCACCGCGAAGGCCGGTACGGTGCGCAACCAGATTCCCGATCACGCCAGCGCCGGCGCCGACATCCGGCTCACCGTTCCGGACGGCGTCGCGAGGCTGCAAGCCGCGCTCGACGAGAAGGTGAAGGACAAGCTGATCCCCGACACCGAGGTCAGCGTGACAGTCGTCGCGGGTCGTCCGCCCTTCGTCGCTGATGATCGCGGCCGCGCGCTCGCCAAGCAGGGACAGGCGATCTATGCCGAGCTCGGACGCACGCTGGAAATCGCCGAAATGACCGGCGGCGCGACCGACGCCGGCTACGCCGCGCGCAGCGGCAAGGCGGTCGTCGTTGAAAGCTTCGGTCTCGCCGGCTGGGGCTATCACGCCCGCGACGAATATATCGACACCAACTCGATCGTGCCGCGGCTCTATCTGATGACGCGGGTCCTGATGGAGCTCGGCAAGGCGAAGTAGCGGGGGCGAGAGCGCAACGGCAATGGGTTGAGAGAGCAACGCCAATCGTTCGCGCCAACGCCCGGGGCCACCCCTCTCCCCAACCCTCCCCCGCAAGGGGGGAGGGAGCCTGATCCGTGTGCTCACCTCACGCGTTGATCTTCGCGGTGTGTCGCACGGATACCGCCCCTTGCGGCGGAGTAGGGGGAAGGGTGCCGCTTGCTCCGCTGGAGGATTGAGACTGACCCATCACCGCAACCGACGCGATCATGGCCGTCGAATCGCGGAAGAAATGAATATTTCTCAATCGGTTAGCGGCGCCGCAAACTGGCGCCTTGACCGCTCTTGCAGCCCGCGGTAGCTTGATCTCAGAATACGGAATTCTGTATTCCATATTGGACTGATGGCATGATCCCGTTGGACCCGCTTCCGAACCTCATAGACCAGGTCTATGGGCGGCTGCTCGAAGCGATCATCGACCGCTCGCTGTTGCCCGGCCAGCGCATCACCCAGAACGAACTTGCCGAACGGCTCGGCGTCTCACGCCAACCGATCTCGCACGCGCTGCATTTGTTGCATCGCCAAGGCCTCGTCGCCGAGAGCGGCAAGCGCGGCTTCGAGGTGACGCAGCTCGATCCGCAGCGGATCCGCGAGCTCTATGAAGTTCGCGGCGCCATCGATGCGCTGGCGGCACGACTCGCGGCCGGCCGGGTCAGGGACGATTCCGCGGCCCGCACACAGCTCGAGAGCGCGCTCGAAGCCGGACGCGCGATCGACGACAACGCGCCGCTGGCGCGCCTGATCGCGCTCGACGTCGACTTCCATAGCGCGATCTATCGGCTGGCGGGCAATTCCGCGATCGAGGAAATGATCACGCCGCAATGGCCGCATATGCGCCGCTCGATGGCGACCGTGCTCGCCGAGCTCGATTACCGCGGCAGCGCCTGGACCGAACACGAGACCATCGCCGCGCATATTTTCTCCGGCAATGCCGCCGCCGCCGAAGCTGCGGCACTGGCGCATGCGCAGACGGCAGGACGGATGACCGAAGAGAGATTGAGAGCGACCGACGTGGCGGCGTGAACAAACAAAGCCGTCACGCGCAGACGTGCCCCCGGGCATCCACGGCTTGCTTTGCCGCTTGAAAAGGCATGGATGGCCGGGTCAAGCCGGCCATGACGAAGAAAGAACAGAAGATAACAACAGGAGGAAAGCACCATGAAACTGACCCCGGAGCAGATCGAATTTTTCCATCGCGAAGGCTGGCTGTTCCTGCCCGAACTGTTCAACCAGGAAGAGGTCGATTTTCTCGCGCGCGAGGCGGTCTCGATCTATGACGCCAACCGCCCCGAGGTGTGGCGCGAGAAGAGTGGCGCGCCGCGCACCGCCTTTGCCGCGCATCTCTACAACGAGGCGTTCGGCCTCCTCGGCGCCCATCCGCGCATGATCGACCCGATCGAGCAGCTGTTCGGCGAGAAGGTCTACATGCATCAGTTCAAGATCAACGCGAAGGCGGCCTTCACCGGTGACGTCTGGCAGTGGCACCAGGATTACGGCACCTGGAAGCGCGACGACGGCATGCCGGAGCCGCGCGCGATGAACATCGCAATCTTCCTCGACGAGGTGATGCCGATCAACGGTCCGCTGATGCTGGTGCCGCAGAGCCAGACCGCCGGCGATTTGAAGGCCTCGCACGATCTCGAGACCACGTCCTACCCGCTGTGGACGCTCGATGAGGAGACGGTGACCCGCCTCGTCAAGCAGGGCGGCATCGTCGCCCCGACCGGCAAGCCCGGCGGCATGCTGATGTTCCACGGCAATCTGGTGCACGGATCGAGCGGCAACATCACGCCCTACCCGCGCAAGATCGTCTATCTGACCTTGAACGCGGTCTCGAACTACATCCGCACCCCGACGCGGCCCGACTACATCGCGCACCGCGATTTCACGCCGATCCAGACGGTGGCCGACGACGCGCTGCTTCGGCTCGCCCGTGCGCCGCGGCAGGCGGCGGAGTAGATTCAAGGACCGTCATTCCGGGGCGACGCACAGCGTCGAGCCCGGAATCCATTTGACCACACGGTTCGTAGTACAATGGATTCCGGGCTCTCGCTTCGCGGGCCCCGGAATGACGATTTGTCATTGTTCCAGATCGATCCCTTCGACCGTACCATTGGTAATCAGCACATGAACCTGCATCACCTCCTCAAAACCCGCGCCGCCGCCGGCAAGCCGGTGCGCGTCGTCCTGATCGGCGCCGGAAAATTCGGCTCGATGTTCCTGTCGCAGGTGCCGCACACGGCGGGGCTTGAGGTGCCGGTAATCGTCGATCTCGACCGCGACCGCGCGCGCGAGGCGTGCCGCACGGTTGGCTGGGATGAGGAGCGGATCGAAGCGACCACCTTCACCGACGACGGTGCGCGGGCGATCGCGGGCGGCGCATTCGACGTCGTGGTGGAGGCGACCGGCAATCCCGCGGTCGGCATTCGCCATGCCCGTGCGGCGATCGCCGCCGGCAAGCATATCGTGATGGTCAATGTCGAGGCCGACGTGCTGGCGGGGCCACTGCTCGCCGAAGAGGCGCGCAAGGCCGGCGTGGTCTATTCGCTCGCCTATGGCGACCAGCCGGCGCTGACTGCCGAGATGGTCGACTGGGCGCGCGCCACGGGTTTTCGCGTCGTCGCCGCCGGCAAGGGCACCAAATATCTGCCGGCCTATCACGACGTGACGCCGGAGGGCGTGTGGCAGCATTACGGACTCACCGCCGGCGAGGCGCAATCCGCCGGCATGAACCCGCAGATGTTCAACTCCTTCCTCGACGGCACCAAATCCGCGATCGAGATGGCGGCGATCGCCAACGCCTGCACGCTCGACGTGCCGTCGGAGGGCTTGCTGTTTCCGCCCTGCGGCGTCGACGATCTCCCGCATGTGATGCGGCCGCGCGACAAGGGCGGCGTACTCGAGAAATCCGGCATCGTCGAGGTGGTGTCGTCGCTGGAGCGCGACGGCCGTCCGGTGTTTCGCGATCTGCGCTGGGGTGTCTATGTGGTGCTGGAGGCGCCGAATGATTATGCCGCCGATTGCTTCAGGCAGTACGGCCTCAAGACCGACTCATCCGGCCGCTATGCGGCGATGTACAAGCCGTATCATCTGATTGGGCTGGAGCTGAACATCTCGGTGCTGTCGGCAGCGCTGCGCAACGAGCCGACCGGGCAGCCCCGCGGCTTCCGCGGCGACGTTGCTTCGGTGGCGAAACGCAATCTGCGCGCCGGCGAGATGCTCGACGGCGAAGGCGGTTACACGGTGTGGGGCAAGCTGATGCCCGCCTCCGCCAGTCTCGCCGCCGGCGCGTTGCCGATCGGGCTCGCGCATCGCGTCAAGCTGAAGAACGACGTCGCTCACGGCGCGGTGGTGCGCTGGAACGACGTCGAGGTCGACGAGAGCAACGATACGATCAAGACGCGCAAGGCGATGGAGCAGGCGTTTTCGTAGAAAGTCACCTCGCCCCGCTCTTGCGGGGAGAGGTCGGCGCAAAGCGCCGGGTGAGGGGCGACCTCCACGAGTCCGTCTTCGACCGTCTTTTCGGAACGAGCCCCTCACCAGCCCTCTCCCCGCAAGAGCGGGGCGAGGGGGACGAGAGAGCGGAGACTTTGATGCTCACGGCAGCAGCCGGCTCGCCTTCGCCAGCCTGAACCACTTCCGGAACATCACCTCGGTATCCATCATCTCGGTGAAGCCGGCCTGGTTGATCTTCACCGTCGACACGATCGACGGCGGACCGGACTCGGTCCGCCCGTAGCGCATGCTGTAATCGGCATATTGGAACGACAGGCCGACGAACTCCTCGAGACCGGGTGCGATCAGATCGTGCTTGCTGCGCAGCTCGTCCCATAGCGGAATCCACTTCGGATATTCCTGCGCCAGCGACAGCGGCGCGTGCTTGCCCGGCGCCATCTCGAGCGCATCGGCAATCGCCGGCCAGATATTCTCCCAGGTGAAGACGTCGCCATTGGTGACGTTGAACGCTTCATTGCGCGCGGCATCAGTCTCGCCCGACCAGGCGATCGCGCGCGCCAGCAGATCGACGTCGACGGCCTGGGCGACGCGCGGCGCACCGCCGGGATAATCCAGCGGCCTGCCCTGCGCGCGCAGCACCGCAGCATAGACGCCAAGCGGCGGGATCAGATCCATCGCACCGCCCATGGCCTCGCCGATGATCAGGACCGGACGCAGGATGCTCCAGTGCCAGCTCTTGCCGCGTTGCAGCTCGCGCAGGAAATTCTCCTGCGCCCAATAGAAATTCGGCTGCTCGTACATCTCCGAGCGGCCTTCACGCGCCGGCACGGTGAGCGGCCGGACATGCACGCCATAGGCCTTGGTACCCTGTAATAGCGCGACGTGCTTGAGATCGGGCGCGACCGGTTCGAGCACGCCCATCAGATTGCGCAGCATCCGGTCGTTGGTCTCGATCTGGCCGGCATCGCGCCAGCCATCGACGAGGCTCGGCGCCTCATAGAGTGCGGCATAGATCAGATGCGTTGCGCCGCCGAGCTCGCCGCGGCGCGGCGGCAATCCTCGGCATTGGTGAGATCGATCGGCACGTGTTGCGCACCATGGAGATCGCGCGGCTTGCGCCGCGACAGCGCAACACGCTCGCAATCGCCGGATGCGCTGAAGTGTCGCAAGGCGGCGTTGCCCACGAGGCCGGTCGCGCCGGCGACCACGACTTTCTTGTTGGCCATGTCTCCTTGAACTCCCATCAACTCGCCTGCCGTCGTAGCAGATCGCGGCGCAGCCGCCAGGTATCGGATGAGACCGGCAGTGCCGAATTCCCTTCGCAGCTGCAACGAAGGCCGGCGCTTGATTTCCTCCGGCAAACGCTCATCCTGAGCGGTGGAACCGAAGCTCGGATTTCCACACAAGAGCCCGTCGAGGGCCACCGGATACATCACCACAGCAACGTCGATCGATCGGCGAAGAAAGACGGCACCAAGATCGTTCCCTTTGTCGAGGCATCGGCACACAGGAGGGATACGCATGAAACGTCGTGATTTCTTGACGGCAGGCGGCGTCGGGCTGGCTGCGACGGCGGTGGCTGCGCCCGCGGTCGCGCAATCGATGCCCGAGGTCAGATGGCGGCTCGCGGCGAGCTGGCCGAAGGCACTCGATACGCTCTATGGCGGCTGTGAATTCTTCTGCAAGCGCGTCGCCGAAATCACCGACAACCGTTTCCAGATCCAGTCCTTTGCCGCCGGCGAGATCGTGCCCGGCCTGCAGGTGCTGGACGCCGTCTCCAACGGCACGGTCGAGATGGGCAACACCGCGCTGTATTATTACTGGGGCAAGAATCCCGCCTTCACTTTCGGCACCTCGCTGCCGTTCGGCCTCAACACCCGCCAGCATATTTCCTGGCTGCAATGGGGCGGCGGCAGCGAGCTGATCAACAACCTGCTCAGCGAGTACAACTGCGTCGGCATTCCGACCGGCTCGACCGGCGCCCAGATGGGCGGCTGGTTCCGGAAGGAGATCAAGTCGATGGCGGATCTGCAGGGGCTGAAATTCCGGGTCGGCGGCTTCGCCGGCACCATCATCGCCAAGGTCGGCGGCGTGCCGCAGCAGATCGCCGGCGGCGACATCTATCCGGCGCTGGAGAAAGGTACCATCGACGCCGCCGAATGGGTCGGCCCCTATGACGACGAGAAGCTCGGCTTCGTCAAGGTCGCGAAGTTCTATTACTATCCCGGCTGGTGGGAAGGCACCGGCCAGGGCCACAATGTGATCAACAAGGACAAGTGGAACGCGCTGCCGAAGCACTATCAGGCCGCGGTCCAGGCCGCCTCCGAGGACACCTTCACCTGGGTCACCGGAAAATATGACGCGGTCAACCCGCCGGCGCTGAAACGCCTGATCGTGGCCGGCGCACAGTTGCGGCCGTTCCCGCAGGAGGTGCTGGAAGCCTGCTACAACGCCGCCAACGAGATCTACGCCGATCTCGCCAAGAGCAATCCGCATTTCGGCAAGATGTATGCGAGCCTCGCCGCCTATCGCAACGAATCGCTAGCCTGGATGCAGGTCGCCGAGCTCTCGTTCGACAGCTTCATGATGCGGATGCGCACGCGGACCTGAGCCGACGCGACGGCTTTACACTGCCGTCATTGCAAGGAGCTCGCGACAAAATTGCAGAGCAATTTTGCGCTGAAGCGACGAAGCAATCCATGCTTGCGGTGGGATGGATTGCTTCGCTCCGCTCGCAATGACGGGGCTGGAGCAGCGCGTGTTATTTCGGTCATCCTGAGCCGGGCGCATTCCCTGACAATAAAAAAGCCCCGGAGAATTTCTCCGGGGCTCTTTCTTGATTCGGCTTCGATTCGGATGACGGCTCAGTTGTCGTCGCTGCCGCCGAACTCTTCCATCAGCTTGTCGTAGCTCTTGGTCACGAGATCGATATTGCCCTTGTTCTCGACCGCGGGCGGCGGCGATTTCAGGGCTTCGTTGAGATCGGCGAGCGCATCCTTCTTGTCCTTGGCCGACATCTTCTTGTCGGCCTGGACCTGGGCGATCTGCGCCTTCACCACGGCCTCGGGACCGACATACTTCTTGGTCTGCGGATCGAAGCCGCCGAGCACCAGCGAGATGTTGTCGACGACGGTGTTGTACTCCTCATAGCCGGCGAAGCCGTTCTTCTTGGCGATGGCCTCGAGCTGGGCAACGACCTTCGGATCGGGTTTGGCGTCCTGCGAAAGCTTTGCGGTGATCGGGTCCATTTCCTTGGCAGCGGCGATCGCACCGTCGATCTGCTTGTCGGTCAGCGCGATCTGCTTGATCGGCGCAGCCTGATCCTGGGCTGGAGCAGCGGGCGCCGGCGCCATCTGCTGCTTGGCCTGCGCGAATGCGCCGCTGTTCGACGCTGCGGTGAAGGACATCGCAAGACACGCGACGCTCAACGCAGCAAGTACGGGACGGACGATCTCACGCATGAAAGTCTCCTTGTTGAGGCAGGTTTGGTGCCGAGCTTCTTGAGTGGAACTGGTACGGAAATCGAAATGAACGGCCCATGAACTTTGGTCGTAGACGATGAC
>NZ_JACMYK010000006.1:107500-159187 GCF_020889785.1 Bradyrhizobium acaciae
GCTGCTTCTAAGCCAACCTCCTGGTTGTTTTGGGATTTCCACATCCTTTCCCACTTAGCCACGAATTAGGGGCCTTAGCTGTAGGTCCGGGTTGTTTCCCTCTCCACGACGGACGTTAGCACCCGCCGTGTGACTCCCGGATAGTACTCTCAGGTATTCGGAGTTTGGTTGGGTTTGGTAAGACGGTAAGTCCCCCTAGCCCATCCAGTGCTCTACCCCCTGAGGTATTCATCCGAGGCGATACCTAAATATCTTTCGCGGAGAACCAGCTATTTCCCAGTTTGATTGGCCTTTCACCCCTAACCACAAGTCATCGGAGCCTTTTTCAACAGGCACCCGTTCGGTCCTCCAGTGAGTGTTACCTCACCTTCAACCTGCTCATGGCTAGATCACTAGGTTTCGGGTCTAATACAACGAACTTGACGCCCTATTCAGACTCGCTTTCGCTGCGCCTTCGCCTATCGGCTTAAGCTTGCTCGTTAAATTAAGTCGCTGGCCCATAATACAAAAGGTACGATGTCACCCAGAACGTATCTTGGGCTCCATCTGTTTGTAGGTGTCCGGTTTCAGGTCTATTTCACTCCCCTCGTCGGGGTGCTTTTCACCTTTCCCTCACGGTACTGGTTCACTATCGGTCGCTGAGGAGTACTTAGGCTTGGAGGGTGGTCCCCCCGTGTTCAGACAGGATTTCACGTGTCCCGCCTTACTCGTGGATACATCATCGCATTACTCGTACGGGGCTATCACCCTCTGAGGCCCAGCTTTCCTGACTGGTTCCGATTGTCTTTGATGTATCACTGGCCTGGTCCGCGTTCGCTCGCCACTACTAACGGAGTCTCGATTGATGTCCTTTCCTCCAGGTACTTAGATGTTTCAGTTCCCTGGGTTTGCTTAAAACCTCCTATTTTATTCGGAAGTCTCATACCTTCACTTGATAACTGGAAATCCAAAACCTCACGGCTTGGTCTCAAACATCTCTGTTCAAACCCCAAGATCGGAGATCTTGGAGTTCCAGCTATCGAAGGTGGGTTTCCCCATTCGGAAATCCGTGGATCAAAGCTTCTTCGCAGCTCCCCACGGCTTATCGCAGCGTAGCACGTCCTTCATCGCCTCTCAGCGCCAAGGCATCCACCGAACACCCTTAAGGCACTTGATTGCTCTCATTATCAATGTCCACACACTCGGCAGAATGTTGTCTGCACAACTGCCCGAAGACCGAAGTCTTGGGCGCGCATCCTCGATGAATGCGATTGCGCAGCCGGACATTGACTAGAAAGACCAGCTTGCTTCGTAAGATCGGCCCGATAGCGAGGCGGTCAAGCTTCGCTACAAAGATCGTTTTACAACTCGCTCATCTCACTCATCTTGCGATGAATTTCGATGCGCGAGCGCCGAAAACGATCTGGAGATTAGGAATGGTACCCGCGAATTGCTTCGCAGATCCAAACTCGGATCGATCTCCTCTTTACGATGTCAGAAAACACGCACGTCACCGTCCATCCGGACCAATGAGTGCGAAGTGATGTTTCGCGGACGATTTGAACAGAGCTTCCTGCACAAGGTGCATTGTCGAGCTTCAATTCCATCTGGTGGAGCCAGACGGGATCGAACCGACGACCTCATGCTTGCAAAGCACGCGCTCTCCCAGCTGAGCTATGGCCCCGTACCAGAAGACGAATGCTCCGCACTCGATCAAAATGGTGGGCCTGGGAAGACTTGAACTTCCGACCTCACGCTTATCAAGCGCGCGCTCTAACCAACTGAGCTACAAGCCCCTAACACGAGAGACATGCCGGCGCGCACCCGACTTGCATCGGTGCGACGCACAGCGCTCAGCCCCTGGCGCGTGTTCGTCCGCGAAGAAAGAGAAACGAAGACGGCGAAATCCCGCCAATGGAGCTCAACAATCCTGAAATTGCTGGCCCCTGAATGTTTCTAAAACGATCCGATAGTGAGCGTGAGCTCGCTGAAGGATCATCCTTAGAAAGGAGGTGATCCAGCCGCAGGTTCCCCTACGGCTACCTTGTTACGACTTCACCCCAGTCGCTGACCCTACCGTGGCCGGCTGCCTCCCTTGCGGGTTAGCGCACCGTCTTCAGGTAAAACCAACTCCCATGGTGTGACGGGCGGTGTGTACAAGGCCCGGGAACGTATTCACCGTGGCGTGCTGATCCACGATTACTAGCGATTCCAACTTCATGGGCTCGAGTTGCAGAGCCCAATCCGAACTGAGACGGCTTTTTGAGATTTGCGAAGGGTCGCCCCTTAGCATCCCATTGTCACCGCCATTGTAGCACGTGTGTAGCCCAGCCCGTAAGGGCCATGAGGACTTGACGTCATCCCCACCTTCCTCGCGGCTTATCACCGGCAGTCTCCTTAGAGTGCTCAACTAAATGGTAGCAACTAAGGACGGGGGTTGCGCTCGTTGCGGGACTTAACCCAACATCTCACGACACGAGCTGACGACAGCCATGCAGCACCTGTCTCCGGTCCAGCCGAACTGAAGAACTCCGTCTCTGGAGTCCGCGACCGGGATGTCAAGGGCTGGTAAGGTTCTGCGCGTTGCGTCGAATTAAACCACATGCTCCACCGCTTGTGCGGGCCCCCGTCAATTCCTTTGAGTTTTAATCTTGCGACCGTACTCCCCAGGCGGAATGCTTAAAGCGTTAGCTGCGCCACTAGTGAGTAAACCCACTAACGGCTGGCATTCATCGTTTACGGCGTGGACTACCAGGGTATCTAATCCTGTTTGCTCCCCACGCTTTCGTGCCTCAGCGTCAGTATCGGGCCAGTGAGCCGCCTTCGCCACTGGTGTTCTTGCGAATATCTACGAATTTCACCTCTACACTCGCAGTTCCACTCACCTCTCCCGAACTCAAGATCTTCAGTATCAAAGGCAGTTCTGGAGTTGAGCTCCAGGATTTCACCCCTGACTTAAAGACCCGCCTACGCACCCTTTACGCCCAGTGATTCCGAGCAACGCTAGCCCCCTTCGTATTACCGCGGCTGCTGGCACGAAGTTAGCCGGGGCTTATTCTTGCGGTACCGTCATTATCTTCCCGCACAAAAGAGCTTTACAACCCTAGGGCCTTCATCACTCACGCGGCATGGCTGGATCAGGCTTGCGCCCATTGTCCAATATTCCCCACTGCTGCCTCCCGTAGGAGTTTGGGCCGTGTCTCAGTCCCAATGTGGCTGATCATCCTCTCAGACCAGCTACTGATCGTCGCCTTGGTGAGCCGTTACCTCACCAACTAGCTAATCAGACGCGGGCCGATCTTTCGGCGATAAATCTTTCCCCGTAAGGGCTTATCCGGTATTAGCACAAGTTTCCCTGTGTTGTTCCGAACCAAAAGGTACGTTCCCACGCGTTACTCACCCGTCTGCCGCTGACATATTGCTATGCCCGCTCGACTTGCATGTGTTAAGCCTGCCGCCAGCGTTCGCTCTGAGCCAGGATCAAACTCTCAAGTTGGACTTGAAACCTTTGAACCGGCTGATCACAACGTTTGACGAGGTCCCACCATTCTTCACCGACCGAAGCCGATGAGCTGCCGACGATTCACATCGCTGGCAACGATGGTGTAACCTTTAAAACGTGTACCGCCGAAGTCTTTCGTCCACTCTCAGAAGTCAAAAGCCGAAGCTTTCAAGTTTTCCGAGAGACGCAAGGACTCCGCCGTCCACGTTTCTCTTTCTTCATCTTCACTTGTCAAACAGCCCGGGATCCGATGACCCCACACCCTTGGAGGGTGGTTCTACCCTTCACCGACCGACAGTGAACCTCAACCGATTTATGTCGGCTGTTGTGTCACTCATCAACGAGGTGAGGAGCATCAGTGGCGCGTTCGCTCGCCTTGGTCAGTGACCCGGCGGCGCCGCGCTCAGTGGTTGGTTTATAGTCCCCACCCCTCGGGATTGTCAACGGCCATTGTCAACAAATCGTCGCACGCCGAAATCGCTTGTGCAGTGCGAAGAAATTCCCGTTTTTTCCGTGGCTTAGGTCGGAGGTAAAAATTCGCCACCCGGCGCGCGTGGTAAAAAACTTGAAAAAAAGTTTGTCGCCGGAGGGCTCGCCAGCCCCTTCCGAACGGGTTCCACGCCGCTCCAGGCGGGGCGGCGGCATGGACCTGCTTCAGGAAACTTTTCCACCCTAAATGCCGCACTTGAGCCACAATCCTGCGACGTTCTGGCTATAAGACATGCACTGAACCGCTCGTAACCTGTGGGGGCACGGGTGGTTTTTCTGAGGGACCAGGCGATTTTCTCCAAGAACCCGTCGCCTCGTCCCTGCACGGCCGAGCAATATCGAGAGATCTGCACACCATTGACGTTCGGGATCGCGGCCAGCGAATGGCCCTCGTCTCTTCGACCTCGATGCGTGTGGCTCGCCACGCTGCCGAATTCCCTCTCGGAGGGAGCGAGGTGGAGATGAGGACGAGCAGAGGACGATCGCAGTTGCTGGAATTTGGGGGGATACAGGGTTGAGCCAACGGGCGTCACGCGGAAGCGGCATTGGGCGCGAGACCGGGATGATCGATCTCGGTCACGAACCGCCGCTTTCAGTCGACGGCACCGAGGCTGCGGTGATCGATCGCCGCCGTGTCTCCGTTCAATGGTTCAGCGGCACCATCCTGACTGGCTTATGTGGCGCGGCCCTGATCGGCGGCGCCGTTTTTGCGTCGCTCGACGGCGAGATGACCTTCGCCAAGGTGCCGGAGCGCGTCGAAGGCGCGCTGCGCGGCGCCTTTACCGGCAATGATCGCGTCGTCAGCCTGCACAAGGGTGACCGCCTGCCGCCGCCGAGCGAATCTTCCGCCTCTCGCAGCCTGGTCCGCGTGTCGACCGTGACCCGCGTCGGCAATCGCGACGTGATGCGGGTACGGCCCTTCATCCGGATTTCCGGCAATCTCTCGATGACCACGAGCGATCTGTCGTCCAAAATACCGGCATTCAACGCACAGCGTCTATTGACCGATGTCGGCTCCGACACGCCGGCGGCGACCGAGGATCCGAATGCGGCGGATGCCGCCGAGCCCGACGCCGAGGTCTCGTTCGTCACCAAGGATCTCGGCTCCGTGCTGCCGAAAGCCAAGCTCGCCGCCGTCGTCGCGCTCGACGACGTGCTGATGCGGGTTCGTGACGCCGCCAACTGGCGCGGCTCCGGCAATTCAGTGCGCTACGCTTCACTGGCCAATGCCACGGCCGACGCAAGCGGCGCCGCCCCCGACATGAGGATGGCCTACGCCACCGAGGGCAACACCTCCGATCCCTATGCGGGCTTCGAGACCCGCGTGGTGCCGGAGAACGTCACGCTGCTGCCGAAGACCAAGGAGCAGGTCACCGGCGGCAATCCGGTCGGTGAGCGGGTTCACCTCGTCAAGAAAGGCGACACCATCACCTCGATCCTGCGCGATCAGGGCGCGACATCGGACGAGGCGAAGGCGATTGCCGCAATGCTCGGCCCGCGCGGCCGCGACGGCGGCCTGAAGGAAGGCCAGAAGGTGCGAATCCTGATGGCGCCGGCAGCTCCTGGACCAAATGTCAGGCTGCAGCCCTATCGCGTCGTCGTCGCCAATGATTCCGCCGTCGAAGCCGTCGCCGCCCTGTCCGATCTCGGCAAATACGTCGCCGTCGACGTGCAGAGCATGAACACCGTCAACGAAACCGCGGATAATTCCAGCGACGATGACGAGGATGATGGCAGCGGCGTGCGGCTCTATCAGAGCATTTACGAGACCGCGCTGCGCAACAAGGTGCCGCCGACCGTGATCGACGACATGGTCAAGATCTACTCCTACGACGTCGATTTCCAGCGCAAGGTGCAGCCGGGCGACTCGTTCGACGTGTTCTATGCCGGCGAGGACGAGGGCGTTACCAGCACCGAAAAAACCGAAGTGCTCTACGCCGCGCTGACCGTGGGCGGCGAAACCAAGAAATACTACCGCTTCCAGAGCTCCGATGACGGCCTCGTCGACTACTATGACGAGACCGGCAAGAGCGCGAAGAAGTTCCTGGTGCGCAAGCCGGTCAACAACGCGATCATGCGTTCGGGCTTCGGCGGCCGCCGCCACCCGATCCTCGGCTATGTGAAGATGCACACCGGCGTCGATTGGGCCACCGCCTACGGCACGCCGATCTTCGCTTCCGGCAACGGCGTGCTCGAGAAGGTCGGATACGAAGGCGGTTACGGCAAATACATCCGCATGAAGCATGCCAATGGCTATGAGACGGCCTACGGCCACATGTCGGCCTTCGCCAAGGGCATGGAGATCGGCAAGAAGGTGCGGCAGGGCCAGGTGATCGGCTTCGTCGGCTCGACCGGCCAGTCGACCGGCCCGCACGTCCACTACGAAATCCTGGTCAACGGCCGATTCGTCGATCCGATGCGCGTGAAACTGCCGCGCGGCCGCTCGCTCGAAGGCCCGATGCTGGCGAGCTTCGAACAGGCACGCGACAAGATCGAAGCCCAGATGTCGAGCCGCGGCAGCTCGCGCATCGTCTCGGACGCCACGAGCTCGACGTCGCAGACGCGCTCTATCACCACCAATCGCTGACGGCGGAACCGCCCTCGGGCAGTTCCGCACGGAACGATCCGCCCTCGATTCGGCTTGTCCCTGGCTAAGCAACCCCATGCAGAGGAGGCACGCATGGCCAGCCTCACCCGTGATGACGTGTTGAAAGCCGTCGGCAACGCCGACGACGTCACAATCGCCAGGATCATCGCGTCAGGCGCAACGATCACCGAGCTTGCCGAAGCACAGGCCTGGCTCGCCAATGACGAGCCGCTGATCAATGAGGGCAGGCCGCTGGCCACCGGCCGCGCCCGCGAGCTGGTCGACATCCTCTCCGAGCTCGAGCCCGTCGAGGACGACGAGCCCTCGCCGCCGATCGCCCCGCAGGGATGATTCGCGCAACAAACCCTCCCCGCGGCGCGCGGGAAGGGTTTTCTGTTGTTGCGATCAGTTCAGCTTGCGCTTCGAGACCGGGGCGTCGAACTGCACGATCTCGGCGGTCTTGGACACCTGACCGTTGAAGGTCAGCACGTTGCCCTTCACCGAAATCACCACGCGATCGCCGTCCTTGACCTCGCCGGCGAGGATCATCTCGGCCAGCGGATCCTGCACGCTGCGCTGGATCACCCGCTTCAGCGGACGGGCGCCGTAAGCCGGATCCCATCCCTTCTCGGCGAGCCAATCCCGCGCTTTCGCATCGAGCGTGAGCTCGATCTTGCGATCCTCGAGCAACTTGGTCAGCCGCGCGAACTGGATCTCGACGATACGGCCCATCTCGTTCCGCTGCAGCCGGTGGAACAGGATGATCTCATCGATGCGGTTCAGGAATTCCGGCCTGAAATGCGCCCGCACCACACCCATCACCTGATCGCGGACATCAGCGGTGTCCTCGCCTTCCGGTTGATTCACCAGGAATTCCGAACCGAGGTTCGAGGTCATGATGATCAACGTGTTGCGGAAATCGACGGTGCGGCCCTGACCATCGGTCAGGCGGCCGTCATCGAGCACCTGCAACAGCACGTTGAAGACGTCGGGATGCGCCTTCTCGATCTCGTCGAACAGCACGACCTGGTAGGGCCGGCGCCGAACGGCTTCGGTCAGTGCACCACCCTCGTCATAGCCGACATAGCCGGGAGGCGCGCCGATCAGCCGCGAGACCGAGTGCTTCTCCATGAACTCGGACATGTCGAGGCGGACCATCGCGGTCTCGTCGTTGAACAAATCAGCGGCGAGCGCCTTGGTCAGCTCGGTCTTGCCGACGCCGGTGGGGCCCAAGAACATGAACGAGCCGGTCGGCCGGTTCGGATCCTGCAGGCCGGCCCGGGCACGGCGCACGGCGGTTGCCACCGCACGCACGGCTTCGGCCTGGCCGACGACGCGCTTGGCGAGCGCATCCTCCATTTTCAGGAGCTTGTCCTTTTCGCCCTCGAGCATCTTGTCGACCGGCACGCCGGTCCAGCGCGAGACGACCTGCGCGATGTGGTTGGCGGTGACCGCCTCCTCCATCATCTCGCCGCCGTTCGGGCTGCTGCTTTCGGCAGCCTCGATGTCGGCGAGCTTCTTCTCCAGGTCGGGGATCCGGCCATAGGCCAGCTCGCCCGCCTTCTGGAATTCGCCGCGACGCTGCGCATTGGCCAGCTCGACGCGCAACGCATCGAGTTCGCTCTTCAGCTTCTGGGCATTGGAGAGCTTGTTCTTCTCCGCACTCCAGCGCGCCGTCAGGGCCGTCGACCGCTCCTCGAGCCCGGCGAGCTCCTTCTCCAGGGTCTGGAGCCTGCTCTTCGAGCCGGCGTCGCTTTCCTTCTTCAGCGCCTCCTGCTCGATCTTGAGCCGGATAATGTCGCGATCCAGCGAATCGAGCTCCTCCGGCTTTGAATCGACCTGCATCTTCAGCCGCGCCGCCGCCTCGTCCATCAGGTCGATGGCCTTGTCCGGCAGGAAGCGGTCGGTGATGTAGCGGTTCGACAGCGTGGTCGCGGCCACCAACGCGGAGTCGGTGATGCGCACGCCGTGGTGCTGCTCGTATTTGTCCTTCAGGCCGCGCAGGATCGAGATGGTGTCCTCGACCGTCGGCTCGCTGACATAGATCGGCTGGAACCGGCGGGCCAGCGCCGCATCCTTCTCGACATGCTTGCGGTACTCGTCGAGCGTGGTCGCACCGATACAGTGCAGCTCACCGCGGGCGAGTGCGGGCTTCAGCAGGTTGGACGCGTCCATCGCGCCGTCGGTCTTGCCGGCGCCGATCAGCGTGTGCATCTCGTCGATGAACAGGATGATGCCGCCCTCGGCTGTCGAGACCTCCTGCAGGACGGATTTCAGCCGCTCCTCGAACTCGCCTCGATATTTAGCGCCGGCGATCAAGGCGCCCATGTCGAGCGACAGCAGCTTCTTGTCCTTCAGGCTCTCCGGCACGTCGCCGTTGAGGATGCGCAGCGCCAAGCCCTCGACGATCGCGGTCTTGCCGACGCCGGGTTCACCGATCAGGACGGGATTGTTCTTGGTTCGCCGCGACAGCACCTGGATGGTACGACGGATCTCCTCGTCGCGGCCGATCACCGGGTCGAGCTTGCCGTCGCGCGCAGCCTGGGTCAGATCGCGGGCATATTTCTTCAGCGCGTCATAGGCGTTCTCCGCAGTCGCGCTATCGGCGGTGCGGCCCTTGCGCAGCGCTTCGATTGCCGCGTTCAGGTTCTGCGCCGTGACGCCGCCCTTGCTCAGGATGGAGGCTGCCTCGCTGCCCTTCTCGAGCGTGAGCCCGAGCAGCAGCCGCTCCACGGTGACGAAGCTGTCGCCCGCCTTGTCGGCGGCTTTCTCCGCCGCGTCGAAGGCGCGCGCCAGTTCCGGCGACAGGTAGACCTGGCCGGCACCATTGCCCGAGACCTTCGGCAGCTTGTTCAGCGCCTCTTCGGTCGATTTCAGGATCGCTCTGGAATTGCCACCGGCACGGTCGATCAGACCGCCGGCGAGCCCCTCATTGTCGTCCAGCAGCACCTTCAACAGATGCAGCGGTGAGAACTGCTGGTGACCGTCACGCATTGCGAGCGATTGGGCAGACTGGATGAATCCGCGCGCGCGCTCAGTGTACTTCTCGATATTCATTCGTTTTCCCTCGGCCTGCCATCGTCACCCATTCAGGCATGACAACGGCATCTTCATTGGGTTTCCGCAGGCCGCGTTGACGTTCCTCAACCAGCCTCTGGTCGTCGCCATCATTTTTCAGGCTTGCCGCAGATGTGGGCACTTGGTTCCGAAACGGAAGAGCCACAGTCCGCGATTTTGCCCGATCGAGCTCAGCGCCGCACGATGGCGACAAGGTAGCGGCAGGGCTGAGCAGTTTCGTTACGGAAGACGATGTCCGATGGGGGACCAAGCTCGACGCGGTCACCCGCAGCGAGCTCATGACGCTCCGTCCCTTCCATCAAGGTGAGGCGGCCGCTGATCACCCAGACCACCTGACGGACCAGATGATAGGCACTGGCGGGGAAGCCGGCTTCCTGCCTGGCAGGCAGTTCGACCTCGACCAGTTCCAGCGGATTGGCCGGGTGCAGAAACACCTGCCGTCGCAGATAGGCCGCCTTCGGATCTCGCCATACAGGCTGATCCTGGGCCCGCTGCAGGCGGGAAGTGGCCGAGGCAACCTCGAACAGCGCGGCCATGGTCAGGCCATAGGCGGTGGCGATCCGCGACAGCGTGGCCGCCGTCGGGCTCGCCTCCGCCCGTTCGATTTTGCTCAGCATGGCCTTGGACACGCCTGCCCGCCCGGCGAGTTCCGCCAGCGACCAGCCGCGCCCCTCCCGTTCGGCGCGAACCCGCCGCCCGAGAGCCTCATCGGCCTTGTCTTCTATAATTGACATATCGTCTTATATAATAGACGATGGCGTCCGTTCAAGAGGCTCGCTAGGGGAACCACGATGATTATCCGTCCCGCCACCGAGCAGGACATTCCTGCGATCACCGCGATCTTCAATGAGGCGGTCGTCAACTCGAACGCGATCTGGACGGAGAAGCAGGATTCCGAGGCCGAGCGGCTGGCCTGGATGAAGGCCCGGCTGGCGCTGGGTTACCCGGTGCTGGTCGCGGTCGAAGGATCTGTGGTGCTTGGGTACGGCACGTTCGGCGACTTCCGGGCCTTTCCGGGCTATCGCTACAGTGTCGAGCACAGCGTGTATATCCATGTCGATCATCGCGGCCGAGGGCTCGGCCGCGTCATTGTCGACGAACTCGTGGCGGCTGCGCGGGCGTTGGGTAAGCACGTCATGATCGCCGGTATCGACGGCGGCAATCCCGCCTCGCTCCGGCTGCACGCGCAGGCCGGCTTTGTCGAGGTCGCCCGGATGCCGGAGGTCGGACGCAAGTTCGGCCGCTGGCTCGAACTCGTGTTCATGCAGCGTGTCCTCGACACCGAAGGTGCGGCGCGGCCCGACTAGCAGCCTCACCGCTGGCGGCGGTTCTCCTCGCCCGTCAAACAGGCTAGAGCGGCCGGATGGACATCACGCACGCTTCCTCCGCCCGGATCACCGGCATCTACCGCTACCCCGTCAAGGGTCTGACGCCCGAGCCCCTGCCCCGCGCAGAGCTCAAGGTCGGCGAGACGCTCCGCTCGGATCGCCGCTACGCGATCGAGAACGGCCCGAGCGGCTTCGATGCATCAGCTCCGACATGGCTGGCGAAGCCGCATTTCCTGATGCTGCAGCGGGACGAGTGGTTGGCGCCGCTGCGCGCCCACTACGACGACGACAGCCATGTGCTGACGCTGCGCCGGGACGGCGCAATGGTGGCCCAGGGCGATCTCGAAACGGCGGAGGGGCGCGCGGCGATCGAGCGCTACTTAGCCGATCACCACGCCGGCCAGATCAAGGGACCGCCCAAGGTGCTGGTGAGCCCCGGCCACAGTTTCTCCGACGTGCCGCGCAAGGTGGTCTCGATCATCAACCTGGCGAGCCTGCGGGCGATCGAGGAGATGGTGCAGGCGCCGGTCCATCCGCTGCGTTTTCGCGCCAACCTCTATGTCGAGGGCTGGCCGGCCTGGCATGAAGCCGACCTGCTCGACCAGACCATCGCGATCGGCAGCGCGCGCGCCAGGGTGGTGAAGCGCATCACCCGCTGTGCCGCGGTCAACGTCGATCCCGATACCGGCGCGCGCGACCTCTCGGTCCCGAACACGCTGATGCAGCGCTTCGGCAACAATGAATGCGGCATCTACGCCGAGATCATCAGTGAGGGCGGCGCGGCCGTCGGCGACATGATTGCCGCCGAGCAGCCTGTCGTTTCGTAGAGAGGGCAAGGCGCGCACGCCGAGCCCACCGTTTCGACCGATCAGTTCGTCGGCATCACATAGGCGTAGATGCGGCCGCGCGAGACTGGCGTCTCGCGGACGCGATGGCTGCTGTTACCCGAGATCATGATCGGATTGCCCTTGGCATCGACGCCGGTGATGATGCCGACATGGCCGCCGCCGCGGCGGCCCATCACGGCGATGGCACCGACCTGCGGACCGGAAATGCGCGTGCCGTATTTCGCGAACGAGCTCGCCATGTCGGAGCCGGTGCCGCGATGACCGGTCTGCTGCAGCACCATGTTCATGAAGCGCGCGCACCACAGGCTGGAGCGGCCGGTCGGGTTGCCGCCGAGATAGCGGCGCGCCGTGGCGACGATGCCGGACGAGCCGAAGCCGTCTGCCGCGCTCACGCCACCGGTGTTGGGCACGGTTTCGATGCCGCCCGGCAACGCGGCCGCATTGGCCTCGTTGAAATCACCCGACTGCATCTGTTCGCGGCGCTCGGCACGAGAGAGTCGTGCGACGTGCCGATAGTGACGATGAGCGGAGTGGCGCGCGTGATGGCCGGCATGAGCCGAATGCGCGTGACGCGAGTGGTGCGGACGGGCAGATGCCGGAGCGGCGGAGATGACGGCGAGAGTGAGTGAACACAGAGCCAGCGCCAAAACTCGAAGCGACCGGCGATACGCAAGCAACTGAACCATACTTCACGAGATCCTCTGTAACGCCCCCCAACTCCCCGTCGCGTTCCCGTGTCATTCCCCGGGGAAACGCGGCGGTGGTTTTGAAAATCACGATGTGGCGCGAGGAAGATTTCATGCGGCGCTGCGGAAACGATTTCTGGGTCATTCCGGGCAAATTCCATGACGAAAATAGTCAGGACTGCCGCATTGCAGCCGCGGAAATTAATTGCAAATCTGAAGCCGGCCAACGAGAGGAGAATTCAATGCCCCACGCCGTCACGAAAGATAATGTCCGCCTCCATTTCGAGGAGGCCGGCAGCGGCACCCCGATCATCTTCCTGCACGAGTTCGCGGCTGATCACACTAACTGGGAACCGCAGATGCGCTACTTCTCGCGCGGCCACCGCTGCATCGCCTACTCCGCGCGCGGCTACACGCCGTCGGACGTGCCTGCGAGTGCCGACGTCTACACCTACAAGCATTTCTATACCGACGCGCTCGCCGTGCTCGACCACCTCGGCATCGCAAGAGCGCATTTCATCGGCCTCTCGATGGGCTCCTATTCGTCATTGCAGGTCGCCCTCAACGCGCCGGAGCGCGCGCTCTCGATGACGCTCGCCGCCGTCGGCTCCGGCTCTTCGCTCGAGAATCTCGATGCCTTCCGCGCGCAGTGCCGCGCCAATGCCGAGCAATACGAGACCATCGGCTCGGTCGAGGTCGCCAAGGCGACGCGCGAGGCGCCGAGCCGGATTCCGTTCCTGGTGAAGGACCCACGCGGCCACGCCGATTTTTACGCCGCGCTCGCCCGCCACGATGCCAGGGGCTCGGCCAACACGATGCGCAGCTTCCAGGGCGGCAGGCCATCGATCTACTCCATGACCGACGCCATCAAGCGCGCAGCGACGCCGGCGCTGATCCTGTGCGGCGACGAGGACGACAATTGCATCGCGCCCAGCATGTTCCTGAAACAGCATCTGCCGGCGGCCGGCCTCTCCTTCTTCCCGAAGTCGGGCCACGTGCTCAACCTCGAGGAGCCGGCGCGGTTCAACGAGATGGTGGAGCGCTTCATCGCGCTGGTCGAGGCCGGCCGCTGGCCGGTGCGTGATCCGAGGTCGATGGTGGCGGCGCCGGTGTAGGCCGTCATTCCCCGGTGCGCAATTGCGCACCTGAGGGCGATGCGCAGCATCGAACCCGGACTCCATTCATCCACGGAGCCCGCGGCTCAATGGATTCCGGGTTCTCGCGGAGCCTGTCATCGGGCCTCGCTTTGCGCGGACCCGTTGGCGAGCCCCGGAATGACGACCGTGGCTGGGTTACGCAGCCCTACTTGCCCTGCCCGCCACGGCTGAGCAGGAACACGCCCTGCTCGCCGAACATGTTCCACACCCACCAGGGCAAATTGAGCGGCACCGGGCGGCCGTAGAGATCGAGCGCCACCGCGCGCTCCATCTTGACGTTGATCTGCTCGCAGAGCTCAACAAAATCCTTGATGGTACAGAAATGGATGTTGGCGGTGTCGTACCAGCTCGCCGGCAGATTCTCGGTCCGCGGCATGTGGCCGCCGATCAGGAGCTGCAGCCGCATCTTCCAGAACCCGAAATTCGGGAACGAGACGATGGCGCGCTGGCCGATCCGCAGCAGGTTCTCCAGCACCACCTTGGGCTGCCGCGTCGCCTGCAAGGTCTGCGACAGGATCACGTAGTCGAACGCATCATCGGGATAATTGACGAGGTCGGTGTCGGCGTCGCCCTGCACCACCGCGAGCCCCTTGGCGACGCAGCCGTTGACGCCCTCGCGCGACAGCTCAATGCCGCGGCCGTCGATGCCGCGGCTCTCCAAGAGCTGCAGCAATTCGCCATCGCCGCAGCCGACGTCGAGGACGCGCGAGCCCGGCCGCACCATCTCGGCGACCAGAAGATGATCCCTGCGATAGCCGCCGGTCCGCTCCGGCGCGACGCCCGGCAAGGGCAATGTCTGCTGCATGCTCATGACTGGCCGCCGTCCTTCAGTCCGCGTGCCTTGCCTGCGGCCAGCAGGAAGGCACGGGAGATTTCGAGGAATTCGGGCACGTCGAGCAGGAAGGCGTCGTGACCTCGATCGGTCTCGATCTCCGCGAACGACACCCGCGCACTCGACGCATTCAGCGCGTGCACCAGCGCGCGCGATTCCGAAGTCGGAAACAGCCAGTCGCTGGTGAACGACACCACGCAGAACCGTGTCTTGATGCCGGTGAACGCCTTCGCCAGCACACCGTTGTGGTCGGCGGCGATGTCGAAATAGTCCATCGCGCGGGTCAGGTAGAGATAGGAGTTGGCGTCGAAGCGCTCGACAAAGGACGAGCCTTGATAGCGCAGGTAGCTCTCGACCTGGAAATCCGCATCGAACGAGAACGTCGGCAACTCGCGGTCCTGCATGCGCCGCCCGAACTTGCGATGCAGCGCGGCGTCCGAGAGATAGGTGATGTGCGCGGCCATGCGGGCGACCGCCAAGCCGCGATGCGGATGGGTGTCCTCGTCGACATAACGGCCGCCGCGCCAGTCCGGATCGGCCATGACAGCCTGGCGGCCGAGCTCGTGGAATGCGATGTTCTGCGCCGAGTGACGCGTCGAGCAGGCGATCGCGAGCGTCGCGAACACGCGCTCGGGATAGGCCGCGGTCCATTGCAGCACCTGCATGCCGCCCATCGAGCCGCCGACCACGCAGAACAGCGTCGCGATACCGAGGCGATCGATCAGCATCGCCTGCGCGCGCACCATGTCGGGGATCGTGATGATCGGGAAATCCAGCCCCCACATCTTGCCGGTCGCAGGGTTCAGCGACGCAGGGCCCGTCGAGCCCATGCAGCCGCCGATCACGTTGGAGCAGATGATGAAGTATTTGTCGGGATCGATCGGCCGGCCGGCGCCGACCATGGTCTCCCACCAGCCGGGCTTGCCGGTGACGGGATGGATGTTGTTGACGTGCTGATCGCCGGTCAGCGCGTGGCAGACCAGGATCGCGTTGGAGCGGTCGGCATTGAGCTCGCCATAAGTCTGGTAGGCGATCTGGAACGGTGCGAGATCGACGCCGCAATCGAGCTTCAGCGGCTGATCCATGCCGAACTTCGCCACCAATGACGACGGATGATCGGCCTCATGGGCGCGATCATCGCTCTGGGTTTGCGGGCTCGGTATCGGACGCACATTGCTCATTTAGGCGACCCTGCCTCCGCGCGGGAGGGCTCGAACAGAAATCAGGCCAATAAAAAACCCGGCCTGAACATAGGTTCGACCGGGAGCTGATCTGTCCCCGGCCTGTTTAGCGAGTTGTTTAACGTGGCTGCAAGCCGGCCGGCTCAAATGACCACGGAGTGCAGCGAACCTAGTCCTCACGCCCCCCGTCGTCAAGGCGGCCGGCGAACGTCCCCCCGCCGGGCGCCGATGGTTAACCGAATGCGCAAGGCACGGCTGCGACGTTTCTCTTTGCTTTCGCTGCCCGTCTTTCCTAATCAGGGACCCTGTCCGGCACGGCATCGGGTCGCCCGGACGACAAGGTTTTAGAGCATGTCCAAGCCACCCCCGTCGCCGCCCTCGTTGCAGGAGCTGCGCAAGGAGATCGACGCGATCGACGAGCAGGTTCACCACCTGCTGATGGCGCGCGGCGACATCATCGACCGCCTGATCCAGGTCAAGAAGACCCAGGAGGTCGGCTCCGCGTTCCGCCCGGCACGCGAGGCCAGCATGATGCGCGAACTGGTGCAGCGTCATCGCGGCATCCTGCCGCTCGACACCATCGAGGGCATCTGGCGCGTCATCATCTCGACCTTCACCTACGTGCAGGCGCCGTTCGCCGTGCACGCCGATGTGTCCGTCGGCGAGCAGGCGATGCGCGACTCGGCGCGGTTTCACTTCGGCTTCGTGGTGCCCTACGTCTCGCATTTCAGCGCGCAGGCCGCGGTGGAGGCGGTGGCGAAATCGAAGGGCGACCTCGCACTGGTCTCCGCGATCGCGAGCCGCACGCCGTGGTGGAATGCGCTCGAGGCCGATGGCGCGCCGAAGATCATCGCGCGGCTGCCGTTTCTCGAACGCGCCGACCATCCCGCCGCGTTGCCGGTGTTCCTGGTCTCCCGCGTCGCTGACGATGCGATGGTGACCGAGGTCCAGATGTGGAGCGTCCGCGTTTCCGGCTGGAACGCCGATGTAGCTCGCGCGCTGGCGCCGCTCGCCGAGATCGTCGCGGTCCCCGACACCGCCTTCGACGGCGCGGCGCTGCTGGTCTCGGTCGCCGGTCAGGACCCGGAGAGCAAGGGCTTCGAGGCCATCAAGCTCGCTCTGATCAAGGCCGGCGCCTCGGTGCGCTCCTCGGCCCTCGTCGGCAGCCACGCAACGCGCTATACGGTGCCCACCAACGGATCGGCCAGAAGCTAGCCACCCGTAATCCGGAGTTGATGATGTCCCGCCCCGTGCCGAATCCCGGCATCCTCGATATTGCGCCCTACACGCCCGGCAAGAGCCCGGTGCCGGAACCGGGCCGCAAGGTGTTCAAGCTGTCCGCCAACGAGACGCCGTTCGGCCCGTCTCCGAAGGCGATCGCGGCCTACAAGGGGGCGGCTGACCATCTCGAGGACTATCCGGAGGGCACCTCGCGCGTGCTGCGCGAGGCGATCGGCCGCGCCTACGGGCTCGATCCCGACCGCATCATCTGCGGCGCCGGCTCCGACGAGATCCTCAATCTGCTGGCGCACACCTATCTCGCGCCCGGCGACGAGGCGATCTCGACCACCCACGGCTTCCTGGTCTACCCGATCGCCACGATGGCGAACGGCGCGAAGAACGTGATTGCCGCCGAGACCAACTTTACGGCCGATGTCGATGCCATCCTGAAGGTGGTGACGCCACGCACAAAACTGGTCTGGCTCGCCAACCCGAACAATCCGACCGGCACCTATATCCCGTTCGACGAGGTCAAGCGCCTGCGCGCCACCCTGCCCTCGCATGTGCTGCTGGTGCTCGACGCCGCCTATGCCGACTATGTCTCGCGCAACGACTACGAGCTCGGCATCGAGCTGGTCGCGACGACAGACAACACGGTGGTGACGCACACCTTCTCGAAGATCCACGGCCTTGCCGCGCTGCGGGTCGGCTGGATGTTCGGCCCGGCGCATATCGTCGACGCCTGCAACCGGATCCGCGGTCCGTTCAACGTCACGACCCCGGCGATGCTGGCGGCGGTGGCGGCGATCGAGGACACCGCGCATGTGCAGATGTCGCGGACCCACACCGAACAGTGGCGCAACTGGCTGACCGAGGAGATCGGCAAGCTCGGGCTCAAGGTGACGCCGAGCGTCGCCAATTTCGTGCTGATCCACTTCCCGACCGACCAGGGCAAGACCGCGGCGGAAGCCGACGCCTATCTCACGCGGCGCGGCCTCGTGCTGCGCGCGCTCAACAATTACAAGCTGCCGCATGCGCTACGCATGACCATTGGCACCGAGGAAGCCAACCGCCTCGTGGTCGAGGGGCTGCGCGACTTCCTGGCCGGAAAGTGACATCGTGACCACGGCTCCACTCTTCAACCGCATCGCGCTGATCGGGTTCGGCCTGATCGGCGGCTCGATCGCGCGCGGCGCGCGCGCGCAAGGCCTGGTCGGCGAGATCGTGACCACCGCGCGCTCGGAGAAGACCCGTGCGCGCGTCGCCGAGCTCGGCATCGTCGATCGCGTCGTCGAGACCAACATTGAAGCCGTGAAGGATGCCGATCTCGTCATCCTCTGCATCCCGGTCGGCGCCTGCGGTCCGGTCGCGGCCGAGATCGCCGCGCATCTGAAGCCCGGCGCCATCATCTCCGACGTCGGTTCGGTGAAGGGCGCCGTCGTCAAGGACATGGCGCCACATCTGCCAAAGACGGCGCACTTCGTGCCGGCGCATCCGGTGGCCGGCACCGAGCATTCGGGTCCCGATTCCGGCTTCGCCGAACTCTTCATCAACCGCTGGTGCATCCTGACGCCGCCCGAAGGCACGGATCCTGCCGCGACCGACCGGCTGCGCACGTTCTGGGCCGCGCTCGGCGCCAAGGTCGAGATCATGACGCCGGACCATCATGACCTCGTGCTCGCGATCACCAGCCATCTGCCGCATCTGATCGCCTACACCATCGTCGGCACCGCCGACGAACTGGCGCAGGTGACGGAATCCGAGGTCATCAAATTCTCCGCCGGCGGCTTCCGCGACTTCACTCGCATCGCAGCGTCGGATCCGACGATGTGGCGCGACGTGTTCCTCGCCAACAAGGACGCCGTGCTCGAGATGCTCGGCACCTTCACCGAGGATCTGTCGAAGCTCACCCGCGCGATCCGGCGCGGCGACGGCGAAGCGCTGTTCGACCATTTCACCCGCACCCGGGCGATCCGCCGCGGCATCGTCGAGACCGGCCAGGACTCCGCCGCGCCCGACTTCGGCCGCCCGCATGCGAATTTGAAGAAGTAGGCGGGGCTCGGTCGCTATACTCTTCGTCGTCCCGGCGCAGGCCGGGACCCATACGCCGCAGCCGATGTGGTTGACGGGACTCGTCGTCCCAGCGATGCATAACAATCGGCACCAGTGGTTACGGGTCCCGGCCTTCGCCGGGACGACGATGCTGATGGTTCTCGATTCAAGATGCCGCGCAACGCGGTGTCATCACCCGCGAAAGCGGGTGATCCAGTATTCCAGAGGCAGTCGTTATTGAGCCGAGAGGCCGCGGCGTACTGGATCGCCCGGTCGAGCCGGGCGATGACAGTTGAGGATGAGGACGCAGCTTCGCGTTCTCGCGACATAGATTGCTGGCCGCGCACCCGTACCGGCGTTCACCGTTTCATCCGTTGATCCCGGATCGGCCCCGCCGACGCCACTGCGACCTTCCGCGCCAGCCGCTGACGGCCGGCCCATCCGGCGATTGCCAGCATGACATCGCCGCCGAACCACCACGAGCCGAACACGAATTCCCAGGCCCGGGGCGGAATCTCGTCGAACACGATGCCATAGACCGACACCAGCGCGGCGAGTGCGGCGAGAAAGATGCCGCCCGCGCTCAGCAGCTCGACGGTGTCGATGCGTCCCGTCACGCGCACCGTCGGCTTCGGAATATCGATGCCGAGATAGAAGCCGACGGCACCGATCACGATCGTCGTCGCGATGAAGGCAAGTGTGCCGAAGAATGCGATGTGGCCCTTCGCGAGCTGGGCGGCGACGAAGGTGCCGCCCATGGCACCGGCCATCGCCAACCCGGTTCGCTGCAGCACATGCGCGGCGCGGCTGACCATCATCAGTTCGCGAGCGATCACGGCCCTCCCCTTCGGTCTGCTCACGATCCTCATCTGCGGTCTCCTTTACCGGCTCTGCTCCCTCTCTCCGTTTCTACGGGGAGAACGGGTAGTAGCGGATCTGCGACATGATGATGTGGTCGTCGGTCCTCGGCGCGCCGCCGACACCGGCGAAAGCGAAGCGCTGGTTGTAGGAGTACTGGACGCCGGCCTTGATCGCACCGTAGTCGCCCTTGAAGATCGTGTCGTAGAAGCCGGCGGTATACTGCCTGACCTCCGAGGTGTTGCCGTTACAGGTCGCCGCCGGCGAATTCTCGATGTTGCAGCCGAGATTGTTGTAGAGCGGATTGCCGTAGCCGAACGGCACCGTGCCGACATTGGAGAACGTCGCCTTGGTCTTCTCGAGACCGGCATAGGCGTAGAGGTCGAGCGACGGCGTCGTGTGCCAGACCGTGCCGAGCAGGAAGGCCGTGATCGGCAGCGGCTGGATCGTGCCGTCCTGGCGCAGCGTTGCATCCGGGAACGGCGTCGCGGTGAACCGGCCGAGCGCACCGTGGGACGCGGAGCCCTGCAGCTCCAGCAGCTTCGGCACGATCTCCGCCGAGAAATGCCCGCCGAAGCTCACCGTGTTGACGTCGTGGTTGGCGAAGTTGAAGCGATCGTAGAAGTCGCGATACATCGCCCAGCCCTCGACATGAACCTTGTAGGGCCCGAGCCGCGGATCCCACGCGCCCTTCACGGTGAAATCAGGCACGTGGTTGAGGCTGACATTGTTGGCGTTGTTGAAGAAGCTGCCGCCAGGACCGGTGAGGTTGACCAGCACGTTCGGATTGAGCACGCCCTGCGGCCCGACCGCAGGCGTGCCGACCAGCGGCGTGTTGCCGCCGAAGAACGAGGTCTGCGGATTTTCCGCCGAGACCGCGAGCTTGACCTCGGGCCCGATATCCTGCCAGACGCGAATGCCGGGCTGCCGCGCCGCGAGGAAGCCGGGCACCGATTCAAAATCGATCACGCCGGGTGCATCGACCCCACGCGGATCGATGCCGGCCTTGCTCGGCGCGTTCAACGACCAGCTCTGGCCGGCGAGGACGTGCAGACCGAGATCAGTGCGATCGATCTCGACGCTGGCCTGCCGCAGCCGCGGATTGAAGGAGTTGGTCGCGACCGAATTCGCAGTCTGCGCCGCGCCTTCGAGGTCGAGTTCGCCGTAGCCGGCGACACGAGTGTTGGCGAACACCTCGGCTTCCGCAAGCACCGAGAAGCGGGTCTGCCGCGCCGAGAAGCGCGACTCGCCGGTGTTGAAATTCTTGCTCTGCGGGAACGGAATGAAAGCGTAGACCGAGCCGGTGTCGGAGGCGAGATTGCGGGTGCGATAGATGCCGGTGAGGTCGACCCAGCCGCCGAAGGTGAAGGTGACGCCCTTGTAGCAGAGCTTGCCCGAGGCGCAGGGATCGAACGGCACCGGCGCCTTCGCAGCCATCTGCGTATGCTGCATTGCGCTCTGTTTTGCGGCCAGCGCCTCCTCCTTGCGCGCCTGCACCTCCATCTTCTGTTCCAGCTGCTTGAGACGTTCCTTCAACGCACGCAGCTCGGACGCATCGTCCTCCGCCAGTACTGGACCTGCCGACAGCAGCATGCTGCCGAGCAGAATTCCCCCGAGAATTCGCATCGCTTCCTCCACACGAGGTTGGTTCCTCAGGCGAGAGAGAGCGGTACTCGTGGAATGATATTCGCGGCGACCCGCACTATTGCGGTCACGTTTTTCTCATCGCGACCGCGGGAATAGATTGCCACGACGCACAGTATCGCGCGCGAGGGAGTGGAGCATGCGCGCGGTGCGTAGGGCGGATTAGCGTCAGCGTAATCCGCCATCTTGCGCGGCGGGTTACGGCTTCGCCTAACCCGCCCTACAAGGTTGGCGTCGAGCCTTTCGCGTGAGTTTTTCT
The DNA here is from genome assembly GCF_020889785.1 of Bradyrhizobium acaciae. GTDB lineage: Bacteria > Pseudomonadota > Alphaproteobacteria > Rhizobiales > Xanthobacteraceae > Bradyrhizobium > Bradyrhizobium acaciae. The sequence goes on from NZ_JACMYK010000006.1 coordinate 129,202, forward strand.
CGCGCCATGCGCGAGTTTTGCAGGATTGTCCGACCCCGATTTTGGAGATAGGTCCGTATTCAGCGAAGGCCATGAACAGGAGCAGGCAACATGGTGGACGACGCGAGGGTTCGGGCTGGCCAGTGCCATTGCGGTGCGGTGCGTTTCGAGGCGACGCTGAGCGACGGCTTCAATTCGATCCGCCGCTGCACCTGCTCCTATTGCCGGATGCGCGGCGCCGTCGTTGTCATGGCGGAAATGGGCGGGATCAAGTTCCTGCAGGGCGAGGATGTGCTGACGAGCTACCGCTTCCACACCGGTTCAGCGCAGCACTTCTTCTGCTCCCGCTGCGGCATCTACACCCATCATCAACGGCGGTCCGACCAGAACCTCTATGCCGTCAACGTGGCCTGCCTGGACGGCGTCAGCCCGTTCGACTTCCCCGAGGTGCCGGTCATGGACGGCGTCAATCACACCAACGATACCGGCAAGCCGACGCGCCGCGCCGGCACGCTCCGCTTCATCCCGGCTGACTGAGCGCGCAGCTCAGAACAGCGGCGGAATCTGCGCGACTTTCAGCGGGCCCAAAAACACCGCGCCGTCGGCGAAGCGCAGCGGGAAGCTGCGCGCCTTCTTGCCTTCGAGCGTGGCCTCGGTGCCGAGCGAATTGATGCCGGCGGAAATGCCGGCATTGGCGTTCTGCTTGATCACCTTGCCGAGGCCGGGGATCGCCCGATCCAGCGCGCCGAAGAGATTGCTGAGGTCCTGGCTCTTCACGCCCGGCGCGACCCGATCGAGTGTCGACTGCGGCACGCCTTCCTCCAGCATCTTGTCGATGCCGAGCGCAGGGATGACGCGTTCGAGGCCGGCGACCGTCATCTGCAACTCGCCGTCGATGCGGCCTTGCGCGTTGAGGCGCAGCGTGCCGGCCGCGACCGACACCACGTCGCCCTGCTCGATCCGCGACTGCTGGATCTCGACGCTGCCGCCGGCCGCCTGGATCTCGCGGAAACGATCCGGCCACGGCTTCGGCGAGAAATCCTTCAGGCCGTTCAGCCGCGCGTGGATGTCGGCGTTGAACGGCTGGGTGAGGAGCGGATGCACCTCCTGCAAGGTGCCACCTGATATTTGCAGCACGGTCTCGATCGCGGGGCTGTCCGGGGCCGAGCCGTCGACCTGCCTTCCATGCAGCTCGATGTGATTGACGCGCATCAGCGGCGTCGGCGCGGGACCGCCGGTGCGGTCGATCGCGAGATTGTCGAACACCAGCGAGGCGCGCTGCGGCACCGCCGGCAGGCCGACCACGCTGCTGCGACCCAGGCTCCAGTTCACGGACAACGTGGGCTGCGCGTTGCGCTCGGCGATCGTGGCCGGGCCCTTGAACTCCGCGATCACAAGCTTGGGATCATAGACCTGCGCGACCACCAGGATCTCGGCGAGCCGCGCCACGAACGCCATCTGCGGCGAGGCTGTCTGCGACACCAGCATCACGCTCGGATCCGTGCAGCGGACCTCGAATCGGAACGGGTAACCTGCCACCGAACGGTTGCCGCAATCATAGACCCGGCCGGCCTTCGCCTCCTGGGCACGCCAGGCATCGGCCTGCACACCGACCTGGGAAGCTGCGAAGAACCAGAAACCGCTCCACGCGACCGCGGCAATCAGCACCGCGACGGGGACGGCATAGAGGCCGAAGCGCGAGCGGCGGCGGGGGGCGGAGGTCAAATCGGACATGCGGCGTCCTTTGGAGCGCGAATTTGTCAAAATCTAAGCGGCGGCAAGCGTCGGGCAAGTCGTAAGCCCCCCAAGAGCAAGCCTCGCGCAAGTCTTGCGCAACTCTTGGAAACATCACGGAATTTGCTTCGCTTCGACTCGTTGTTCTGCTAGCCCATCTGCGCGATGTCAGCAAATCCTCCCCATTCCGAGACCGACGGCGACCTCTGGGTGTTCGGCTACGGCTCGCTGATGTGGAAGCCGGGCTTCGAGTACCTCGAGCAGGTGCCGGCACGGTTGATCGGCGAGCATCGCGCGCTCTGCGTCTATTCGTTCGACCACCGCGGCACGCCGGAGAAGCCGGGCCTGGTGCTCGGGCTCGACCGCGGCGGCGCCTGCCGCGGCATCGCGTTCCGCGTTGCCGCCCACCTGCGCCACGACACCATCGCCTATTTGCGGGCGCGCGAGCAGACCACCAATGTCTATCGCGAGGTGATGCGCTCGGTGTGGCTGGAGAACGCGGCGCGCGATCGCGTCTCTGCGCTGGCCTATGTGGTCGATCGCGGCCATGTGCAATATGCCGGACGGCTGTCACTCTCGGAGCAGCAGCGCCTGGTGCAGCAGGGCCATGGCCGCTCCGGCAACAACCGCGACTATGTGCTATCGACCGTTGCCTCGATCGAGAAGCAGGGCTTTCGCGACACCCAGCTGCATCAGCTTGCGATGATGCTGCACGATTCAGGCTCGCTGCACCGGGATGCGCGTGCGGCTGGCGGGATCGATCCGGCCTGAGCCCGGCCGCGCCGATTGCCGGCGCCGAGGAACCCGGTTCGCGAATCTTTGCCACGGCGCGAACAACATTGTGGTCTCAATTTCCGGTCGCTGGAATGGAATGACCGGAATGCGCCCTTCATTGTTCAAGCTCGCCGCAATCGGCCTGCTGTTGCTGCTGAACGCTCCATCTTATGCCGGTCTGAGAGAGGATGGCGCGGTTTGCGACGCCAAGAATTCGCAGCCTGACCTGGTGATCCCCGCCTGCACCCGCCTGATCGCGCTCAATCCCAGGGGACGCGACCTTTCGATCACCTATTACAACCGGGCGCTCGCCTGGCATAACAAAGGCGATCTGGAAAAGGCCAAGGCTGACTACGATCAATCGATCGCGATCAATCCGGCGTTCGCGCCCTCCTACGGCCAGCGTGCCAAGGTCTATCTGCAAAACCAGGACTACGACCGCGCGCTGAGCGACTTCGATCGAGCCATCCAGCTCAAGCCTGCCGGTCCGTTCAGCGCCGGCTGGTTCAACAATCGCGCCGAGCTGTTCGTTGCCACCGGAGACTATGATCGCGCGCTGGCCGATTACGGCAAATCCATCGAGCTCGATCCCAATTCCTGGTACGCCTATGTCAATCGCGCGCTGGTCTATGATTTCAGCGGCAAGGATCGGCTCGCGGCGCTGCATTGCCAGGATGCGCTCAAGCTCGCGCCGCGCGCCGGCGGCCCCTATTATTGCCGGGCCGTGATCGAGATCAGCGCCGGCGACATCGACAGTGCCGCGCGGGACGTCGGTCGCGCGATCGCGATCCAGGATGGGCAGCCCGAGTTCTACTCGCTGCGCGGCCTAACGCTGGCCAGCAAGGGCGAGCTCGATCAAGCCGTGCGCGACTACGACCACGCCACGCAACTCAATGCCCAGGGCGCGTTGAACTACGCCCGCCGCGGCCTCGCCGACGAGAAGAAGGGCGATATCGAGGGTGCGCGCGCCGACTTCCGCCATGCGCTCGACGTCGTCGGCCTCGATCAGCTCGACCGCACGCAGGGGCAGCGCGTCGCCAGGGAAGGCCTGCAACGGCTCGATAGAATTGCCGGCACGGACAAGAGCGTCGTCGCGGATCACGGCGCGGCCAAGCCGGCCCCCGCCCTCGCCGCGGCCGTTCCGATCGCGCCGGTCGGCGCGGGCCCAAAGGCGGCAACGACCGAACGGCGCGTCGCGCTTGTGGTGGGCAATTCGAAATACCGCTCCGTGCCGGCGCTGCCGAACCCCGTCCAGGACGCAGCGGCGATCGCCGAGACGCTGCGCGCCACAGGCTTTCAGGATGTGCGGCTGGTCAACGACGCCACGCGGGATAGCCTGGTCGAGGCCCTGAAGTCATTCGCCAACGCCGCCGACGGCGCCGACTGGGCGGTGATCTATTATGCCGGGCACGGCATGGAGATGGCGGGCGAGAACTATCTGGTCCCCGTCGACGCCAAGCTCGCGACCGACCGCGACGTGCCGTACGAGGCCGTCGCACTGACCCAGGTGATGGGCGCCACCGAAGGCGCGCGCAAGCTGCATCTCGTCATTCTCGATGCCTGCCGCGACAACCCGTTCGCCAACCAGATCAAGCGGACCGTTGCCTCACGTTCCATCGGCAGGGGATTGGCGCAGATCGAACCCGACAGCGGCACGCTGGTGGTCTACGCCGCCAAGCACGGCCAGGTCGCGCTCGACGGCGACGGCGGCCACAGCCCGTTCGTGACGGCCCTGATCAAGCGCATGCAGACGCCGCGGATCGAGATCCGCAAGCTGTTCGACCTCGTGCGCGATGACGTCATGGCCGCGACGGATCGCCGGCAACAGCCGTTCAGCTACGGCTCGGTGCCGGGAAGCGAGGATTTCTACTTCGTCGGCGCGAGCGCGAACGCGGCAAAGTAGTCCGCGGCCGTGGCCTTTGTTGCGGCCGGACACATCGCGGCTTCCGTATGGCAGCGCCCTGTGACATTTAGGCTTTTGCATCGCGGCGCGGACGGATAGAAGCTGATCCGCAAACATCGCTTGCTGATGCAATGAACCTCTCCGCGCCCTTTATCCGCCGACCGGTCGGCACCACGCTGCTGTCGCTTGGACTGGTGGTGGCGGGCATCATTGCGTTCTTCAAGCTGCCGGTGTCGCCGCTGCCCGACGTCGACATCCCGACCATCATGGTGCAGGCGACCCTGCCCGGCGCCAGCCCCGCCGACGTCGCCTCCACCGTGGCGAGCCCCCTGGAACGTCACCTCGGCCAGATCGCCAGCGTCACTGAAATGACCTCGGTGTCATCGCTCGGCTCCGCGCGCATCACGCTGCAATTCGACATCGATCGCGACATCAACGGCGCCGCGCGCGACGTGCAGGCTGCGATCAATGCGGCGCGGGCCGATCTGCCGACCAACCTGCGCGCCAATCCGACCTACCGCAAGTTCAACCCGGCCTCGGCGCCGATCCTGATCTACACCCTGACCTCCGACACGCTGACGCCGGCCGAGCTGTATGACGCCGCCTCGACCGTGCTGGCGCAGAAGCTGTCGCAGGTCGAGGGCGTCGGCGAAGTCTCGGTCGGCGGCGGCTCGCTGCCCGCGGTGCGCGTCGAGCTGATCCCGCCGGCGCTCTACAAATACGGCATCGGGCTCGAGGACGTCCGCGCCGCGCTCTCGAGCGCCAATGCGCACAGCCCGAAGGGCGGCATCGACGTCGGCCACCAGCGCTACCAGATCTACGCCAACGACCAGGCCCGGAAGGCGGCCGACTACAAGCCGCTGGTCGTTGCCTATCGCAACGGCGCGGCGGTGCGGCTGACCGATGTCGGCGACGTCATCGACTCCGTGGAGAACGTGCGTACGCTCGGCCTTTCCAACGGCAAGCCGGCCGTCGTGATGATCGTGTACCGGCAGCCGGGCGCCAACATCATCAAGATGGTCGACAATGTGAAGGGGCTGATGCCGCAGCTCCGGGCCTCGGTCTCGCCGGCGATGGACATCACGCTGGCGATGGACCGCTCGAAGACGATCCGGGCTTCACTGCACGACGTCGAAATCACGCTCCTGATCGCAGTCGCGCTCGTGATCCTGGTGGTGTTCGCGTTCCTGCGCAATGCGCGGGCGACGCTGGTGCCTGTGGTGGCGGTCGGCGTATCGCTGATCGCGACCTTCGCCGTGATGTACCTGCTCGGCTACACGCTCGACATCTTCTCGCTGATGGCGCTGACGGTGGCGACCGGCTTCGTGGTCGACGACGCCATCGTGGTGCTGGAAAACATCACCCGCCACATGGATGCCGGGTTGTCGCGTATGGAGGCCACGCTGCTCGGCACCCGCGAGGTCGGCTTCACCGTGCTGTCGATGAGCGTATCGCTGGTCGCGGTGTTCGTGCCGATCCTGTTGATGGGCGGGCTGGTCGGCCGCCTGTTCCGCGAATTCGCGATGACGATCACGATCGCGATCGTGATCTCGCTGGTGGTCTCGCTGACCACGACGCCGATGATGTGCTCCGTGCTGCTGCGCAAGGAGGAAGGCCAGCCGCACGGCCGGATCTACCGGATCAACGAACGCGTCTTCGAGCTGATGCTGAGCGGCTACCGCGCGACGCTCGGCCTCGCGCTGCGCCATCCGCTGCTGGTGATGCTGATCCTGGGCTGCACGCTCTATCTGAACGTCCATCTCTACACCGTCGTGCCCAAGGGCTTCGTGCCGCAACAAGATACCGGGCTCCTGGTCGGCTCGATCCAGGCCGACCAGAGCACCTCGTTCCAGCTGATGCAGCAGAAGCTGACGCAGTTCATCGACATCGTGAAGGCGGATCCGGCGGTCGATACCGCGGTCGGCTTCACCGGCGGCGGCGGCGTCGGACCCGGCGGCACCAACACCGGCACCGTGTTCGCCTCGCTGAAACCGATGGACGAACGCAAGCTGCGCGCCGACAAGGTGATCGAGCGGCTGCGCGACAAGCTCGGGACGGTGGCGGGCGCCACGCTGTTCCTGCAATCGATCGGCGATCTCGGCGCCGGCGGACGTTCGGGCAATGCCGCGTATCAATACACGCTGAAGGGCTCGACCTTCGAGGAGCTCAACGAGTGGACGCCGAAGCTCGTCGCGGCGCTGCAGAAGGAGCCGACCCTCGCCGACGTCAACACCGACCAGCAGAACAAGGCGCTGCAGGCCAATCTGGTGATCGATCGCGACGCCGCCTCCCGGCTCGGCATCACCGTCAGCCAGCTCGACAACACGCTCTATGACGCCTTCGGGCAGCGCCAGGTCTCGACCATCTTCGTCGCACGCAACCAGTATCACGTGATCATGGAGGTCGCGCCGCGCTTCTCGCAGGACCCGCAGACCCTGAAGGAGGTCTACATCTCGACCTCGGGCGGCTCGGCGAGCGGTACCCAGAGCACCAATGCGGTGGCCGGAACGGTGGCCTCGTCGTCGCAGAAGAGCTCGATCAGCTCGGTCGCCGCCAATGTGGTGCGCAACCAGGCGACCAACTCGATCGGCGCCACCGGCAAGGGCGTGGCCTCGACCGGAACCGCGGTCTCGACCAGCGCCGAGACGATGATCCCGCTGTCCAGCGTCGCCCGCTTCGAGCACGGCGAGACGCCGCTTTCCGTCAACCATCAGGACCTCTTGGTCGCCAGCACCATCTCGTTCAATCTGCCGCCGGGCGTCTCGCTGAGCACGGCGACCACCACGATCGAGAATGCGATGCACGCGCTCGGCATGCCGGCAGGCATTTCCGGCGGCTTCGCGGGCTCCGCAAAGGTCTTCCAGCAGGCGCTGGCCAACGAGCTGTTCCTGATCCTGGCTGCGCTGGCGACGATCTACATCTCGCTCGGCATGCTCTACGAGAGCTACATCCACCCGCTGACGATCCTGTCCACTTTGCCCTCGGCCGGCGTCGGCGCGGTGGCCGCGCTGATGCTGTCGCACACCGATTTCGACATCATCGGCATGATCGGGGTGATCCTGCTGGTCGGCATCGTCAAGAAGAACGCGATCATGATGATCGACTTCGCGCTCGATGCCGAACGCCAGCGCGGGCTGTCGTCGCGCGATGCGATCTACGAAGCCTGCCTGATGCGCTTCCGCCCGATCATGATGACGACGCTCGCCGCGTTGTTCGGCGCGGTGCCGCTGATGATCGGCCTCGGCGAAGGCAGCGAGCTGCGCCAGCCGCTCGGCATCGCGATCTTCGGCGGACTGATCCTGAGCCAGATCCTGACGCTCTACACCACGCCGGTGGTCTATCTCTATCTCGACCGCGCCAGACTCTGGACCCAGCGGCGGCGCGCCGCACGCCGCGCAGCATCAGGCGCGTCGTGACCAGGCGGCGCACTCACGAATTCGCAACGTGTGAGGGGGATGACCAGGCTCGACAAACGGGTCAGCTCTCACGGCGCATCGCTCGGGCATGGGCCGCAGGAAGTCTCCGCATGATAGGGGCATGCCCTAAGGTATAGTGAGACCAGGTCAGCACATCATCGCGCTTTGGATTCTTGTTTGAATCACATTCGGCATTCCCGCGAGCGAAACCGCTTCACACCTCTCAGCAAGAACTGGCGGTGTGTCGCATTGACGCACCGAAGGTGACGGCAGCTCCGTCACTTCGCGCAGTAACAGATCTGCGCGGGTTCCCCGGCTGAAATCGCTTGTTTGATCGTGGTACGACCTCGCCCGGTGATTGCATGCATTCGGCGATACGTTGCTTACCGGATCGAGCTCAAGTAACAAGTGTTACGGTTCGAAGCGCGATCGTCGCGATCGCGGACCTTCAGAAGACGTGGTTTGACAACATGGCGCGAATGCCAATGACGGGCCCATCAACGTCCCGCAAGTTTCGTTTTCCTCGGCAAGGATGTGTCCCTTCGTGGCGCGCTACGCTGCTGGCGAGCGCCACCTGGCTCATCATCGATACCAGCGCCGGCTACGCGCAGACCTACATCATCAACTATCAGGTGATCTCCAGCCCCAGCCAGTTTCCTGCACCGATCTACCTGCAGGGAGGACAGCTGAGCGCGGCGGCCTCGCTCCCGAGTATTTCAGGCGCCATCAACGTCGACGACGGCCAGACCGGCACGCTCTCGGCCCAGACTGGCGGCGCCGTGACCGTCGATCTTGGCCGGCTGGGCCAGAACGCGGTGCTGCACCTCGGCTCCACGAGCGAGCAAGGCACGATTGTCGTCAATTCCGTCTTCGGCACCGCAGTCAGCCACCCGCCCGTGCTGTACATTGACGGCGGCTATATCAGGGCCGGATCCTGGCAGTTCGCCAGCGTGCTCGGCACGTTGGCGAGCACCACGGTGGCCGCGAACGCCACGCTCGACTTCGATACCAATGCAGCCTCGATCCGCAACCTGCAGGGTGGCGGCACCGTCGGCAGCCTCGATACCCGCATCACCGTGAACGGCGGCAATTATTCCGGCAGCATCGTGGGCGCGAGCCAGCTCGAATTCCGGGGAAACACCACCTGGTCCGGGACAGGGAGCAACATCCAAGCCTATCAGGTTGATAGCGGTGCGACACTGACGACCTCGGGCGGCGCAACGATGCTGGCAACCGCCTCCCTCACCGTCGACGGAACGTACAATCTCAACAGCAGCGAAACCGTCGGCTCACTTTCCGGCGCGGGCAACGTGGTGATCGCCTCGGGGCAGACGCTGGCCGCCGGCAGCGACAACACCAGCACCACATTTTCCGGCGTGATATCCGGTCCCGGCGGCCTGACAAAGAATGGCACCGGCGCCCTGACCCTGAGCGGCACCAATACCTACGGCGGCGATACCATTGTGAACGCCGGCGCGCTGGTGATGGGCACGTCCAACGCCGTGCCCGGTACGCGCACGCTCATCGTGTGGGGTGGCACCTACGATCTCAACAATTTCGACCAGAGTGTCGGGGGCATCAACGGCAATCCCGGCAGCACCGTTGCGCTGGGCTCCGCGACGCTAACGGTCGGGGGCGCCAACCAGAACACCGGTTATTTCGGCAACATCACCGGCAGCGGCGGCCTGGTGAAGACGGGGACCAGCTACCAGGATCTCTACGGGACCAACAGCTATTCCGGCTCGACCGTGGTCGAAGGGGGCGTTCTGCGCGTCACCAGCAACGGCACCCTGCTCAACACTCCCGCGATCGACGTCTACAACAGCAGCGCCTTCACAGTCGGCACAGTCAATGCGCTGTCGAGCGCTGTGGGGATCACGCTGCATGATGCCGGGTCAGGCCTGATTCTGAACGCCAACCAGACCATCGGCTCCCTGGCCGGCGGCGGCGGATCCTACGCGCAGTTGAACTCGGGCGGCCTGCTGACCACAGGGACCAGCAATGGCAACAGCCTGTTCGCCGGCCATCTCGACGGCGATGGCGCGCTGACCAAGGTCGGCACCGGCGCACTGACGCTGTCCGGCTTCAACACCTATACCGGCGCCACCACAGTGAGCGCGGGCTCGCTCTATGTGAACGGTTCGATCGCCACCTCTTCCGGAGTAACCGTTGCGGCGGGGGCACTGCTTGGCGGCTCCGGCACGGTATCCTCCACCGTGGTGAACGGAACACTTTCGGCGGGCAATTCGCCGGGGACGCTGTCGGTGGCCGGCAATCTCGCTCTCAATCCGGGAGCTACCTCGGTCTTCGAGCTGAACACACCGGGGGTAGTCGGCGGCAGCAATCCGGGGAGCGGCAATGACCTCGTCACCGTCAGCAACAATCTCACGCTCGGCGGCACCCTCGATGCGCGGGTCGCCGCGGCCGGCTTCTATCGTTTGTTCAGCTACGGCGGCGCCCTGTCCGGCGATTTCGCGGCCAAGATCCTGACCTCGACCACCCCCGGCTTCACCATCGCCAATGCGCAGGTGGAGACCACGATTCCCGGTCAGGTCAACCTCTCGGTGCTCGGGAGCGGACAGAACCTGCAGTTCTGGGATGGCGCCGACGCTATCGGCAATGGCACAGTCGACGGCGGTGTGGGAACCTGGAGCGCGGCCGGCACCAACTGGACAGGCCAACCCGGACGGGCGGCGATCAACGGCCCGTGGAGCGGATCGGTCGGCGTCTTCGCCGGTGCCGCCGGCGGCGTGGTGACGGTCGTCGGCACACAGCGCTTCGATACGCTGCAGTTCTCGACCAACGGCTACACGCTGAGCGGCGGGACGCTTGCGATCGCCCCGGCCAGCGGCAATGCCGGCGTCTTCAATGTCGACAGCAACATCTCCGCCGCGATCGCATCGACGATCGCCGATGGCAGCGGCACCGTGCTGAGCAAGGCCGGCGGCGGCACCCTGGTGCTCACCGGCAACAACAGCTACAGCGGCGGCACGATTCTCAGCGGCGGCACCCTGTCGGTCTCGTCGGATTCCAATCTGGGTCTTGCCGGAGGCGGGCTCACATTCACCGGCGGAACGTTGCAGGTCGCCGGCACGTCGTTTACGGCGACCTCCCGCGAGATCACGCTCGCAGCAGGTGGTGGCGGGTTCGATATCGCGGACGCGGCGAACACGTTTACAGTGAACCAGGCGATCAGCGGAACCGGCGCCCTGACCAAGTCCGGGGCGGGCATGCTGGTGCTGGCGGGCGCCAACAGCTATCAGGGCGGCACGACGATCCGCGGTGGCGTGCTGCAGGTCTCCGCCGACAATAATCTTGGCGCCGGCGGAAGCGGTATCAACTTCGACGGCGGCACGCTGAGCACGCAGAGCAGCTTCAAGGCGGCTCGCAATCTGGCTTTCGCCGGCGCCGGCACCATCAATACTGCCGACGGTACGGAGGTCGGCTTTGACGGCGCGATCGGCGGCAGCGGGCCCTTCACCAAGAGCGGCGGTGGCCGGCTGACCTTCGGCGGCGACGGCAGTTCGTTCAGCGGCGCGACGATGGTTTCCGCCGGCACGCTTGCGGTCAACGGCGTGCTCGGCGGCACGCTCGCAGTGGACTCCGGAGCGCGCCTGCAAGGCAGCGGCACGGTCGGACCAGTGACGCTCGCCGCCAGCGCCACCATCGCGCCGGGAAACTCGATCGGCACGCTCAACGTCGCCGGCAATCTCGCGTTCGCGCCCGGCGCGATCTATGAGGCGCAAGTCGACGCCGGCGGACAAGGCGACCGCATCGTGGCGAGCGGACTGGCGAGCTTGTCGGGCGCCAAGGTCAACGTCCTTGCCGGAAGCGGCAACTACGGGCCGCGAACCAGCTACACCATCCTCACCGCGGCCGGCGGGCTCTCCGGCACCTTCGCGGACGTCAGCTCCAACTTCGCCTTCCTGACGCCAAGCCTCACCTACGACCCGCACAGCGTGACCCTGACGCTGACCCGCAACAGCACGGATTTCGCCGCCGTCGGCACGACACCGAACCAGCGCACCACGGGCGCAGCGATCGACCGCCTCGTCGGCACCGGCGGTCCGCTGTGGAGCGCCGTGCTCCAGATGGACGAGGGCACCGCGCGCCGTGCATTCGACCAGCTTTCCGGCGAGATCCATGCCTCGAACCGCGCCGTGCTGCTGCAGGACAGCCACATCGTACGCGACGCGATGATGGACCGCCTGCGCGACGCCTTCGCCACCGCCGGCGCACCGTCGCTGCCGATAATGGCCTACGCGGCAGCCGACAGCAGGCAGCCGGCAATCACGCCCAACGATGACGTCGTGGTGTGGGGCCAGGCGCTCGGCGCGTGGGGCTATCTGGCCGGTGACGGCAATGCCTCGCGCATCAGCCGCACTACCAGCGGTGTGCTGGCCGGCGCCGACGCCCGTATCAGCGGCAGCGATTGGCGGCTCGGCTTCGTCGGCGGCTACAGCCAGACGCGGCTCGACGTGACGCGGCTCGGAGCCTCGGGCACGAGCGACAACGCGCATGTCGGTCTCTATGCCGGCACGGAATGGAATGCGCTTGCGCTGCGCGCTGGCGTCGCAAGCAGCTGGCAGGACCTTGCTGCGAGCCGCACCATCGTGCTTCCCAATTTTGCCGACCGGCTGAGCTCCTCATACGGCACCTGGACCACGCAGGTGTTCGGCGAGCTCGGCTATCGCCTGCGTGCCGGCCGCTTTGATCTGGAGCCTTTCGCGGGCGCCGCCTATGTCAATGTGGCGAGCAATGCCTTCCGCGAGAACGGGGGCGCTGCGGCGCTCACGGGCTATAATCCTGCGACGGAGGCGACTATCACCACGCTCGGCGCGCATGCCGCGACCGGCTTCGACCTCGCCGGCGTCTTCACGACCGCCCGCGCGACGGCCGGATGGCGGCATGCGTTCGGCGCCGTCACGCCCCTCACGATGGTGAGCTTCGAAAGTGGCGCTGCTTTCCCCATCGCCGGCACGCCGCTTGCCCGCGATACCGCCGTGATCGAGGCCGGACTGGATGCCCGCGTGTCGGCAGAGGCGACGATCAACCTGTCCTACAGCAGCCAGCTCTCCGGGGCTTTGATCGACCAGTCGTTCCGCACGGGGCTCATTTTGAAGTTCTAAAGCATGATCCGGAAAACTGCGAAGCGGCCTTCCATCCGGTTGCCGACGCAGCTGCGCGCCGGGACGCTGTGGTTCAGCTACATGATGCCGTTCGGCGGCATCAGGAGATCAAGAGCGTCTGGATCTCGACCGCGACGGACGTGCCGGCGAATCCGTTCGTGATGCGGTAGCTTGCCGCCCTATCCCTTCGCCCCCGGCACGCCGCCGAACAATTTCGCCTGCTCGGCGCGGCCGGCGTCGACGATGCGGGTGGTGGCGGTTTCGATCTGGTCGCGCAGGCGGGTCATGAACTCGTCGCGCGGCAGGCCCGGCGGCAGCGGATCGAGGAATTCGACCACCAGCGTGCCGGGATAGCGCATGAAGGTGCGGCGCGGCCAGAACAGCCCGGAATTGAGCGCGATCGGCAGACACGGCACGCCGCTCTCGGCATAGATCTGGGCGACGCCGGCCTTGTAGTTCGGCGCGGCACCGGGCGCGGTGCGGGTGCCTTCGGGGAAAATCACGAGCTGCCGGCCGAGCTTGACCTCGGCCGCCGCCGCCTTCAGCGTCTTGATCAGCGAACGCGGTCCGCCGCCACGCTCCACCGAGATCATGCCGACCTTCTTCAGGTACCAGCCGAACACCGGGATCATCATCAGCTCGCGCTTGAGAATGAACAGCGGGTGCTCGAAGAAGCGCACCAGCGCAAACGTCTCCCAGAACGATTGATGCTTCGAGGCAACGACCAATGGTCCCGCCGGGATCTTCTCGACGCCGCGGAACTCGATCCTGATGTTGCAGATCACGCGCATCAGGAACAGGCTGATGTTGGCCCACGCGGCTTCGATTGCCATCAGCGCGCCGCGCGGCAGCAGCAATGCCGGCAGCGCGATGACGCAGAGCAGCACCAGCACGAGATAGAACAGCACGTTGAAGATCAGCGAGCGCAGGAAGATCATCTCAGTCCCAGTACTAGTTCGCCTGTGCCGTTGCCGGGCGGCGTGGCGCCGCTGCCGGCTCGGCAAGATCCGAGGTCAGGTCGAGGCCGATATCGGCCAACCGCACCCGCATCTCCGCCGCGACATATTTGGCGTATTCCGATAGCAAGAGACGGAACGCGGCGCCACTCGTCCACCAGGGCTCGTCGCGCCATTTGTCGCCGACCACCGCGAACGGGATCAGCGTGACATCAGGCATCGCGTGTGACAGTTCCACGATCGCCCGCGGCATGTGGTAGTTCGAGGTCACCACGATCAGCGATTTGAAGCCGCGCTCGCGCGCCCAGCGCCGCGTCTCCGCCGCATTGCTGCGGGTGTTCACCGCCGAGCGGTCGAGATCGACGCAGCAGCTCATCAGCCCCCGGCTGTCCGGCACCGAGCGCGAGATGTCGCCGGCATCGTTGGTCGGATGCACGCCCGAGATCAGGAGACGCTTGCCGTAGCCCGCGGCCAGCAGTTCCATCGCATCCGACACCCGCGACGAGCCGCCGGTCAGCACCACGATGCCATCGGCATTGTGCGGCGGGTCGGTCTCGACGCCGCGCAATTGCGACAGGAAGCCGATGAAGCCGACCGCCGCAGCAACGAAGGCGATCGCCAGCGGCGCGACGATGACGGCGCGCAGCCAGCCGCGCGGGCGCGCGGCATGGCCATTCGGCGACGTATCGTCGGGCTGCAAACTCATGTGATGCGGTCGTCCTTCCCCCCGGGGATTTTAGAGCATGATCCGGCAAAGTGGAAACCGGTTTTGCCGGGCCGCGTGGATGCACGCGGAAGGACACTCGGGCGACCAAACGCAATCACGACACCGACCATGATTTTCGATTTCGCGGGCCCGTCAGTCGATGTCGTCGAGCGTCGCGAACAAGGTGCGCCGCGACGCCCATGCGGTGATCGCCGCGATCAGCACCGCCTGCATCGCCAGCACCAGATAGCCGGACGGACGCAGCGAGAACGTGCCGAGCAGGGCCGCGAACTGGTCGCCTACCGGCGTGCCGGAGAACCAGTTGGCGATCGACTCGGAGAAGCCGAACGCCAGCATCGCCGCACCGCCGCCGATCAGCCCGCCTTCGAGGCCGAGCCGCAGGAAATGCCGCAGGAAGCGGTTGGCGATGAAGCTGTCGCCGGCGCCGACGAAATGCAGCACCTCGACGATCGGGCGGTTGGCGGCCATCGCGCCGCGGGTCGCGAACGACACCGAGATGATGGTGGCGATGATCACGAGGATCAGGATGCCGATGCCGGCAAACACCGTGGCGCCGGTCATCGAGCGCATGCGCTCGATCCAGGCGCGGTGATCGTCGACGCTTGCGGTCGGCGCCGCCTGCGTCACCCGCGCGCGCAAGCCGCCGAGATCGAGCGTGGTGCCGGGCTGCACCCGCGCCACGATGACGCGCGGCACCGGCAGCTCGTCGATCGAGAGCCCGCTGCCGAGCCACGGCTCCAGCAGCTTGGCGGATTCCTCCTTGCTGAACGGACGAACCTCGAGAATGCCGGGCTGCGCCCGCATCGCCTCCACGGCCGCCTGCGCATCGCGATCGAGGTCGCGGCCGGGCGAAGGGCGCACCTGGATGGTGACCTCGCTCGACACCTCGGACTGCCATTCGGCCGCCGACGCGCTGACCAGCAGAACGGTGCCTGTCGTCAGCGAGGCGAGGAAGGTCATGATCGCGACGACCGCGACCAGCGCGCGGCCGGAGATCGAGGCGCGCGGCACGATCGGCGACATGTTGCGCGCGGTGGCCGGGACCTGCGGGCGTTCGCGCCCGAGATCGACCAACGACACTTTCTCGTCGCCGCTCTTACTCATAGATGTGCAGCCGTCCCTGATGCAGCACCAGCCGCCGCGCCTCGTACTGATCCATCAGCGTGATGTCGTGGGTCGCGATGATAACAGCGGTGCCCGATTTGTTGAGCTCGATGAACAGCCGCAGCAGGCGGCGCCCGAGCGTCGGATCGACACTGCCGGTCGGCTCGTCCGCCAGCAGCAATTGCGGCCGCGAGATCACCGCGCGCGCGATCGCCGCGCGCTGCTTCTCGCCGCCCGACAGGATCGGCGGCAGCGCATCCATCCGCTCGCCGAGGCCGACCCATTTCAGGAGGTCGATCACCTCGCGGCGATAGCTCGATTCCTCGCGGCCCATCACGCGGAACGGCAGCGCGACGTTCTCATAGGTCGTCATATGGTCGAGCAGGCGAAAATCCTGCAGCACGATGCCGATCCGCTTGCGCAGGTCGGCGACCTGGTCCTTGTTGAGCAGGGAGACGTCCTTGCCGAACAGATTGACCAGCCCGCGGGTCGGCCGCAGCGACAGGAACAACAGCCGCAGCAGCGAGGTCTTGCCCGCGCCCGACGGGCCGGTGAGGAACTGGAACGAATGCGCCGGGATCATGAACGAGAGGTCGCGCAGAACCTCCGGGCCGAGCCCGTAGCGCAGACCGACATTTTCGAACCGAACCAATGCGCTAGCTCCGTTCGAGAGGGCCAGTGGCCCAATACCCCACAAAGACGTCCCGGACCCCGGCCGACCGGCCATGAACCGCACAGAAAGGTTGTGCTGCGGTTATGGTTTCCGATTCGTTAACGGTCGCTAAGTAGCATCCGGGCAAAGTCACGGTGGAGATTCGGCTCCATGCATATCGTTTGCCCGCATTGTACAACATCCTACGCCATCAATCCGGCCACCCTGGGGGAGGCCGGACGCTCCGTCCGCTGTTCCCGTTGCAGGGAGGTCTGGCTGGCCCGGCCGGAGGACGCGATCGGGGCTGTGGCGCCCACTCTGGCCTATCAGTCCGCCGGCTCCGACCTCGCCGCCGAATGGGACGCGATGGGCCGCGAGGAGGCTGACGAGACCCCGGTGGTCGAAAGCCCCTCGATTTCGGCCGATTTGCCCGAGAGCGACGCCGCAGCGGAATGGCCGGCGGTGGCCGCCGCGGATGCCGCAGCCCATGCCGACGGCCAGGAGCCGACCGGAACCCGGCGCCGCTCCCGCCTGCCCCGGTTTCCCCGGCTGTTCCGCCTGCCCTCCTTGCCCCGAATTCCCTTCATGCCGGTGATCGGCGCGCTGCCGACCACCTGCGCTGCCATGGCGGCGCTGATCGTCGCACTGTTCGTCTGGCGCAACGACGTGGTGCGCCTGCTGCCGCAGACGGCGCTGTTCTACAAGATGGTCGGGCTCGACGTGAATCTGCGCGGGCTCGCCTTCAAGGACCTCAAGATCACCAACGAGACCGTGGACGGCAAGCCAGTGCTGGTGATCGAGGGCATGATCGTCGGTCAGACCCGGAAGCCGGTCGAACTGCCGCGGCTGCGTTTCTCGGTCCGCGACGCGCAAGGCGCTGAAATCTATGCCTGGAACGCGGTGCTGGAGCAGCCGGTGCTGAATCCCGGCGAGCGCGCCTTCTTCAAGTCGCGCCTCGCCTCGCCGCCGCCCGAAGGCCGCAATATCGACGTACGATTCTTCAACAAGCATGATCTCACCGGCGGCCGCGCCTGAGGCTGCCGGCCAACACTTCAGGAACCGACCAATCACCATGACGCGTGTTCTGATCGCCGACGACGAAGACTCGATGCGCTCGCTGGTGGCGCGCGCCATCGCCATGGACGGCCACGAGACCGTGACCGCGCAGGACGGCGCCGAGGCGCTGGAGGTGCTGACGCGCGATGAGGGCGCGTTCGACCTCTTGCTCACCGACATCCAGATGCCAGTGATGGACGGCATCGCGCTGGCGCTGACCGCGGCACGCGACTTCCCCGGGCTGAAGATCCTGCTGATGACCGGCTTCGCGCATCAGCGCGAGCGCGCCTCGGGCCTCAATGCGATCGTGCATGACGTGGTGACCAAGCCGTTCTCGGTGGCCGATATCCGCACGGCGGTGGCGGACGCGCTGGCGGCGCGGAAGGCGAGCTAGCGCATGATCCGGAACAGCGCGAAGCGGTTTTCCTGCGACAAACGCGAAGCGTTTGCGCTGAGATCGTGCTAAAATAAGAATCCAAGGCGCGACTGACTGCGAGCTCAGCTCGGAAAACATGCCTGAGCCGTCAGCACGATCGGCGACACATTGAGAAACTGCATAAACTGAAATGCATAACTCGCGCTGACCTGATTGCCGCATGCTGACGCGGCATAGGTGAAAGTCTGCGTCGGGAGCGTGAGGCCGAACGCCTGCTGCGCGGCGTAATTCGTGATGGCGTTGCCGTTTGGGCAGAGCGTGCTGTTGACGGTCGCGCAACGCGCCGCCATCTCCGTCCCGTGCTGAAGCCCGAGCTGGGTCCAGAACAGCAGCCCGAATTCGATGATCCCGAATATGAACAGGAAGAACACGGGAGCGGTCAGCGCAAATTCGAGCGCGGTGGTCCCTCGATTGTCTTGTCGTAATGCTGCGAGCGTCACTGCAGCCTCGCAGTCGACTGGGCGTTGTAGGTGTATGAAGTCGCCACGATCTGGTAATTGATGAGCGTGTAGTAGGTCCCCTGTGCCGAGACCATGGCATATGTCCCGGCCTGCGCGCCGCTGGGGCAAACGGCGCCGCAGCTAACGGTGCTCACTCCCGCACTCGTTGGACACCCGCAGAACTGAATCGGGTTGGGTGAAGCCGTGATGGCCGTGGAATTGGTGGCGGCCGTTACGGCATTGGAAACGCCGGTCGTATCAAAGCCGCGGACGATCGCGTATTGCGCGCCCGCCTGGGCGGCATTTTCGACCTGCATCTTGCGGAACAGCGCGAGCCCGATGTCGGTGACGGAGACCACCATCAGGGACAGCAACGGGATCATGATGCCGAATTCGATGGCCGCGACGCCGCGCCTGTCGCGACCGGCAGCGCGCAGGCGCCGCGTCAGGAAACCAAGCAATCGACGGTGGCTTTTGGGTGAGGATCTCTGGATGTGCATCGGGCCAACCTCATTCGATGAGTTGCGCTGTTTGCGTGCCGATCGTCGCCGTGCCGAGCGCCGAACAATTGACCTGCAAATTCGATGAGCCGGTGACGGTGATGGTGTCTGCGATGATCTTGGTGCAGGATGTATTCATGCCGTTACCCCCGCTGAAGCTGAGGTTCGCCTTCGGCAGGTAGATGGCACCGTTGAAGTTCTGGGTGCCGCCACCGGTCAGGTTGAATGCGGTGCCGGTTGTCATGTTGCGGTCGCCATACATGACGATGCCCTTCGTGGGCCCGGAGGACGGTGCCGTCAGGTCGATGATCGCGTTGCTGCCGATAGAAGCGGTACCCCAATTGTTTCCCGACCCCGTAAACACCAGGGTCACGCCGCTGCCCGTGATGGTGGCGTTGCCCGCGACGCTCAAATTGGCGCCGTCCAGATAATAGATGCCTGGATCGAGGCTCAGGGTTGCACCGGCATTGACGGTGATGCTGCCCTTGTAGCAGCCGGGGCTGAGCGAGTTGGTCTTTCCGTTGGCGTTGACCGTGATCTTGGCGTTGGTGCAGCTCGGCTCCGATGGCGGAGAGACGGTCGCATACGGGTCGGCCACCGGCTGGATGTGCGTCTTGATGCCGTTGGTCGCCGTGATGTTGCTGGTGCCGGACACGTCGCCGACGACCCCGACCTGATTCGCCGAGACCGCCGCGTTGCCGGAAACGTTGAGTGACGGGCTTGCGCTCGAGTTGCTGTAGAGGTTGCACTTGATCAAGCTGAGCTGGTTGCTGCCGCTTACATTGATCGCGGGGCTCGCGGTCGCATCGAGGGCAAGGACGCAGCCCGTCCCGGAATTCGGCAAGGCAACCGCGCGTGCGGTGACGAGCACAGGACCCGAGCCGAACAAGGCCGACAGCAGCCGCTGTTGTGGTTGAGTGACGACGACTTCGATCGCCTGCAGATTGGATGTGTAATTGCCACTCTTCGGCGGCTGGTTCACGGTAACGGTGACGCTGTTCAACGCGTTGGTGTAGCCGTAATTTGCCGTCACCGCATTGGCTTCGGCCAGCAGGTCGGCGCCTGCACTTGCCGCGGTCGCGGCGCTGACCGCGCCGGAATCGGCCGCGCTCTGCATGTTCTTGTGCTTGTAGTACCACCAGCCCACTTCGGTGCCGAGCCCCGCGGTGCCGACCAGGACCGGCATCAGCAGCGCTGAAATGATGACATAGCTGCCCGACTGGTCTCGAACGAATTGTCGAAACGGGCTGCTGGTCTTCTGTTGCTCCCGGCGAGCTCTACGCAATGGCCGGTACGACGGTGCAATGAATAAACGGCTACAGTGCCTCATGTGATCTCCTGAGACGCTTGCCAATTTTCAGAAACAGGTTGACGCAGGCGAATTAAATGCACGCCAACGGGAACCAGACAGTTTTAGAGAAATTGTGCGGGGAGACCGGGCGGACATTCCGACCCGCTCGTCCGCGCCGCGACGCGAGCCCGCGTGGCGGCCGGGCTCAATAATCCTTCAGCAGGCGCTCGATGTAGTCGAGCTCGATCTGCGGCCGCGACGGATCGGCGAGGCGGCGGCGCAGCTCTTCGAGGATGCGGCGGACGCGCTGGACGTCGATCTCGCCGGGAATTTTCACCGTGTAATCGTCGCCGAACTCGCGGCCGTGCAGCGGCCGGCCGAGCGGATCGGTCTGGTTGCCACCGCTCTGCTGGCGGCCGGCGCGGTTGCCGGGGCCATCGCCCGGCTGGTCGCCGTCGCCCTGCTGCATCGCGTCGGCAAGGCTCTGCGCGCCCTTGCGCAGCGCGTCCAGTGCGCGGCCTTGCGAATCCACCGCGCCGTCGGCATTGCCCTCGCCGAGCCGGCCCGATGCATCGCCCATCGCGGAATCGGCCTGGTCGAGCCCGTCGCCGTCATCGCCCTGATCGCCGCCCTGGTCGTCCTGCTGGGCCTGATCGCCCTTCTGGCCCTGGCCCTTCTGCCCCTGCTGGCCCTTCTGGCCGCGCTGATCCGGACCCATGCCGCGCTTGGCGAGCTCTTCCTGCAGCTTCTTCAGGCGGTCGCGCAGCGCCTGCTGATCCTGTTGCAGATCGCCCATCGATTGGTCGCCCTGCTTGCCGCGCATCCGATCGCGGCGGGAGTCCTGGCCCTGCTTGAAGGTCTTGTCCCGCAATTGCTGCTGCTTGCGGATCATGTCGCCGAGCTCGTTGAGCGACTGCTGCATGTCGTCGTCGCCCTGATTGGGCTGCGCCATCTGCAGGTTTTCCAGCATCTGCTGCATCTGTTCCAACAACTGCCGCGCCGCATCCTTGTCGCCGGAGCGCGACAGCCGCTCCATGCGATCGAGCATGTTCTTGAGATCCTGCTGGCTCAGCACCTTGGCGTTGGGATCGAGCGGCCGGGCGAGCTGCTGCGGATTGTTGCGGAACTGCTCGACCATCTGGCGCAGGAAATTGTCCAGCGCCGCGCGCAGATTGTCGGTGAGCTTCTTGATCTCCTCGTCGGTCGCGCCGCGCTCCAGCGCCTGCTTGAGCGCGTCCTGCGCCGCGCGCAGCGCCTTGTCGACATCACTGATGTTGCCGTCCTCGATGGTGACGGCGAGCGACCACAGGCTGGCGACGACCTCGCGGAGCTGATCGTCGGTGCGGGCCGCCTCGAGCTCGCGGGCCACGGTGTGCAGGCCGAGATAATAACCGGTCTCCGGCATGAACATTTCAGGCGCGATCATCAGCGCGTCGAGCGCGGCGTAGACCTGCCCGTTCTGGTTGGCATCGAGCGCAAGGATCCGACGCTGCTCGATCAGCGCGCGCGCCAATGGCTTGGTGAACAGGCGTTCGGGCAGCCGCATGTTGAAGGGCTCGCTCTTGCCCTCATTGCCGGCTTCGTCCTTGGCGGTCAGCGTCAGCGTCACGTCGGCGCCGGCATAGGGATCCTCGCTGAGGTCCTTGACGGTCTGGCCGACCCCGTTGCGGGTGCGTGCATTCGGCAGCACCAGCGCGAATTGCGGCGGCTCGAACAGCGGACGCGGCTGCGTCGTCTTGCCGTCGGCATCCTTTGCTGCATCCTTTGTTGCATCCCCCGGCCGCGGCGCGAACTGCGCGCGCGCTTCGGTCACGCCGTAATCGTCCTCGAGCCGGTAGGACATCTGCAAGGCGCCACGCGCCTGCCGCTCCGGATCCTTGGCGAGCGCAATCGACGGCGGGCGGTCCGGCGTCGCGGTGAACTTCCACTGCGGCTGGCCGGCCGGCGCGCGGACATGCGCGGTGCCGTCGCCGGTGATCTTGAAATGCCGTTCATTGGTGCCCTTGGGCGCCTGCCCCTCCGGCGCGACCTCGTTGACGCCGCCACCGACCACGACGTCGATGGTGCCGCCGCTCGAGCGCACCAGCAGCGTGCTGCCCGAGGGAACCGCGAGCGGGGTGGTGTCGGCCGCGTTGGCGTCCTTGTTGGCGTTGGACAGGATGATCGGCGGCTTGCCGGTGTAGTTCGGCGGCGTCACCCAGGCATCGACCCGGACATTGGCCGGCGCCATGATGCCGTTCCAGTCGAACGCAGAGGCGACCCGCAGGCCGCGCTCGTCGCCGGCCGCGACATAGCTCGCGACCAGCATCACGATCACCAGCGCGCGCAGCGCCCAGGGATCGTGCAGCGAGACGCGCGGCCGCGGCAGGCCGGCGCGGATACGCTTGATCGAGGCCAGCGTGCGCTCGCGCTGCGCCTGCCACAGTGCCAGTGCGAACGGGTCCTTGTTGGTGAGCGTGTCGGAGAGCGTGGTCGCCGGACGATGGCGGATGCCGGCGCCGCGGTCGAGCCGGCTCAGGCCCTCCTCGCGGCTCGGCCAGCGGAAGCGCACCAGCGGCGACAACGTTGCGAGCCCGGCAAGGCCGAACAGGCCGGCACCGGCCACGCGTGCGGCAAACGGCAACACCAGCCACAGCCCGGCCCAGGATGCGACCAGGAACAATCCTGCAACCGTCAGGAACCGCGCCAGATGGGGCCAGGCCCGTTCCCACGCAATCGCGAATCTTGCCCGCTGCAGAGCCTCGGTCAGCTTCAAACGCGCGATCGCATCGCTGTCGGGGACGGCGCGTGAGGCGTTGTCAGACGGGTCGATGTTGGCTCCGCTCAATAAAATCTCCGGGGTAGCCGGCAGGTCAGCCTAGCACGGCGGCGGCTTTGAGGCACCCGTTCCCCGACGTAACCCACACCGGGAAATACGCATAACACGAAGGCGTGACTGCGGCGGTTCGACCCCGTAACTTCCCGGCCCGAACCAACGCCTTAAGCATGAGGAAACGATATGGACCAGAAGACGCACGACAAGGGGCTCGAAATCCGCAAGGCGGTGCTCGGCGAGGCCTATGTCAACAATGCGCTGAAGAACTCGGACAGCTTCAACAAGCCGTTCCAGGAACTCGTCACCGAATATTGCTGGGGCGCGGTCTGGGGCCGCGAGGAATTGCCGCGCAAGACCCGCAGCATGCTCAACCTCGCGATGATCTCGATCCTGAATCGGCCGCACGAGCTGAAGGCGCACATCAAGGGCGCGCTGACCAACGGCGTCTCCCGCGACGAGATCCGCGAGATCTTCATGCAGGTCTCGATCTATGCCGGCATCCCGGCCGGCGTCGACAGCTTCCGCATCGCGCGCGAGGTGTTCGCCGAACTCGACAACAAGGCGTGAGGCGCTGCTGCCTCACCGCCGTCGTCCTGGCGAAAGCCTGGACCCATAACCACAGGCGTTCGTGGCGAGAACACGCTGGGCCTCCAGCGGAGCACACCAATTGACCGCGGTGGTTATGGGTCCCTGCTTTCGCAGGGACGACATTGGATGTGGGGCTCGGTGCTTCGCGCGAAACGAAAAAAAGGAAACGACTCATGGAAATCGGATTCATCGGCCTCGGGAAGATGGGCTTCCCGATGGCGCGCCGGCTGATCGAGGCCGGCCACAAGCTCACCGTGTTCGACACAAACAAGGACGCGCTCGCAAGGCTGGTGGCGCGCGGTGCCGAGGCAGCAACGTCGCCCAGGGACGTCGCCGACCGCGTCGAGACCGTGATGGCGAGCCTGCCCTCGCTGCAGGCCTCGCTCGATGTCGCAACCGGCGCAGGCGGCGTGATCGAGGGCAAGCGCGTCAAGCGCTTCATCGATCTCTCCACCGTCGGCTCGCAGATGGCGGTCAAGATCCACGATCTCCTGGCGAAGAAGAACATCGTGCAGATCGACAGCCCGGTCTCCGGCGGCGTCTCCGGTGCCGAGAAGGGCACGCTGGCGGTGATGGTGTCGGGCCCGCGCGCCGATTTCGAGCTGGTGAAGGGCGCGCTCGACGTGATCGGCAAGGTGTTCTTCATCGGCACCAAGCCGGGCTCCGGCCAGACCATGAAGCTCGCCAACAACTTCCTGTCGGCGACCGCGATGGTCGCGACCTCGGAAGCCGTGGTGATGGGCGTGAAGTCCGGGCTCGATCCGGCCGTGATGATCGACGTCATCAATGCCGGCTCCGGGCTGAACACCGCGAGCCGCGACAAGTTTCCGCGCGCGGTGCTGCCGCGCAGCTTCGACTTCGGCTTCGCCACCGGGCTGATGGTCAAGGACGTGCGGCTCGCGGTCGAGGAGATGCGCTCGCTCGGGCTTTCGATGGAAGTCGCCGAAGCGGTCGGCCGGCTCTGGGAAGTCATCATCCGGGAGGAAGGCGCGGAGTCGGATTTCACGGCGGCGATCAAGCCGATCGAGAAAGCCGCGGGTGTGATCGTGGGTGGCGGCAAAGGCGGCAGTCACGCCGCGAAGTAAGGCGGTCGACAAATAGCCGCCGTCGTCCCGGGCAAGCGAAGCGCGACCCGGGACCCATAACCACAGGCGTTTGTGATTCAGCTGAGCTGGGGCCCCAGCTCAGTACAACAAGCAGTAACGGTGGTTATGGGTCCTGGCCTTCGCCAGGACGACGCTATTGATGCGGCACGCTAGTGCCTCACAACCACGGCGCGGGCTTGTCCATCGCGATCAGCGCGTCGACGTCGATGCGCGGGCGGACCACGGCATACTGGTCGTCCTTGACCAGCACCTCCGGCACCAGAGGCCGGGTGTTGTAGGTGCCGGACTGCACGGCGCCATAGGCGCCGGCGGTCATGATCGCCAGCAGATCGCCGGCCTTCGGCTGCGGCAGCGCGCGGTCGAGCGCGAGATAGTCGCCGGTCTCGCAGACCGGGCCGACCACGTCGGCGACCATGGTCGGGGTATCAGGCGCAGGCTGGCGCACGGCTAAGATGTCGTGATGCGCCTCATACAGCGTCGGCCGGATCAGATCGTTCATCGCGGCGTCGATGATGACGAAGTTCTTGGCATCGCCCGGCTTCACATGGATCACACGGGCAACGAGGATGCCGGCATTGCCGACGATCATGCGGCCCGGCTCGAACATCAGCGTGCAGCCGAGATTGTGCGTGACGCGCTTGACCATCGCGGCATAGGCATCCGGCGCCGGCGGCGCGGCGCGGTCCATGTAGTAGGGAATGCCGAGCCCGCCGCCGAAATCGATATGCGAGATATCGTGGCCATCGGCGCGCAGGGTCTGCACGAACTCGGCGAGCAGCCGGAAGGCGACTTCCAGCGGACCGAGATCGGTGATCTGGCTGCCGATATGCACGTCGGTGCCGGTGACCTTGATGCCGGGCAGCTTCGCCGCGCGGGCATAGACCTCGCGGGCGCGCGCGATCGGAATGCCGAACTTGTTCTCCGACTTGCCGGTCGAGATCTTGGCATGGGTGCCGGCGTCGACGTCGGGATTGACCCGCACCGAGATCCGCGCGGTCTTTTTCATTTCGACCGCAAGGCGCGACAGCATCTCGAGTTCCGGCTCGGACTCGATATTGATGCAGAGGATGTCGGCGGCGAGCGCGGCGCGCAGCTCGCCTTCGGTCTTGCCGACGCCCGAGAACACGATCTTCGACGGCGGAATGCCGGCTGCCAGCGCCCGCTTCAACTCGCCGCCGGACACCACGTCGGCGCCGGCGCCGAGCTTGGCCAGCGTGCGCAGCACCGACTGGTTGGAGTTCGCCTTCATCGCATAGCAGACCAGCGCCTTCTCTCCGGCGAAGGCTTCGGTGAAGACGCGGTAGTGCCGCTCCAGCGTCGCGGTCGAATAGCAATAGAACGGCGTGCCGACGGCTTCCGCGAGCTCAATGAGATTGACCGCCTCGGCATGCAGCACGCCGTTGCGATAGTCGAAATGGTTCATGACAAGCTTTTAGATACTAGTTGCCGAGCAGCGGATCGAGGACGAAAGACCGTTTGTTGCCTTTCGACGCGGCCGGCGCGGCATCCGAGCCATAGGTCGGATTGAACACGCTGGGCTGCGCCGCGCGCTCGGCCTCGGTATCGCCCGGTGCCACGCCCGGCGCGGCGTTCGCGGTCGGCGGCAGGTCGAGCGGTCCCTTGCGGCCGCAGCCGCCGAGCGCGAGTGTTGCAGCGCTCAGCACAATGATGGCCCATCCCGAGGGGGTCAGGCGGTTCTTGCTAATCACAACGAATTCCCCAATTCGGGCGGCACCATACAAACATTGGCGTGCTCTGGCGAGAGGCCGAGGGCCGAGAAATCACGGTCAAATTTTCCGGATCAGCCCAATTTTCGCTCTTTTTCCAGCCGCTTGGCCCAGGCTTTGGCCTGCGCCATCACATTCTTCGGCGCCGTGCCGCCAAACGAGGTCCGGCTCTTCACCGAAGATTCGACGCTGAGCACCTTCAGCGCCTCAGCCGTAATCTTCGGCTCGACCTCCTGCATGGCCGCCAACGGTAATTCGTGCAGCGCCACGCCCTGCTTCGAGGCCAGGCCGACGATGCGCCCGGTCACATGGTGGGCATCGCGGAACGGCATTTTCAGGGTGCGCACCAGCCAGTCGGCAAGGTCGGTCGCGGTCGCGTAGCCCTCGCCGGCCGCGGCCTTCATCTTGGCCTCGTCCGGCACCAGGTCCTCGACCATGCCGGTCATGGCGCGGATCGCGAGCGACAGCGCCGCGAACGCCTCCATCGCGCCCTCCTTGTCCTCCTGCATGTCCTTTTGATAGGCGAGCGGCAGGCCCTTCATCACGATCAGGAGCGCGGTGAGCGCACCGATCACGCGGCCGGTCTTGGCACGCACCAGCTCGGCGGCGTCCGGGTTGCGCTTCTGCGGCATGATCGACGAGCCGGTGGTGAACTTGTCGCTGAGCTTGACGAGACCGACCAGCGGCGAAGTCCAGATCACGATCTCCTCGGCGAAGCGCGACATGTGCACCGCGCAGATCGCGGCTGCCGACAGCGTCTCCAGCACGAAATCGCGGTCGGACACCGCATCGAGCGAATTGGCCATCGGCCGGTCGAAGCCGAGCGCCTTGGCGGTCGCCGCGCGGTCGATCGGAAACGAGGTGCCGGCGAGCGCGGCGGCGCCGAGCGGCGATTCATTCAGCCGCTTGCGCGCGTCGGTAAAGCGGCCACGGTCGCGACCGGCCATCTCGACATAGGCCAGCAGATGATGGCCGAAGGTCACCGGCTGCGCGGTCTGCAGATGCGTGAAGCCCGGCATGACCGTTCCGGCATGCTCCAGCGCACGGGTGACCAGCGCCTGCTGGAACGCGGCCAGCGCAGCATCGGTCTCGTCGATTGTATCGCGGACATAGAGCCGGAAATCGGTTGCGACCTGGTCGTTGCGCGACCGGGCGGTATGCAGCCGGCCCGCGGCGGGTCCGATCAGTTCGGACAGCCGCGACTCGACATTCATATGGATGTCCTCGAGCGCGCGCTTGAAGTCGAAATCGCCCTTGCCGATTTCTGACAAAATCGTGTCTAGACCTTTGCCGATATTTTTCGCATCAGCTGACGTGATGATGCCTTGCGCGGCGAGCATCGCGGCGTGGGCCTTGGACGCGGCAATGTCCTGGGCATAAAGGTGACGGTCGACGTCGATGGAGACGTTGATTTCCTCCATGATCGCGTCGGGACGTTCCGAGAACCGGCCGCCCCACATCTTGTTGCTCATGACATCTCGCTCACGAATTTGTATTTCAGGCCGTGCTGCCCCTGTGCCGGAGCGGCGAAACAGCATGGCGGTTCCGGTCGTAATTCCCGGCACTGCTTAGCCACATCTGACCCAGGATGACAAACGATATGCCCGAGACGACCCCATCCGAACCGACCGCCAAGTCGAGTGCCAGGCCGACTGCCAAGTGGCGCATTCCGCTGGTGATCGGCGCCGTGCTGGCCGGGGCCGCGATCGGCTATGTCGGGGTCTCCGGCCTCAAGCATCCCGCGGGCGGCGATCTCGCCTGCAACAGCGCGGTGGATCTGGCCAAGAAGATCGCCCCGCTTGCCCATGGCGAAGTCGCGGCGCTGACTATGGCGACCGCGCCCTTGAAGCTGCCCGACCTGACGTTCGAGGACGCCAACGGCCAGCCGAAGAAGCTCTCGGACTGGCGCGGCAAGACTGTGCTCGTGAATTTGTGGGCGACCTGGTGCGTGCCCTGCCGCAAGGAGATGCCGGCGCTCGACAGCCTGCAGACCAAGCTCGGCGGCAAGGATTTCGAGGTGGTGGCGATCAACATCGACACCCGCGACCCGGACAAGCCGAAGAACTTCCTGAAGGAAGCCAATCTGACCAGTCTCGGCTATTTCAGCGACCAGAAAGCCAAAGTCTTTCAGGACCTTAAGAACATAGGCAAGGCGCTGGGCATGCCGACCTCTGTGCTGGTCGACGGCAAGGGCTGCGAAATCGCCAATATCGCCGGTCCCGCCGAATGGGCGAGCGACGATGCGATCAAGCTGGTGAAGGCGGCGCTGGCCCCGGCCGCGGCCGGGTTCTGATCAGGCGACGGCGTTGAGATTGCCGCCGATGCCGGCACCGAGATTGGCGGTCGACGGCGTGCCGAGCAGGGTCTGAACCGCAGACCTCTCCGCATCGAGATTCTGCTTGGCCACCCGGGTCGCGATCTCGCCCTGCAGGTTGCCCTGCTGCATCGACAAGATGCTCGACACCATGCTCATCATGTCCATGCGCGGTACTCCCGGAACTGGCTCTGGGGTAGCGCGCGAAAGTTAATACTCGGGTAATGCATGACCGCGTCAGGCTGACGCATCGTCGTCTTCATGGCGCAGCAAGTCGCCGGGCTGGCACTTCAGATAGGTGCAGATCCGTTCCAACGTATCGAACCTGACGCCCTTCACCTTGCCCTGCTTGAGCAGGGACAAATTGGCCTCGGTGATCCCGACATATTCGGCGAGCTCCTTCGATTTCACGTTGCGCTCGGCGAGCATCACGTTGAGCCGGACCCGGATCGGCATCGCAACTGCCTCAAACGAATTGCGCGTGCTCGTCGGCGATCGCATTGGCTTCGGCCATCACCCAGGCCGTGACCGCGACCAGGCCGGCAAACAGCAGCGCCAGCAGCGTATCGGAGCCAAACGCGATGACGACGGACTTGCCCAGCGCGTAGGTCTGCCAGCTCAGCAGGATCGAGAGCAGTGCGCCGATCAGCGGCTTCAGCAAGGTCGAGACCAGCATCGCGATCGCGAGGTCGCGCAACCCCGTGACGTTTTCGGCCGTGAAGAACCGCCCGTCCGCGAACGACGTGAAGCAGCGGCGCACGCGCGACAGTCCCCAGATCAGACAGGCCAGCGGCAACGCCGAGACAATGAGACCCATCAGGCGAACCAGCCAGCCGATCGGATGGAAGGCGATGCCGGTCAGCCCCGCATCGCGCAGGATCGCCTCATCCGGGCTCGTCAGCCAATAGGCCAGCAGGCCCACGGCGAGCACGAACGAGATGCCGGTGCACGCATAGGCGAGCATGCGGCTGACCACACTGATGCGTTCAAGACGCGCCGGTCGCGCGGACTGCGGAAGCTCTGACGAGAGGGACGCGGGCATATTCAACCTCGGGACTATTGACCAAGTATTATTGTTTTACGATAATAATTATCTGCGAGTCAACATGCATTGAAAGGCAGCCTCATGCTGAACCGCCCGACCCGCACCATCTGTGCCCTCCTCGTGCTGACGACCGCTGCGCACGCTCAGCCTTCGACATCGCATGGACAGATCTCGGTCGCGCAGGTCAGGGCGATGTTGGACCAGGCCGCGACCAATCCCACCGCGCGGCAAACGCTGACAGCCTATCTGGCCGGCACCGGCGAAGCCGCCGGCTGGCTGCTCGATGCGCGCGCG